>NZ_JSZE01000141.1 GCF_000802365.1 Xanthomonas cannabis pv. cannabis
CGAGCAGATGCGCCACCACGCCCAGATGGCCGCCACCGGCCGCACGCAGCAGCGCGGTGCAGCCCTGCGCGTCGACGGCATCCACCGGCAGGCCCAGGTCGATCAGGCGACGCACGGCGTCGGTGTCGCCGGTCATCGCCGCGGACGGCACATCGGCCTCGCGCAGCGTGCGGCGCGGCAGCGACCAGATCCGCCAGTCCAGCCAGTCGGCCAGATCGCGGCGGCCGATCGACAACGCCACGCCGAGCGGGGTCTGCCCGTCGGCAGCGCGCGCTTCCGGCGAGGCGCCCTGCTTGACCAGTAATTTCAGCGACGCGTCGCGGCCCAGCGCGGTGGCCAGATGCAGTGCGGTCATGCCATGGCTGTCGCGCGCTTCGCGGTCCACCCCGTGTTCCAGCAGCCACTGCTGCAGGCGCAGCCAGCCCAGCCGCACCGCCAGCGACAATGGGGGGTCGCCCGCCGCCGACGGCGCGAACGGGTCGGCGCCGCGGTCGAGCAATTCCAGCGCGAACTGTTCCAGCCCGCGCGACGCGGCGTCGTGCTGCACGCAGGCACTGAGCAGCCGGGTCAGCCCACCGGCGCCGGCCGGCGACACGCCATGGCGCAGCAGGGCCTGCATGGCCGGCACCGCCTCCACGCCGCGCGAGAGCAGCGCAAACATGGGCACATCGCCGCAGGCATCGCGCACTTCGGCATCGGCGCCGTGGCGCAACAGCCAGTCGACCGCATCGGCATTGAGCGCCAGGTGCGCGTCGTGCAGCAGGCCGCCGAGTTCTTCCGGGCCGCACAACCGCGCCAGGGCGGTCAGGCCATCACGCTGGCCGAACTGCAGGCCTTCGCGCAGCAGCACCAATGGCGGGCGATCCGGCAACACGGTCCCACCCGGGATATCGCCCGGGGTATCGCCCGGGGCGTCGCTGACGGCGGCCGGCAGCGGGTAGGCCGGATCGAGCAACTGCACGATCGCCCAGCGCCCGGCTTCGGCCGCCACGTCCACGGCGTGGCGGCCATGCACATCGGCCGCGTCGGCCGGTACCTGCAGATCCAGCAGGCGGCGAATCAGTGCCGGCGAGACGCTGTCGGCGGCGCAGGCGAGCATCACCGCATTGCGGCCCTCGCCATCGACGGCCAGGACATCGGCCTTGCGCGCCACCAGGCGTTCGAGCACCGCGCTGCGCGCCTGCCGCGCGGCGTCCAGCAACGGCGTGCGGCCGAGCAGATCGCGCGCTTCCAGGTTGGCCCCGGCCGAGAGCAGCGCCTCGACGATGTCGCCATGGCCCGCCAGCGCGGCTTCGTGCAGGGCGCTACGGCGCTGCCGGTCGCGCGCATCCACACGGGCCTTGTGCTTGAGCAGCAGCTGCACACCGGCCGGGTCGTCCTCTTCGGTGCCGGCGGCTGCCAGCAGCACCGGTGCGCCGCCGTCCGGTTCGGAATGGGCACCGCGCTCCAGCAGGAATTTCGCCAGCCGCCAGTTGCCGACCTGGCAGGCCATTGCCAGCGGCGAGTGGCCGTCGTTGTTGAGCGCATCGAGGTCGGCGGCGGCATCGCGCAACAGCGCGGCCACGCCGGGGTCGGAACTGCGTACCGCATGGTGCAACGGGGTGTTGCCGTCGTTGTCGCTGGCGCGCGGGTCGGCACCGTTGGCCAGCAGGGTCATCACCGCATCCGGGCGGCCATGCCAGCTGTCGCGGGTGGCGGCCAGCAGCGGGGTCATGCCGCGGTGCGGCTGGTTGACGTCCACGCGCCGCACGATCAACTCGCGCAACAGGCGCAGGTCCGGCAGCACCGCCGCCAGTGCCGGCAGGCTGCGTTGGTCGCGCCATTCCGGCAGCGGCATCGCCTGCGGGTCGGCACCGGCCTCCAGCAACTGCAGCGCGCGATCCACCCGGCCGCTGCGCGCGGCTTCGAACAATTCGGGCACCAGCTGATGCTGGGCCACCGGCTCCAGCGGGCGCGGCTCGGCGGCGGCCTCATTGAAGAAATCGGCCGCCTGGCGTGCCACCGGCGCATCGCTACGGGTCGGTGCGGCGGTGCGTTGCAGCAGCAGGTGGGCAGCCGGCAGCAACGCGGCCGCGGCAAGCGCCAGGCCCCAGCGCAGGCTGTCGGACAACCAGCCCGGCCAGGCCAGCGCCACCCCCAGCGTGCACACCGCCAGCACCAGCGCGGCTGCCAGCAGGCCACGCCAGGCATGCAATTCCTGCGTGGCCAGCGCATGCCAGCGCGGCGCCAGCGCGCCACCGTCGCGCTCGACCTCGCCCCACAACGGCCAGGTCCGCCACAGGCCCAGCAACGCGGCGCTGATCGCCACGCTCAGCGCCAGCGCCGCGGCCAGGCTGCCGCTGTCGCGCAGGGCGGTCAGCGGCCAGCTGATCAGTGCGGCCAACGCCAGCAGCCCGACGCCCCAGATCGTCAGCAACGGTGGCAGCGTCTGGGCGATGGCACGCGGCTGGGTCGCCAGCGCGCGGCTGCCGCGCGCCCACGACACCGCCAAGGCAAAGGCCGGCTGGGCCAGCCACAGACTCACCGCGGCAATGCCGCCGCCAAACCCGCCCAGCAGGGACAACCCCACACCGGCGGCGCCAGCCAGGGCGGCGGCGCGCACCCGCGCGGCACGCTGCGGCTCAGTCATGGTCGCACTCGCCCGCCAGCACCACCGTCTTGGGTAGCTGCAGATAGAACCCGTGCTTGCCAAGCGCCTCGCGCACGGTGGCCGCATCGGCCTGCGCCAGGCGCCGCTCAGGCGTCAACGCCACCTCCAGCACGAAGGTCAATGGCGCCAGCTGCGTGTGCACGGCAGCGGGAAGACCGGAGAAGTCGTCACGCGTGGCGAGATAGACGAAGGTGTCCTGCTTGCGTTGGCTTTTATAGACGTAGGCGTGCATGCGCGCGTGATCGCGCTCGTAAGAGAGGTGGGCCGCAGGATTGTGTCCCAATTGCGGCGACGGCGAAAGCGCGGCAGCTGCGAAAAATCCCAGCTGCGTCAGCGACATGACCGGCGCGTTCAGTTGCGCCATCGACGGAGCCCAGCCACGCCATCGATATACTGCGAGCACTTTTTGCCAGCCAGACCACCGTGAGCCAAGCGCAGCATTCGTCCCAGATGGCCCCGGTCGCCGTCACCGCCTTCACTTCCACCACCGCGCTCGGTGCCGGTCTCGCGGCCCAGGCCGCCGGCCTGCGGGCGCAGCGCAGCGGCCTGCGTCGCAACGACTTCGGGCCGCAACCGCTGCCCTGCTGGATCGGCCGCGTCGACGGCGTGGAAGACGTGGTCCTGCCCGCCACATTGCAAGGCTGGGACTGCCGCAACAACCGCCTGGCCTGGCTGGCCCTGCAGCAGGATGGCCTGCTGGACGCGGCGCAGGCCGCCGCGCAGCGCTACGGCGCCGAGCGTGTGGCGGTGATCATCGGCACCTCCACCTCCAGCATCGGTGCCAGCGAAGAGGCCTATACACGGTTGGTGGAAGACGCCGACGGCGCGCGCTTCCCGCCCGATCTGGAGCGCCCGATCGTGCACACGCCGCATTCGCTGGGCGACTTCGTGCAGCACGCCACCGGCCTGCGCGGCCCCAGCGTCACCGTGGCCACCGCCTGTTCGTCCAGCGCCAAGGTGTTTGCGCAGGCAGCGCGGCTGATGGCCGCCGGGGTGATCGACGCGGCCCTGGTCGGTGGCGTGGACACGCTGTGCGGCAGCGTGCTGTTCGGCTTCAACTCGCTGCAGGTGGTGGCGCCGGAGATGTGCCAGCCGTTCGACGCACGCCGGGTCGGGCTGAGCCTGGGCGAGGCCGGCGGTTTTGCGCTGGTCGAACGCACCGAGGCGGCGCCGGACGCGGCGCTGTGGCTGTATGGCTATGGCGAATCCAGCGATGCGCACCATATGTCCGCGCCGCATCCGCAGGGCCTGGGCGCGCAGCTGGCGATGCGCGGCGCGCTCGAACGTGCCGGCCTGGAGCCGGGCGCGGTGGGCTATCTCAACCTGCACGGCACTGCCACCCCGGCCAACGACAGCGTGGAAGCGGCTGCGGTGGCGGCGATCTTCCCCGATACCCTGCACGCCAGCTCGACCAAGGCCTGGACCGGGCACACCCTGGGCGCGGCCGGCATCGTGGAATCGGTGATCGCACTGCTGGCGCTGCGCGACGACCTGCTGCCCGGCACCCTCAACAGCGAGGTGCCCGACCCGGCCTGCGGCCCGCAGATCCGTTTCGATACTGCCCACTCCCGGATCGATTACGCAATGAACAACTCTTTCGGTTTTGGCGGCAACAACTGCTCGCTGCTGTTCGGGCGGGCACGCTGATGATGACCGCCACCATCGAAGGCATCGGCTTCTGGACCCAGGGCCTGCCCCACTGGGAGGCCGCGCAGGCCTTCGTGCACGGCGGCGCGCTGCAGGACACCCCGGCGCGTCCGGCGCCGCAGCTGCTGGCCGCCAATGAACGCCGTCGCGCACCGGACACGGTGGCGGTGTCGCTGGAAGCCGCGCTGGCCGCCTGCACGGCCGCCGGACGCGCCCCGACCAGCCTGCCCTCGGTCTTCACTTCCACCCACGGCGATCTGGCCATCACCGATTACATGTGCACCACCCTGGCCAGCGACCCGTTGGCCATCTCGCCGACCAAGTTCCACAACTCGGTGCACAACGCCGCGGCCGGCTACTGGACCATCGGCGCCGGTGCGATGACCCCGACCACCGCGATCAGCGCCAACGCGGCCAGCTTCGCGCAAGGCCTGCTGGAAGCGCTGGTGCAGCTCACCGACGGCGTGGATGCGGTGCTGCTGGCCGGCTACGACGCGCGCTCGGTCGGGCCGCTGGGCCGGATCTCGCCCAGCCAGGGCCTGCTCGGGGGCGCGCTGGTGCTGGGCCGTGCCGGCCAGGCCGGCAAGCCGCAACTGCAGGCGCGGCTGGACGACGGCGTGCCCTCGCCAGCCGAGGGACCGTTGTCGCGGCATGTCGCCGGCAACGCAATGGCGCCGATGCTGCCGCTGTTCGAGCTGTTGGCCGGCGCTGGCAAGGCCGTGGCACTGCATGCCGGCCCTGGCCGCGTGCTGCATGTGGAGCTGCAACGATGAGCCGGGTTCCCCTGAGCCGCGAAGACACCGCCATCCTGGTGCCGGCCCTCAACGAGGCATTGCGCATCCGCGAAGTGGTCACCGATGCGCTGACCTATTGCTCGCATGTGATCGTGATCGACGACGGCTCCGACGACGGCACGGCCGATTGCATCGCCGACCTGCCTGTCATCCTGATCCGCCACCCGCAACGCAGGGGCAAGGGCGCCGCGCTCCGCAGCGGGTTTGCACGCGCCCAGCAGATGGGCATGCGTGCGGTGATGACCATGGACGGCGACGGCCAGCACAAGGCCGCCGACTTCCCGCGCCTGCTGGCGGCGGCCAACCGGCATCCCGGCTGCGTGATCGTCGGTGCACGCATGCGCAAGCGCGCCACCCAGCCCACCATCCGCCGGATCGGCAACGACTTCGGCGACTGGGGCATCGCCTGGGCCTGCGGCTTCCAGCTGGTGGACAGCCAGAGCGGGCAGCGGCTCTACCCGGCCTCGGTGTTCACCCTGCCCGACGTGCCCGGCGAAGGCTTCGTGTTCGAAGCGCAGTTGCTGATTTCGGCCGCGCGCCAGGCCGGTGCGCGCGTGGTCGCGGTGCCGATCGAAACCCGCTACGCCGGCAGTGCGCCCGGCACTTTCCGCAAGAGCCACTTCCGGCTGGTGCGCGACTTGTGGGAAATCACCTTGCACGTGGTCGTCCAGGCCTGGACGTACGGGCACATCTGGCGCGAATACCGCAACGTGCGCGCCAACCCGGTGATCGTTGACGATGCCGACGGCGAATTTGCTACTGTGCCGGCGGTCACCAAGAGCAACCCGTCCCCATGAATGCACAGCGTACCGATGTCGTCATTACCGGTGGTGGACTGGCCGGGCTGAGCCTGGCCCTGCAACTGAAGCAACGCGATCCGGAGCTGGCGATCACCGTGCTGGAGCGCCGCGCGCACCCGGTGCGCGAGGCCGCCTTCAAGGTCGGCGAATCCACGGTGGAAATCGGAGCGCATTATTTCGCCGATGTACTGGGCCTGCGCGAGCACCTGGAGACGGAGCAGATCCGCAAGTTCGGCTTCCGCTTCTTTTTCTCCGACAAGCGCGACGACATCGACCGCTGCACCGAACTGGGCGTGAGCAAGATCCTGCCGACACCGTCGTGGCAGATCGACCGTGGCCGCTTCGAGAATTTCCTCGGCGAACGCGCCCGCGCGCAGGGCATCACCTTTCTCGACAGCTGCAGCGTCAAGGGCGTTGAGTTGTCCGGGGACGAGGCCGATCACGCGGTGCGTTACGAACAGGCGGGCGTGCAGACGACGCTGCGCGCGCGCTGGGTGGTGGATGCCAGCGGGCGCGCCGGCCTGCTCAAGCGCAAGCTCGGCCTGGCGCAGGACAACGCGCACAACGCCAACGCCGTGTGGTGGCGCGTGGAAGGGCTGATCGACCCCAATGGCTGGTCGCAGGACAGCAGCTGGTTGCAGCGCTGCACCCCGCCCGATCGCTGGCGCTCGACCAATCACATGTGCGGGCCGGGCTACTGGTTCTGGCTGATCCCGCTGTCCTCGGGCGCGCATTCGCTGGGTATCGTCTGCGATGCGGACATGCATCCGCTGGAGACGATGAACACCCACGACAAAGCCATGGACTGGCTGCGCCTGCATCAACCGCAGGTGGCCGCCACGCTCGACAAGGCCGACTACCGGCTGCAGGACTTCCTGTTCCTGCGCAAGTTCTCCTACGGTTGCAAGCAGGTGTTTTCATCGCAGCGCTGGGCGCTCACCGGCGAGGCCGGGTTGTTCCTGGACCCGTTCTATTCGCCCGGCAGCGACTTCATCGCCATCTCCAACACCTACATCTGCGAACTGATCGGCCGCGATCGCGCCGGCAAGTCGCTCAGCCCGTATGTGGAGCTGTACCAGCAACTGTATTTCTCGTTCTACGAAAACACCCTGACCCTGTATCAGGACCAGTACGCACTGTTCGGCGACGAGCAGGTCATGCCGGTCAAGGTGATCTGGGATTACACCTACTACTGGTCGCTGCTGGCGCCATTGTTCTGCGCCGGGCGCATCGCCGACCTGAGCCTGCTCTCGCGCATGAAGGCAGATTTCCTCTACGCGCGCGACATGAATCTGGCCATGCAACGCGTGCTGCACGACTGGGGCGTGCGCAACACCGAACGGGGCATCACCGGCGGCGAAGGACGCCTGCTGGATCAGTACCTGATCGGCTGGTTCAACGAACTCAATGGCGCGTTGAACGACACCCTGGACGACGACGCCTTCGTCGCGCGCATCCACGCCAACGTGGCGCAGATGGCAGTGCTGGCCCGCGAAATCCTGCAGCAGGCACGCCAGCGCCACCCGGCCCTGCCCGACCACGGCCTGGATGCGCTGACCGCCACTGCCAGCGGCGCGCCGATCCTGACGGCCACGTGGTACGCCGACGCGGCGTGAGCTTGAGCGAGCGCGCCGATACGCGGTGAGTTCTGGCGGGCGTCGCATGCGCGACGCTCTCGCCGGATAGTTAGGCGGCCGCTTTATTGAAAACCCTGCGGACCGACCATCTCGACTGGTCCTTGCAGCAACGGCGCAGACCATCCGCTCTGCGCCTTGCTGCCGGGATCAAGCAATCAGGTAACGACGCCTGCATCGTGCGTATCGCAATCACTTGACTGTCTTCACGTCTGGTCGAGGGCGCGGCGCCCTCACCGCTCGCGGGACACGCCGTCAACCCGTCCATGGCGAGGACACCACGCCAGACAGTTGGCCGGTGGTTTTGTCGAAGAGCAACGGTCACCGCGCCACCAGCTTGCTGACCGCTGGTTGAGATCCATGCACACCGACCATCTCCACTGGTCCTTGCCCGCCCACCGTCGCGGGACCCTTGGCGGCATGGATGCCGCCACGGAGCTACACGGACGTACTTGCAGCGTGTCCTGCGATGGTGGGCGGGCAAGGGCCCTGCAGCAAAGGCGCAGATGATCCGCTCCGCGCCTCACTTGGGTCTGTTGAAGCTTGGTCGAGGGCCCCTGCAGCAAAGCCACAGGCCAACCGCTCTACACCCGACGCATCCGCACCGTTCAATCACTCTCAGGACGAGCATGAGCGTCATCGCCGTTGCGACGTTCCAACGCAGGACTGGTCAAGGGCGCGACACCCCGCCGTTTACGGGAACACACGGTGAATCCGTTCTAAGAGCGCCGTGGCGGCGTCCATGCCGTCAAAGGTTCCACAAGCGCCGAGGCCAACCTGGTCGCGCACTGGAGGCCAGCCACAGGGCCGGCCGCGCCCACCTCGCGCCACGCGCCTGCGTTTTGCCAGCCGTCCTCAGCCCATCCCACCATTGACGCCAATGACCTGGCCATTGATGTAACCGGCAGATTCCGAACACAGGAAGGCGACCAGCGCGGCGACCTCGTCGGGTTTGCCCACGCGCCCGGCCGGTACCAATTGCTTGATCACCTCCGGCGCAAAACTTTCGCCGACCATCTCGCTTTCGATCACGCCGGGCGCGACGACATTGACCGCGATCCCGCGGCTGGCCATCTCGCGCGACAACGATTTGGTCGCGCCATGCAAGGCCGCCTTGGCGGCGGCGTAGTTGGTCTGCCCGCGATTGCCCAGCACCGCCGCCACCGACGACACACTGACGATGCGGCCCCAGCGCGTGCGCGCCATCGGCAGCAGCAACGGTTGGGTGACGTTGAAGAACCCGTGCAGCGAGACATCGATGACGCGATGCCACTGCTGCACATTCATGCCCGCCATGGGTGCGTCGTCATGGATACCGGCGTTGTTGACCACGATCTGGATCGGCCCGGCTTCCAGCAACTGCTCCAGCGCCGCACCGCTGGCCTGCGCATCGGCCACATCGAACGCCACCGCCTCCGCGTGGCCCCCGTCGGCCACGATGGCGGCCACCACGGCTTCTGCGCGCGCAAGATTGCGATTGGCATGCACGATGACATGCCGCCCCTGCGCCGCCAGCTGGCGGCAGATCGCACCGCCAAGATCGCCGCTGCCACCGGTCACCAGTGCACGACGCTGCGGAATGGATGTGCTCATGACAGTCCCGATAAAGCCGCGTAAAAGACGGCGGAAAGAGCCTCATCCTAACGACTGGCAGCAGGCGCAGGAATAGAGCGCCCGCATCGATCGCCCACATCCGGCAGGAGCGCGCGCGTGATGAGGCTTTGGCGGTGATGCTTCATCGCGCGCAAGCGTGCTCCTACAGGGCCTGTGCAGCGCCCAGCATCACCGTGGCACGCCCTTCGGCAAGCAATTGCGCGCCGTGGGTCAGGCGAAAACTGTATTGCTGGCTGTCCTCGCCCTGCATCAGCACCTGTGCGTCGCAGTCGATCGCATCCGGCAGCGTGTCCAGATACGTCACATGCAGATCAACGCCACGCAGCGCCACCAGCATGCCCGGGCGTACCGGCTTGCCGGATGCACGGCCCAGCAGGCCACCATGCACGGCCATGGCCTGCGCGCCGTATTCGCACAAATGCACAGCGCGCAGTCGCCCGTTGGCGCGTAACGGATGCGCGTCGCTGCGATGCGCATGACTGCGCAGCACGATGCGCTGCGCGTCCCATTGGACCAGCTCTTCCCACAGGCACATGCTGCCCTGGTGCGGAATCAAGGCGGCAATTGCGTCACGTCCCTGCATGCGGCTCTCCATCGCGTTTGCGCTCCAGTGCCGGCTCACGCGAGACCAGCAGCGCGAGAATGAAATTGAACATTACGCCCAGCGCCACGGTAGTGCCGATCGCGCGCAGTACCGGGATGCTCGATGCAGCCAGCAGTGCAAACACCAGCAGCGTCATCAGGCTGCACACGATCAAGGCATGCAGCGTGCGCAGCTGGTCGGCATGATCGTCGCCGGCATGATCGAAGAACAGCGCGTAATCCAGCCCCAGGCCGGCGGCCAGGATCAGCGCGATCAGGTGGAACAGGTTGAGCTCCACACCGGTGCCACGCAGGATCGCCAGGATCAGCACCGTGGTCAGCGCCATCGGCAACAGCACGCGCACGATGCGGCGCGGACTGCGCAGCGCGACCGCCACGGTAACCGCCAGCAACAGCGCTGCCAGTACCAGGGCGCCCAGCACGCGGCCACGGTAGGCCGCCACCAGCGATTCGGAGGCGTCTTTCAGATCCAGCAGTTGTGCGCCACTGCCTTGCACGGCGGTGGCCAGCACCGATGGATCGCGCAGGCCCGTCAGCGACACCAGGGCGGTGCTGCGATCGCCGCGCCCCAGCAACAGCCCGCCCACCGAGGTCGCCAGCGGCGAGCCGGCCAGATCCTTCGGTCGCAACGGCGGCGCACGCTTGGCCGTCTCCAGGTCCTGCAGGAACGGGGCAAACGCATCGCCGCGGAATGGCGTGGTGGCGACGGCCTGTTCGGTCAATGCGCGCGCCTGCGCGGCGTCGGGCAACGCGGCCTGACGCGCATGCTGGGTCTTGGCGCTGGGCAGATAGCGTGCCGCCATGTCGTAACCGACCAGCGCACCATCGCGCACCAGCGCATCCAGGCGCGGGCGCAACTGCTCGCTGGCCTGCAACGCCGCCTCATCGCTGGCTGCCGGCAGCGCCAGCACGTAACGCACATCGGGGGCGCCCAGTTCCTGACGCAACCGGGTGTCCTGGGCCAGGGCCTTGGGCGGCACCGGGGTGAGCTTGGAGAGATCGTTCTGCCAGAACTGCCCCGGTGCAAAGGCGATCACCGCGATGCCGATCACTGCGATCGCCGCCAGGCTGAGGCGTGGGCGCGGCAGCCGCGCGATG
The DNA here is from genome assembly GCF_000802365.1 of Xanthomonas cannabis pv. cannabis. Classification (GTDB taxonomy): domain Bacteria; phylum Pseudomonadota; class Gammaproteobacteria; order Xanthomonadales; family Xanthomonadaceae; genus Xanthomonas; species Xanthomonas cannabis. The sequence continues at coordinate 10,841 of NZ_JSZE01000141.1, forward strand.
CCACGCCACAGCAGCGCCAGCATGCGCGAGTCGGCGTAGTCGCGCGGCGCCGGGTCGATCAACCACGGCAGCAACCAGCGTGTGGTGATGGCGGCAGTCGCCAGCCCGGCGATGGTGAATACCGCCAGCTGCCGCAGGCCATCCACGCCGGAAAACAGAAAGGTCACATAGGCAATGCAGGTCGACACCACGCCGGTAGCCAACGTGGGCCACAGATGGCGCGCGTTGTCGCGCGGATCCAGGCCGGGCCGCTGATGACTGAACAGGTGGATCGGGTAATCCTGCACCACGCCGATCAGGGTGAACCCGAAGGCCACGGTGATGCCATGCACGCCGTCGAACAGCAGCGCTACGGCACTCAGACCAGCCAGCCCGGCACTGGCCAACGGCAACACGCCCAGCACCGGAATCTTCCAGCTGCGGTAGGCGATCAACAGCAACAGCACCAGGCCCACCGTGTCCAGCGTGCCGATCCACTGCGACTCGCCTTGCGTGCGCGCGGTGATCTCCACTGCAAACGCGCCCGGCCCGGTCAGCGTCAGCCGCGTGCCAGTGCCCTTGCTGACCTTGGCAAACGCCGCCTGCACCGCGTCGTAGGCAAGTTGCTGGCCGGTGGGGTCGAACCCGGCCGCGCGCGTCTGCACCAGCAGCAAGGCCGAGCTGCCGGCCCGGTCGAACCACACCTCGTTACGCGTCTGCGGCGCGGCTGCCGGCTGCAGGGTTTCGGCCAGATGCAGCACTTCCAGCGTGGGGTCGCGCGGCAGCAGCGGCTCCACCAATGCCGCTGCCGGTGAACCCAGATCCTGCACGCGCGCCTGCAACGCTGCCTGCAGGTTCGATGCATCCAACGGTGCCTGGTCGAAGCTGTCGCTGAGCAGATACCGATAGGGCAGCAACCGTTCGGGAATCGCATCCAGGCCGGCAGTGCCGCCATTGGCGACCAACTCGAACAACGCCGGCTGCGCGGCCAATGCCTCGCGTAGCAGCTGCGATTGCGTCGCCAGCGTATCCGGATCGCTATTGGACAACGCCATCAGCAGCAGCCGCGAGCCCGGGCCTTCGCCCAGTTCTTCGATCAGCAGTTTCTGCGCCGGCGTGCGCGGGGCGGGCATGAACTTGCGCAGGTCGCCGGTGACCTTGAGTGTCTCGCTCAACCAGATCCCGGCCACCACCAGCAAGGCCAGCCACAGCAACGCCAGGCCGATGCGGCGGTTTGCGTTCAACTTAAACGCCATGGTGTGCGTGTCCTGGTGCAGCGGCCGCACGTCCACCGGCCGCGCGCGCGGCATGCAAGGTCAGCGGCAGCACACGCTTGCCGAAGGTGGAGGGTGTGATCTCTCTGCAGACGACCGGCGCAACCCTCGCGCGCGCGGTCACGCGCCCGGACCGTGGCACAGCGTGGTCAGCGCGGCGGCATCAGTGACGTTGGCCGCCTCGCGCGCCGCACCAGCCAGCAGCGTGCGCTGCACGTCGCCCTTGGCC
>NZ_JSZE01000142.1 GCF_000802365.1 Xanthomonas cannabis pv. cannabis
GTGGACAAGCGCTTCGGCTTCTTCGTCAACCACGACCTGGCCGGTTATGAAGTCCCGGTGCATGCGGACATCCCGCATCAGGACGTGGTGTTCCTGGAAGAGAGCGACCCGATGTCGTCACCCATGAAGGCCAAGGGCGTGGGCGAGCTGGGGATCTGCGGCGTGGCAGCGGCGATCGCCAACGCGGTCTACAACGCCACCGGCGTGCGGGTGCGCGATTACCCGGTCACGCTGGAAAAGTTGCTGCCGCATCTGCCCGCGTTGCTGCGCGCGTGAGCGCAGTCGTTGCTCCGGCCACGCATGTCACGCCGGCCGAATCGGCGTGGCCGGCATGGCCGAGCTATGCACTGCACGACGATCTCCTACCGGTGTTGACCGCCTGGCATCGCGCCGGGCAGCGTGTGGCGATCGCCACGCTGATCGACGTGCAAGGCTCCTCGCCGCGCCCGCTGGGCAGCGAGATGGCGATCGGTGCCGATGGCCGGGTTGCCGGGTATGTGTCGGGTGGATGCGTGGAGGCGGCAGTGGCGCACGAGGCGATGGCGGCCCTGCGCGACGGGCAGCCACGCTGGCTGGATTATGGCGAAGGCAGCGAGGTGCTGGACATCCAGCTCAGCTGCGGTGGTCGTATCGGTGTACTGGTCTGGCCGGTGCCGGATCTGGCCGAGCACCTGGCGCGCTGGCGCAACGCGCGTCAGCATCGTCGGGCATTCTATGTCGCGCTGGATCGCACCAGCGGGGCAGTGCGCTATCCCGCCACTGCGCACGAGGTACGTCCTGGCGAGTTCCTGCGCGTGCATCGCCCGCCGTTGCGGCTAGTGGTGGTGGGTGCGGATCCGGCGTTGCTGGTGTTGATAACGCTAGCCAGCCAGATGGGCATCGAGCTGCGTGTGCTGCGACCGCACGGCCCAGGCGAGCCGCCCCCCGGCCTGGCGGCCGAGCACTATGACCGCCGCGCGCTCGGCGATGCCTTGAACGACGTACAGCTGGACGCAAGCACTGCCTTGTACAGCCTTGCGCACGACAGCGCGATCGATGTGCAGGTAGCCAGCCGTGGCCTGGCATCGGAGGTGGCGTGCATCGGCATCCTGGGCAGTCGACATAAACGCGAACAGCGTCTGCAGGCATTGCGCGCACTCGGGCACGACGATGCGGCGCTGGCACGCCTGCGCCTGCCCGCTGGCTGGCGTATGGGGCGTTCCTCGCCGCACACCATCGCGCTGGGCATCATCGCCGAGGCCACGCAGGCGGTGGCGGATGTGCAGGCGTGTGTGGTGGCCGGGTAGCCTGTTTTGCTTCGACGCGTCGGGCGACCTGGCTGGCGACAACCGTGGTTGTGCACGATCCATGGATCACATGTCCCGCTGTTGCCGATCCTGCACCTGGCGGATGAGCGCCTCGATCCCATCACCGGCGATCGCCTGAACACCACGCGCGCTTGATCGGCCAGACACAACCTGCGTCGATGCGTGGGGCAATCGACGCGGCCAATGCCGCAGCAAACAGTGCGCGCACAGCACGCAGTCACTTCGCACGCACGGTCCGGCTTCTACGCTGAGGTCGTCTCCACTCCGTACGACGTCGCCATGTCACCAGCTCCTCGTTATGACGACGCATTGCGCAACAGGGTCGATGCCACATCGTTCCAGGCGCCGAATGCCCACGCCTCCCGCGCACGCGCACGCGCCGCCGCGTCGCCCACCCAGGCGCAAGCACGTCCACTTCGCGGGTCGTGCGCAACACCGAGCGTGAGCGCATGAGCGGCGATCACGCCGCATTGGTGTTGGCGGCCGGGGCAGGCAGCCGGCTGGGACGATCCAAGCAGTTGCTGCGGCGCGATGGCGAACCGTTGCTGCGCCGCGCCGTACGCATCGCACTGCAGACCGCGCCACGCCGCTGCGTGGTGGTGTTGGGTGCGGATGCGGAAGCACTTGCCGACGTGCTGCAGGGGCTAGAGGTGGACGTGCTGGTGCACGCCGGGTGGGCCGCCGGCATGGGTTCCAGCCTGGCGGCGCTGCGCCAGCATGTGCAGGGCGACCCCGACGTGCGCCGCAGCCTGATTCTGGGGTGCGATCAACCGGCGCTGGACGCACCACACCTGCGCGCGTTGCTGGAAGAGGCCGACCGAGCGGCCTCGGGCTGCGCCACCAGTGGCTACGCCGGCGTGCGCGGCATTCCCGCGGTGGTGACCCACGCGGCCTGGGCCGATGTGGCACTGCAGGCCGACACCGGCTTGCGCGGCCTGTTTGCCGGTCTGGATGTGCAAGCGCTTGGCTGCGTCAGCGCCCCGGCGCTGGCGCTGGATGTGGACACCCCGGCCGATCTGGTCGCCGCACAGCAACGGGGCTGGGTCGACCGGGAGTGAGACGCGATGACGGGTAACGCCTGGCGCAATCGGTCAGCCTGGGACGCACGGGGCCGATGGGCGTCGGCGCCTCAGGACCACAGCACCAGCGCTTCCCTGATCACCAGGACATAGCCCACCACCATCGCGGTCTTGACCGGAAACTGGAATTTTCTGAGCAGATACATGCCAACCCCTTCCCCAAGGATGTGTCCAAGCGCCCCTGCAACTCCTGCTGCATCGCCCGCGCCCTGGTGGCGGCAGCTGTGACGATGTCCTCACTGCGTTTGGCGGAATGTAGCGGCGGGCGTCAGCGGTGTCACGTGAGAATTTTCCTACCCGGGTGCCAGTTTCCGCCTGACAGTGCCGTCATTCCCAAACCTGCATGCTGCCTATGCCAAACGCGGGGCCCTCGGCCACTCTCCCGCGGCCCCTTGAGTAAGGGCATGTTGGCGTGATTGCAGCCGTACGACATCCCCGATGCCGGTGCCGGGCGCCTTGATGCGCTGCAGTGCACCACTGTTCCAGCGCAGCACCTACCGGCCGGAGGCCACATGGACGAGTCCCGTTATGTTGTACGCATTCATCCCGAGCAGGGCGGTTGGTGGGTCACCCGCCCGCAGTGGTCGCCGCTGCGTTACCTGCGCGAGCAGGGCGCGCTGGAAAACGCCGAACTGATGGCCAAACTGCATTGCCTGACCACCGGCCAGCCGAGCGGCGTGGTGCTGAATACGGCCGATGGCGAGCGCCTGGTGCGACGTTACGGCTGAGGTTCCAACCGCAGGTCTGCAGCGCTCGTCGTTGCCGGACTGTTCGCCAGGTGCCATCCGCGGCAGTTGCAGTGGGTCGCCACCGCGATTGCCGCCAGAGCCGGTGGTGGCCGCCGTCGGCGATGGCGTCGCCGGTGTGCTGGTCAACGTCGTTGCGGATCCTAGCGCTGCCGCGGTGGAGCACCTGCCGCGATGACCGCCACGGACCGCACGGCTGATCACTGCGGTCATGCGCCCGACCTGACCCACGGGGTTTGCGCGGCCGGCATGGTCGGCTAGATTCGTCGTCATCGGCCGCTCCCGGTTCGATCCGCATTGGCGGCCCTTGTCCGGATACCTGCCCGCGGTGACTGCGCCTGCTTCTGCCCTGATTCAAAACGATATCGTCGTCTTTGGCTTGATCGCCGCCACGCTTGGCGCGGTGTTCTGGACGTCGTCGCGCGAGCAGGGCCCGTGGCGACGGGTTTATTCCGTCGTACCGGCGTTGTTGCTGTGCTATCTGCTACCCGGCATCTACAACACCGTAGGCCTGATCGACGGCGCCACGACGCGGCTCTACAACCCCATCGCCCGTGACGTGTTGCTGCCGGCGGCGTTGATCCTGCTCACCTTGAGCATCGACCTGCGCGCGATCCTGGGGCTGGGGCCCAAGCTGGTCGCCATGTATCTGGGCGCGTCGCTGAGCATCATGCTGGGCGCAGTGGTGGCGTTCTGGGTCATGGGCTGGCTGCACCCGGCCACCGTGGCCGGCGATACCTGGGCGGGCATGGCGGCGCTGGCCGGCAGCTGGATCGGCGGGGGCGCCAACATGCTGGCGATGCGGGAAGTGTTCAACGTGGACGCCACCACCTTCGGCCAGTTTGCGGTGGTCGATGTCGGTGTCGGGTATGTCTGGATGGCGGCGCTGATCTTCCTGGCCGGGCGCGCCCGGACCATCGATGCGCGCAGTGGGGCGGACACCCGTGCGCTGGATGCCTTGCAGGAACGCATGGCGCGCTTTCAGGCCGAGCATGCGCGTATTCCCAGCCTGACCGACCTGATGGTGATCGTGGCGGTGGCGTTCGGTGGGGTCGGCCTGGCGCATGCGCTGGCCAACCCGCTGGCAGCGTGGTGCAAGGCGCACCTGAGCTGGGCCAGCCAGTTCAGTCTGGACACGCCCTTTGTCTGGGTGGTGGTTCTGGCCACCAGTGTGGGGTTGTCGTTGAGCTTTACCCGCGCACGCAACCTGGAGGGCGCCGGTGCGTCCAAGATCGGTTCGCTGCTGCTGTATTTCCTGATCGCCTGCATCGGCATGCAGATGGATCTGCTGGCGCTACTGGATCGCCCCTGGCTGTTCCTGCTCGGCCTGATCTGGATCGCAGTCCACATCGCATTGCTGTGGGGCCTGGGCCGCTGGCTGCGGGTGCCGTTCTTTTATTTTGCGATCGGTTCGCAGTCCAACATCGGCGGTCCGGCTTCGGCACCGGTGGTGGCCGCCGCCTTCCATCCCGCGCTGGCGCCGGTGGGCGTCTTGCTGGGCACGATGGGCTACGCCACCGGCACTTACCTGGCGTACCTGGTCGGCATCACGCTGCGTGCGATGGCCGGGGCAGGGTAGCGGGGGATCGGCCGATGGTCCGGCCGGCCCAGCGCGGCAGGATCAGCGCATGCGGCATGGAGATCTCTCTGCATGCCACTGCCGTTGTCTGCACCGCAGGCGGCAGTGTGCCGCCTGCGGTGAGACGGGGCGCCGATTACTGCTGAATGACGCGGCGCTGTTCTTCCTGCTGTTGCGCAGGCGGGTGGGCGTGTTGCTGGTTTTGCTGCTGCAGCTGACTGACATTGCCGTGCGCGGGTTCGTGTGCGGCCGAGGCGGTCCGGACATGGCTACGCAAATGCGTCGGGTCGTCCATGCGCCCCTGCACCGCGATCAGGCTATCGCCATTGCGGTTGGGCACCAGATGGTCGATGCGCTGCAGGCCGTCGCTGCCTGCGCGTGCAGCCACACTGGCGGCCGTGTTGATAAACGCCGTGTCATCGCGCAGCCCCAGCCGGTCGCGTTGGCCATCCAGCTGCACCACCGCGTCGTTGAACAGCTGACTGCCGGGCTGCAGCGGTGCGGCCCGCGCCTGGTCGGGCGCCTGCATGTCCTGGGCCTTGATCACCGAGTCCATGCCGTGCAGATCCAGGCGATGCTTGAGCATCAAGCCGGGCACCAGACGCTGGCCGAACGATAGCGGGTCCGGTTCGGGCAACTCGATCTGGTGGCCGGCCGCGTCGGGCATCGTCCACTTCAGCGGAATGCTGTCTTCCTGCAGGTGGGTCAGGATTTCGTTCTTGACGTGGTAGCCGCGGATCAATTCGCTGCTGGCGTAATCCTTGGCTGCCGATGCATCCAGGCCCGCGCGTTCGAGCGTGCGGTCGTTGACGCCGGCGGCGTTGTACGTCACTGCCGGGATGTCGTTGACCATGGCCGACGCCGCGGCCAGTCCGCCGCCCAGCGAATGCCCCGCGATGACCACCTGGTCGCCGAATGCCTGCCTGGCCTGGCTGCCCAGCTGGATCGCCGACGCATATTGCGCATCGTCAAAGCCCAGGCCCTGGCCGATGTTGTGCTTCCAGTCCTTGCCTTCGTCGGTGCCGCAAAAGCCGAGCACGACCTGGCCTTGATCGTTGCGATAGAACGCGGCATCGAAGCCGCTCTTGGCATCGTGCAGCAGCGCCGGGTCGATACCGGCCTGCTGCAGCGCGCTGTCGTCCATGCGCGACCAGCCATTGGCCAGCGGGGCGATGGTTTCGGCGCCGCCTTCGCGCCGCTGATTGGCGGTGCTGTAGAGATCTTGCAGCAGCTCCGGAAACTGGCGGTCTTGCGGCTGCGGTTGTTGACCGCGCATCGACTCTGCGAAGGGAGTGGTTGCAGCGGTGGAAGATGTGGATTCTGACGGGCTCATGCGCGGCTCCTTGCGTTCGTCGTACGGAAAGCGCGCTTAGCGGCTGCTTTCCACGGGAATGTTGTGGGCGCTCAACCACGCGCGCACGTCCGATCTGACCTGTTGGCCGCTGGCATTGAGCAAACGATCCGGCGTGGTGAAAAAATAGGCCTGGAAGGTTTTCTGCTGTGCATTGCGCAGCGTGGGGTCCACGCCGGCCTTGAGCAGCTGCAGCACGGCCGGGCTGGCGGCGCCGCTCTGGGCAGCCAGGTGCAGCAGGCTATTGCCGGTATGGTCGACGCGCTGGACGTCGGCGCCGGCGTCCAGCAGCAGGCCGATCTGCGCATCGCGCTTGCTCTGCACCGCACGGAACAGCGGCGTCCAGCCGGCACGTGCACTGACCACATCAATCGGTGCCTTGTGCTGCAGCAGAATCTTCAGATAGTCCGGGTCCTTGGCCATGGCAGCCATGTGCACGACCGTTTCCTGGTCCATGCCCGGCAGCGATGGGTCCGCGCCTGCGTCGAGCAGGGCCTGCAGTGCGCGCGGTTGTTCGTTCCAGATCGCCCACTCCAGCAGGGTCACCTGCTGATCGCCGTGTGCGGCCAGATCGACGATGGGGGCGAGTGCCTTGATACGAGCGACGTCGCCCTGCGCGATGGCGTTGGCGATGTCGGTCAGGGCTGGGTCGCGGAAGGCGACGGTATGGTCCTGCAGCGTAGCTGACATGGTGGTTTGCTCCTTGGCACCGGGTGAGGCGGTGCATGAGACCGCGAAGAACGAGGTCGCAAGAACGAGCAGGGTGGGGAATCGCGTCTTCATCGAAATCTCCTTGTCCTGATCGCATTCCTGGTGGCGCCGCAGCACGTCCCGCTGCAGCGGGGCCGATCCTACCAGCTGCAAAAATCGGGCGCGGTAAGATTTCGTGACATGGCTAAGGCCGTGCATGGGTGGTCCAGCCTGCTTGCTCATCCGTTTGCCTCTGTCGCAGTCGTGCGATTGCTGCCGTCACATGCACGTGCGTGGCACCACAGCCGGCGGTCACGCCACGGCCCGCATAATGGCGCTTTGCGAGCAGATGGGTGCAATGGTCTACGAGCTACTGATCAGTGATTGCGACGGGGTTCTTGTCGACAGCGAGATACTGGCCGACCGGGTGATGCGCGAGGCGCTGGCAGCATTCGTGCCGGCCGAGCCGCTGGAACATCTGCTGGAAAGCACGTTTGGCCAGACCACGCGCGAGGTATTGCGGCGCGTGGAAGAACGCTTTGCGCTGCAGTTGCCGGAGACCTTGCTGGCGCAGATCCAGGCGCGCAGCGAGGCACTGATACAGGCGGAAGTGCAGCCGATACCCGGTGTGCGCGAGGCGCTGGAGCAGATTCCGCTGCCGTTGGCAGTAGCGTCCAACAGCCGCCGCCACAACGTGATCGCATCGGTGGAACGGGCCGGGCTGACTGCGCGTGCGGCAGGGCGCGTGTTCGGTGCCGACATGGTGGAGCGGCCCAAGCCGGCACCGGATGTCTATCTGCTGGCAGCACGCACGGCAGGAGTGGCGCCGGAGCGCTGCCTGGTGATCGAAGACAGCCCCACCGGTACCACGGCCGCCGTGGCGGCAGGCATGCAGGTACTGGGGTTTATCGGTGCCAGCCACATTCCGCCTGGCCACGGTGACACCCTGCGCCGCCTCGGTGTGCTTGAAGTGTTCGACGAAATGCGTCATTTGCCTGCGTTGTTCGCACGGCTGGCGCAACGGCGCGCTGGTTGAGTGAAAGGCTCGGTGAGTAGGGCGCAGGCAACGCGCGACGCTGCACTCTGCAGCTGACCTGCCAGTATCGAGCAATCAGGTCAAGACTTCTGCACTGTGCGCATTGCGATCACTTGGCTGTCTTCACGTCTGGTCGAGGGCGCGGCGCCCTCACCGCTCGCGGGACACGCCGCAAGTACGTCCCTGTAGTCTCGGTGGCGGCATCCATGCC
>NZ_JSZE01000143.1 GCF_000802365.1 Xanthomonas cannabis pv. cannabis
TCGATGCGCTGTGCGCCGAGCTGGTCGCCCCCGGCCGCACCCATCGCGACGTAGAGCGGCAGCAGATGCTCGTCGCTGGGATGTGCGCGCGCTGCATACGGTGCCTGGCGGCGGTAGTCCAGCAATGCCGGGATGTCGTTGTCCGCCAGTGCGCGCTCGGTCCACGCGATGAAGGGACGCACGTAGGGCGCTTCGCGCTCGGCGCTGTAGCCCTGGCCGAAGTCGTGCAGGTTATGGGTGATGCTGCCGGAGCCGATGACCAGCACGCCTTCGTCGCGCAACGGCGCCAGCGCGCGGCCCAGCGCGAACTGGTGCGCCGGCCCGAGCTCGGGCTGGATCGACACCGACACCACCGGGATGTCGGCCGCCGGGTACAGCAAACGCAGCGGCACCCACACGCCGTGGTCGAAACCGCGTTGCGGGTCCAGGTGCGGATGCAGCCCGGCCTGCTCCAGGCGGCGCACGACCTGCTGCGCCAACGCCGGCTCGCCCGGCGCCGGATAGTCCAGCGCGTACAGCGGCGCAGGGAAGCCGCCGAAGTCGTGGATGGTCTGCGGCCGCGCTGCACCGCTGACCAGCGGACGACGGCCCAGCCAATGCGCACTGGCGACGATGATCGCGCGCGGCCGCGGCAGCTGCCGACGCAGTTCCTGCAGCCGCTGCCCCACCTGGCCCGGCTGCAACGCCGTCATGGGCGATCCATGCGAGATGTACAACGATGGCAGGCGGCTCATGCGCAACTCCATGCGCCCAGGCTGATGCACAGCAAGGCCGCGCCGTAGGCCGCGGTGCGCGGGGGTGCAAGGGTGGTGGACATGCGAGCACTCCGTTGAGGACCGCCCTAGCCTATGACCCACGGCATTCGGATAAAGGGCGCGAGGTCGGATAATTTGTTGCACCACAAGCAATAATCGGAGCCCGGATGGATACCCTGGATGCGATGCGCGTCTTCACCGCCGTGGCCGAACGAGTGGCTTCAGCGCCGCGGCCGACGCACTGGACCGCTCCACCGCCAGCGTCACCCGGCAGGTGGCTGCGCTGGAACAACGCCTGGGCACCCGCCTGCTCAATCGCACCACGCGCCGGGTCAGCCTGACCAGCGCCGGCACCGCGTATTACCAGCGCTGCCTGCAATTGTTGGCCGACCTGGACGACCTGGAGGCCACCATCGGCGCGCAGGCGCTGGAGCCGGCCGGCGTGCTGCGGGTCAATGCCCCGGTGAGCTACGGGATCGAGCGCCTGGGTGCCTTGCTGCCTGGCTTTCGTGCGCGCTACCCGCAGGTGGAGCTGGACCTGTCGCTGACCGATCGCCTGGTCGATATGGTCGAGGAAGGCTTCGATGTCGCCATCCGCATCACCCGCGAGCCGGCACCGATGCTGATCGCCCGCCAGCTGGGCACGGTGCGGCTGGTGCCGTGCGCGGCGCCGGCCTACCTGGCGCGGGCGGGCACGCCGGCACACCCGGCCGATCTGGCTGGCCACGAGTGCCTGCTCTACCACTACTCGCCCACCGGCGACGCGGTGCGCTTCCACGGGCCCGATGGCGATGTGGATGTGCGCTTGCACGGTGGGCTGCGCGCCAACAATGGCCATGTGCTCAATGCGGCGGCGCTGGCCGGCCAGGGCATCGTGATGCAGCCGGACTTCCTGGCCGACGCGCATCTGGCTGCGGGCCGCCTGGTGCGCATCCTTCCGGCGTACGAACTCGGCCAGATCGGCATCTTTGCCGTCTACACCAGCCGCAGCCACCTGGCACCGAAGGTGCGCAGCTTCATCGACTACCTGCTCGAGCACCTGGCCGCACCGGCGCCCGGCTGAACGGGCCCGGCAACAGTTCGTCCCGCGCGTGGTCATTCTTCTGTCGCGGCCGGTATGCCCACAATCCCCCTCCCCTCGTTGAGCAGGAGCATCCATGAGCAAGATTGCCATCGTGTATTTCAGTGGCTACGGCCACACCGTCAAGCAGGCCGAAGCCGTGCATGCGGGGGCCGCCAGTGTGGCCGAGGCCACGCTGTACCGCATCGACCAGGACGGCAACGTGCCTGACGACGCGTGGGACGCGATCAGTGCCGCCGATGCCATCATCTACGGCAGCCCCACCTACATGGGCGGGCCGGCGTGGCAGTTCAAGAAATTTGCCGATGCCAGCTCCAAGCCGTGGTTTACGCAGGCGTGGAAGGACAAGATTGCCGCCGGCTTCACCAACTCGGCCTCGGTCAGTGGCGACAAGGTCACCACCATCCAGTATTTCTGGACCCTGTCGCAGCAGCACGGCCAGATCTGGGTGGGCACCGGTTTGCCGCCAGCCAACACCAAGGCGCACGGGCCGCAGGACGTGAACTGGACCGGTGGCTGGGGCGGCGCGCTGGCGATCTCGCCGTCGGACGCTTCGCCGGACGAAGCCCCGCGCGCAGGCGATCTGGAAACCGCGCGGCTGCTGGGCAAGCGCGTTGCCGAATTCACCAACAAGCTCAAGGGCTGAGCTGGCCTAACTGCACCCGCGCGCGTGCCGAAACAGGGCGATGCGCGGGTGCGGTTGAACAGCATCGCCAGGCCGCCGTACGCCAACGCGGCCACACCCCCCGTCACCATCGCCACGCAAGACGTGTGCACGGCCCGGTCACCAGCGCATCGCATGCGCCTGCCCATCGCTGCCGCTCCACAGTCGGCGCAGTCCGGCCCCATGCAAACCACTTCGATTCGCACGGCACTCCCAGGCGTCGCGCAGCGCGCTCGCTGCTATGCCGTGTCACACCTGCACCACCGCACACCGACCTCAGGCGTTAGCGCGTGGGCCACGCCGCGCTAACGCACACCGCGCCACTCTCCCCGCCTACCCTGCTGCACGGAGCCTCCCCCACCATGCAAACCCGTACCCTCGGCCGTTCCGGCCCCACCGTTTCCGCACTCGGCCTTGGTTGCATGGGCATGAGCGCGTTCTATGGCGACCGCAGCGACGAGGCTGCCTCGATCGCGGTGATCCATCGCGCGCTCGACCGCGGCATCAGCCTGCTCGATACCGCCGACATGTATGGCCCGCATACCAATGAAGTGCTGGTCGGCAAGGCCATCGCCTCGCGCCGGCACGAGGTGTTCCTGGCCACCAAGTTCGGCATCAAGCTCGACCCCGGCGATCCGTCGGTACGTGGCATCGATGGCAGCCCGGCCTATGTGCAATCTGCCTGCGAAGCCAGCCTGCGCCGCCTGGGCGTGGAGCACATCGACCTGTATTACCAGCACCGCGTCGATCCCAACGTGCCGATCGAAGACACCGTCGGTGCCATGTCGCGGCTGGTCGAACAGGGCAAGGTGCGTTTTCTCGGGCTGTCGGAAGCGGCCGCCGCCACCATCCGGCGCGCGCATGCGGTGCATCCGATCACTGCCGTGCAGACCGAGTATTCGCTGTGGTCGCGCGAGCCGGAAGACAACGGCGTGTTCGCCACCGTGCGCGAACTCGGCATCGGGTTCGTGCCGTATTCGCCCCTGGGGCGCGGCTTCCTGACCGGGGCATTTTCCTCGCCGGACGATTTCGACGCAGACGACTACCGCCGTCACTCGCCACGCTTCCAGGGCGAGAACTTCACCCGCAACCTGCAGCTGGTGGAGCAGGTCAAGGCGATCGCGGCGGACAAGGGCGTCACGCCCGGGCAACTGGCATTGGCCTGGGTCCTGGCACAGGGCCAGGACCTGGTTCCGATTCCCGGCACCAAGCGTCTGGCGTATCTGGAGGAAAACATCGCAGCGCTCGACGTGGCGCTGATGCCCGACGAACTGGCGCGCATCGATGCGATCTTCCCGCCGCAGGCCGCCGCCGGCACGCGCTACCCGGAAGCGATGATGGGCGCGGTCAACCGCTGAGCCGACGCGGCATGATGGCGCCTGGACCACATGGCAGTGGTACCGGGCCGTAACCGAAACCGTCGCAACCGGTTGCCGGTTGCCGCCATCCGGCTGCGACGGCGCGCTGGGCCGAGCGTCCATGACAGCGCGCTCGAGCATGCAGGCGTGGGTGCCCGCCATCCATGGAAGATGGCCGCGTTCCCGGTGCGGGTACGCGGCCGTTGCGGTCGCTTCGCCGCCGCGCCACCGGACTGACTGCGGCTACTCACATCATCGCATCGCCGGCGCCTGCACACTTGGCAGCACCTCACACCACGCACGCCCATGCTGTCCTTCGTGATCCCCGCCCATGACGAGGCCGCGCTGATCGGCGACACGCTGCAGTGCCTGCACGCTTGCGCACGCGCGCTCCAGCTGGACTACGAAGTGATCGTGGTGGCCGACGCCTGCGCCGATGACACTGCCGTCATCGCACGCAGCAACGGCGCGCAGGTGCTGGAGGTCCAGCTGCGGCACATTGCGGCCACGCGCAACGCCGGCGCACAGGCGGCGCAGGGGGAGCGGCTGCTGTTCCTGGATGCCGACACCCTGATCAATCCGCAGGTAGTCGGCGCCGCACTGACAGCGCTGGACGCCGGTGCGGTCGGCGGCGGCGCGCAAGTCCACCTGCACGGCAACCGTGTGTGGTCCGAACGCACCGCGCAAGCGGTGTTCGGCTGGTTCTTCCGCATTGCCGGCATCGCACCGGGGTGTTTTCTGTTCTGCACGCGCGCCGCCTTCGTCACGGCCGGTGGTTTCGACACGCGCTACTACGCCGGCGAAGATGTCGCGCTCAGCCGCGCGCTGGCACGCTGCGGGCGCTTTGTGATCCTGCGCCAGACCGTGCATACCTCCGACCGCAAGCTACGCAGTTTTTCCAAACGCGAGCATCTGGGCCTGCTGCTGCGGTTTCTGTGGCGCGGACGGCGCATGTTGCAGACCCGCGATGCGCTGGGTTTCTGGTACCAACGACGGCGCTGAACCGAGCGTGTCCACACCGGTGCGTGACGCGGCGGTGCCTGCCCTCAAATCGGGACGTGGCACCGCAGGCCACTTACACTGCGACACCTGTCCCGGTTTCGAGTCGCGCCGCATGGCCTCTTTGCATCGCCCTGTCCTGATCGCCGCCATGGCCGCTGCGGCATTGACCGCCGCAGCGTGTCACCGCGAGGGCGCGCAGCCTGCCGCCGACAGTCACGCCGAGCACGCCCCCAGCAAACCCAAGCTCGGCGATTTCGGCTTCGACGCGGCCGGCATGGACCGCAGCGTCGCGCCGGGTGATGACTTCTTCGGTTATGCCAGCGGCAACTGGGTCAGGACCACGCAGATTCCCGAGGACCGCTCCAGCTTCAACAGCTTCGTCAGCATCGCCATCGAGACCGAACGCCACAGCCGCGACATCATCGAAGGCGCGGCCGCCAACGACCGCGTCACCGGTGAAGACAAGCAGATCGGCGACTACTACGCCGCCTACATGGACGAGGCCAGCATCGAGACCAAGGGCGTGCGCCCGGTACAGCCGGAACTGGAGGCCATCGCGCAACTGGGCGACAAGCAGGCGCTGGCGCGCACGCTGGGCGGGCAGTTGCGCGCCGACGTGGACCTGCTCAACGCGACCAACTTCTACACCGACCGCCTGTTCGGGCTGTGGGTGTCGCAGGATCTGCACCATCCCGGCCGCTACACGCCGTATCTGGTGCAAGGTGGCCTGGGCATGCCCGAGCGCAGCTTCTACCTGGACGGTGGGCGCATGGCGGATCTGCGCGAGGCCTACCGCGCGCACATCGTCAAGGTGCTGGAGCTGGCCGGTATCGCCGACGCGGCGGCCAGGGCCGAGCGCATCGTCGCGCTCGAAACGGCCATGGCACGCGTGCATGCCACGCCCGAACGGACCAACAACGTACAAGCAGGCGCAAATGCCTGGAAACAGGCCGATTTTGCGCGCAATGCCCCCGGCCTGGAGTGGGCGGTGTTCTTCGATGCCGCCGGGCTCAAGGCGCAGCAGGACTTCATCGTCTGGCAACCGGAGGCGGTGCGTGGCTTGTCGGCCCTGGTGCAATCGGAGCCGTTGCAGACCTGGAAGGACTACCTGAGCTTTCGTGCCCTGGATCGGGCGTCGCCGTATCTGTCCAAGGCCTTTGCCGATGAGCGCTTTGCGTTTTATGGCACCACCCTGGAAGGCACGCCGCAGCAGCGCCAGCGCTGGAAGCGCGGGATCGACGCCACCAACGGCGCGTTGGGCGAGGCGGTCGGCAAGCGCTATGTGCAGAAATACGTCAGCGCCCAGACCAAGACCCGCGCCGAAGAGATGGTCAAGAACCTGGTCACCGCATTCGGCCGGCGCATTGACGCGCTGGAATGGATGACCCCGGAGACCAAACAGCACGCCAAGGCCAAGATCGCCGGGCTGACGGTGGCGGTGGGCTACCCGGACAGCTGGCGCGACTACAGCGCGCTCGAGGTGCGTCGCGACGATGCGCTGGGCAATGTGGAACGCGCCCAGCTGTTCGAGTACCGCCGCAACCTCGCCAAGCTGGGCAAGGCGGTCGACCATCGCGAGTGGTACATGCTGCCGCAGGAAGTCAACGCGTTGAACGTGCCGTTGGAGAACCGGCTGATCTTTCCTGCCGCGATCCTGCAGCCGCCGTTCTTCGACCCGGCTGCCGACGATGCAGTGAATTACGGCGCGATCGGCGCGGTGATCGGGCATGAGATCAGCCACAGCTTCGACAACATGGGTGCGCTGTTCGACGAACATGGCGAGCTGCACAACTGGTGGACGCCGCAGGACCTGAAGAAATTCGAGGCCGCCGGCAATGCGCTGGCCGCCCAGTTCAGCGCATACAAGCCGTTCGACGACCTGAGCGTCAACGGCAAGCTGACGCTGGGCGAGAACATCGCCGATGTTGCCGGCCTGGCCACCGCCTACGACGCCTATCAGCTGTCGCTGCAGGGCAAACAGCCACAGACCATCGATGGCTTCAGCCCGGACCAGCGCTTCTTCCTCGGCTTTGCGCAGGCCTGGCGTGGCAAGTATCGCGATGCAGCGCTGCGCAACGCCGTGCTGACCGATGTACACGCGCCTGGCCGCTTTCGTGCGCAGACGGTGCGCAATGTGGACGCGTGGTACCCGGCGTTCGACGTGAAGCCGGAGCAGCAGCTGTATCTGGCACCGGAGCAGCGGGTCAAGATCTGGTAAGAGGCGGCACGGACGATGCCTGTACTGGGGCTCTTGCTTCGACACCCGCGATGCATGGACTGCTGCTCGACCTGCGCCCTACCCTCACCCCAACCCCTCTCCCGAGGGGAGAGGGGCTTTAGACCTCCACTGCAGCTGCCACGTACAGCGCCGCGTGCCGCGGAGATTCGCCCTCTCCCGTCCACGCATATCACCCTGCTTTTTTCTCGCCCCTCTCCCGCCGGGAGAGGGGTTGGGGTGAGGGTACGGTGTCGCCATACGCTACCGCCCACGCGTGTCACCCATCTTTTTAAGCTAGACAACAACGCGATCCATCGGCGCGTCAGTCCTGCACCGCAAACACGCGCGCGGGCCGCAACGCAGCTGCCGATGGCGCCCGAAAGCGGCGTGCCCGCGCGCACGCTCCGATGAGCAGTGTTCCACGCCAAACACTCCGTCCGCCCCTGCTCCACCACTCTGCAGCAGGCGTGTCAGCCACTCCTGGAACACGCCACCTCGCTTGCCGCGATAGAACGCTCAGCCAACCCTGCCCCCGCAATATCAGGCCTTGTCAGGCCACCTCAGCAACAGCGCCGGAGGCAGCTGCATGCGCCTGCATGCGCGTGCCGAGAGGCCGTCGCGCAACGCAGTGCGGAACAGCGGCGCCAGACCGCGCAGCACGCGCGCGGATGCCCGCGCCTGGACACGCTGCGTGGCGGTGCGGCCCAGCATGTCGCTGGCCCAGCCGGGCAACAAGGCCGTGCCGGCGCCAAGAAACACGCCGCGCGACAGGCCCGCGGCCGGCACCGGCAACTGGATGCTGGTGAGGATGTCGAGCACCTCGCGCGAGCGTGCGTCCATGCGCAGCTCGCCACGCACCGACGCAAAATACGCGTCCACCTCGGCCTCGCTGGCGGGCAC
>NZ_JSZE01000144.1 GCF_000802365.1 Xanthomonas cannabis pv. cannabis
CGGCCGATCCGTCATGCGCTGGAGGTGCGCCACGCCAGTTTCTGCGATCCCGCCTGCATGCGCCTGCTGCGCCGTCACAAGGTGGCGGTGGTGGTGGCCGACACAGCAGGCAAGTTCCCGTATCTGGAGGACGTGAGTGCGGACTTCGTCTACCTGCGCCTGCATGGCGATGCGCAGCTCTATGCCAGCGGCTACAGCGACAGCGCGCTGGACCGCTGGGCCGCGCGCATCGACGCCTGGGCGCATGGCAGCGAGCCGTACGATGCAGTCCGTGCAGGTCCGCGCGCGCGCAAACGCGCCACGCGCGATGTGTATTGCTACTTCGACAACGACATGAAGGTACACGCCCCGTTCGACGCGCGCGGCCTGCTGCAACGCCTGCACCTGCCGACCGATTGCCCGGCGCGCGCGGGCGGCGTCTGACGCGTGTGCCGATCACACGCCCATGTAGCGATGCGGGCGATGGTTGAACATCAGCACCAGACTGAGCATCAAGGCGCCCAGGGCCGAATACAGCACCTTGTCCGGGGTGAGGATGGCAAATGCCACCAGCATCAACATCGCATCGAAGCTCATCTGCACCTTGCCCGCGCTCCAGCCACGCTCGCGCTGCAGGTACACGGCCAGGATGCCGATTCCGCCCAGGCTGCCGCGGTGACGGATGAAGAACAGGATGCCCAGCCCGGACAGCGCGCCGCCAACGATCGCCGAAAACGCGGTACTCATGTGCGCATAGTCGGCCCAGCGTGGCAACAGGTTGGTCAGCGCGCCGCAGGCGCCGACCGCCGCGAAGGTCTTCAAGGTGAATTCCCAGCCCATGCGACGCACGCTCAGCCAGTAGAACGGCAGGTTGACCAGCACGAACACCAGGCCGAAATTCCAGTGCAGGGCGTAGTGCAGCAGGAACGCCACGCCGGCCATGCCGCCGATCATCAGCCCGCCCTTGGCAAAGATCGCCAGGCCCAGCGACGCGACCAGCGTCGCCAGCACCATGCCCTGGGCATCTTCGGCCACCGAGTGGTGATACGCCTGGTCGTCGGCGACGGTCCCGGCTGAATCCGGCGGTGGCGTCAGCGGGCCGGACGTGACCACGGCACCGTCATCGGGCAACGGTTCTTGCTCCGGACGCAGATCGGAATCGGGAAGGCTCACGGGCTTGGGCACTGCAGTGGGGTGCGTTATTAGACACTATCGGCTGGCGCGGTTACATCTGAAACCGCAGTGCCCGACGCGCGCGGCATCCAGCGTCGCCGATCGGCGCGCTTACCGTGGCCGCCGACCACGTTGGCGTGCGCCACATCCCTCAGTCATCACGCGCGGCCGGCGCGGCAGCACCGCACTGGCGGTGCCGGGCGCGCCCAGCGGGCCGCCACTGGCGTTCGACGTGCGTGCGCATCGGCACGCCCTCCGCAGTGCCTCAGCGAACTTCGGCAATCTCCACGCCATCCAGGCCCTGCGACAAGGTCTTGGCATCGCCGCCCTGCGACAGCTTGATGCGCAAACGCACCTCGTTTTGCGAATCAGCGTAGCGCAAGGCGTCTTCGTAGCTGATCTCGCCGGCCTGGTAGAGCTCGAACAGGCTCTGATCGAAGGTGCGCATGCCCAGGTTGGTGGACTCCTTCATGATCTCCTTGAGCTTGTGGATCTCGCCGTCGCGGATGTAGTCCTGCACCAGCGGCGTGCCCAGCATGATCTCCATCGCCACGCGCCGGCCGCGACCATCCGGGGTCGGAATCAGCTGCTGCGCGACCACGCCCTTGAGATTGAGCGACAGATCCATCAACAGCTGGTTGCGCCGGTCTTCCGGGAAGAAGTTGATGATGCGGTCCATCGCCTGGTTGGCGTTGTTGGCGTGCAGCGTGCACAGCACCAGGTGGCCGGTTTCGGCAAAGGCCACGGCGTGATCCATGCCCTCGCGGGTACGCACCTCGCCGATCATGATCACGTCCGGCGCCTGGCGCAGGGTGTTTTTCAGCGCGTTTTCCCAGCTGTCGGTATCAATGCCCACTTCGCGCTGGGTGATGATGCAGCCTTCGTGCTTGTGCACGAATTCGATCGGGTCCTCGATGGTGATGATGTGCCCGGTGGAATTCTGGTTGCGGTAGCCGATCATCGCCGCCAGCGAGGTCGATTTACCGGTACCGGTGGCGCCGACGAAGATGATGATGCCGCGCTTGGTCATCGCCAGCGTCTTGATCACCGGCGGCAGGCTCAGCTCTTCCACGGTGGGAATGCGCGTCTCGATCCGGCGCAGCACCATGCCCACCTGGTTGCGCTGGTAGAAGCAGCTCACACGGAAACGCCCGACCCCGGACACCCCGATGGCGAAGTTGCACTCGTGGGTCTTTTCGAACTCTTCGCGCTGCGACGGCGTCATCACGTTCAACACCAGGTCGCGGCTTTGCTGCGCGGTCAACGGTGTCTGCGTGATCGGGCTGATCTTGCCATGCACCTTGATCGCCGGCGGCATCCCGGAGGTGATGAACAGGTCCGACGCCTTCTGATGCGCCATCAGCTTGAGGAAGGAGGTGAAGTCGATGGTGCTCATGGCGTGCTCCTCGGGAGCGGGGATTCGGGAGTGGAGATTCGGGATTCGCAAGAGCGGGGTCCGGTCAGGGAAATCGCCGTTGCGAATCCCCAATCCCGAATCCCAAATCCCGGCTACTCGAATATCCGCTTGTCCTTCGCGTACTCGCGCGCCTGGTTGCGCGTGATCAGGCTGCGCTTGACCAGGTCCTGCAGATGCTGGTCCAGCGTCTGCATGCCGTATTGCTGGCCGGTCTGGATCGAGGAATACATCTGCGCCACCTTGTCCTCGCGGATCAGGTTACGGATGGCCGGGGTGCCGACCATGATTTCCCAGGCGGCGGTACGGCCGCCGCCCACCTTCTTCAGCAGCGCCTGCGAAATGACAGCCCGCAGCGACTCGGACAGCATCGAGCGCACCATCGGCTTTTCGCCGGCCGGGAACACGTCGATGATGCGGTCGATGGTCTTGGCCGCCGAGCTGGTGTGCAGGGTGCCGAACACCAGGTGGCCGGTTTCCGCGGCGGTGAGCGCCAGGCGGATGGTCTCCAGGTCGCGCAATTCGCCCACCAGGATGATGTCCGGGTCTTCGCGCAACGCCGAGCGCAGCGCCTCGTTGAAGCCGTGCGTGTCGCGGTGCACTTCACGCTGGTTGATCAGGCACTTCTGCGAGGTGTGCACGAATTCGATCGGGTCCTCAACAGTGAGGATGTGGCCGTATTCGTTCTTGTTGATGTAGTCGATCATGCCGGCCAGCGTGGTCGACTTGCCCGACCCGGTCGGGCCGGTGACCAGGATCAGGCCCTGCGGCTGGTCGATCAGCTGGCGGAAGATCGGCGGGCAGCCCAGGTCTTCCAGCGTCAGCACTTCGGAGGGAATGGTACGGAACACCGCACCGGCGCCGCGGTTCTGGTTAAACGCATTGACGCGGAAGCGCGCCAGCGACGGAATCTCGAACGAGAAGTCGACTTCGAGGAATTCTTCGTAATCGCGACGCTGCTTGTCCGACATGATGTCGTAGACCAGCGCATGCACCTGCTTGTGGTCCAGCGCCGGAATATTGATGCGGCGGACATCGCCATCGACACGGATCATCGGCGGCAGCCCTGCAGACAGGTGCAGGTCCGATGCCTTGTTCTTGACGGAAAACGCCAATAGTTCAGCGATATCCATGCGCTGCTTTTCCCCTAGGCTGCGATTGGAAGGTACTCCCCGGCCGGCAGTATAGCGTTCCGGGTGCCAGCGGGAAGCGGCCCGCCACCAGTTCAGGTCGGCACGGCCGCCCAGGGCTGAAGGCGTTGTCTTTCGGGCAAGGGCGGGCCCGGCACCTGCTTGCGAACGGCTTGCCTGGCCTGGCCAACCCCGCTGCCACGCACGTCGCCTCGGCTGCGGGAACACACCTGCGCGCCGGCCTGGGCGCACGTGCCAGGCACGCAACGCCCTGGAAGGAAGCCAGCCGCGCCGGCACACTAGCGCTCCCGTCCTTTCTGGAATGCCACGTGCCGGTTTCGTCGCTGCAGCAGATCCTCGAGGCCATCCACGCGGCGGCGGCGGCGCATGCGCGCTCCGATGTCCGTCTGCTCGCGGTGTCCAAGACCAAACCCGCCGAAGCGGTGGCCGCACTGGCTGCCCAGGGGCAGCGCGCCTTCGGCGAAAACTACGTGCAGGAAGCGCAGGCCAAGATTGCTGCCCTGCGCGAGCTGGGCCTGGAATGGCATCTCATCGGCCACCTGCAATCCAACAAGGCCGATGTCGCCAGCCAGTGTTTCGACTGGGTGCAGACGGTGGATCGCCCCAAGCTGATTCCGCTGCTGGCGCGCCACCGGCCGGACGACCGCGCGCCGTTGAAGGTGCTGATCCAGGTCAATATCGACGATGAGGACAGCAAGCATGGATGCGCACCCGAAGCGATCGACAGCCTGGCCGAAGCGATCGCCCTGCAACCGCGTCTGCAGCTACGCGGGCTGATGGCAATCCCGGCGCCGTTCCCGGAGCAGGCGCGGCGCGCCGAGGCGTTTGCGCGCATGCAGTCCCTGTTCGCCCAGCTGCGGCAGGCGCACCGGCAAGTGGACACCTTGTCGATGGGCATGAGCGCCGACTTCGCCGAAGCGATCGCGGCCGGTGCCACCATGGTGCGCGTCGGCACGGCGCTGTTCGGTACGCGAGCGCCGCTGACCGACACCGCCGCCTGATCTGCGCAACGCCACACCTATTCTTATGACCGGAGTGACCACGATGCCCCTGCCCGTTTCGCCTGCGCCATCGTCCGCCCACGCCGCGCCCATCGCGTTCATCGGCGGCGGCAACATGGCACGCAGCCTGATCGCCGGACTGATCCGGCAAGGCACACCGGCAGCCGACATCCGCGTCGCCGAGCCGGTCGCCGACCTGCGTGCCGCGCTGTCGCGCGATTTCGGCGTGGCGGTGGTCGCCGACGCAGAGGCGGCGGCCGACGGCGCAGCCACCTGGGTGCTCGCGGTCAAGCCACAGGTCATGCCGGCCGTGTGTGCGCAACTGGCCGACCTCGCGCAGGCACAGCAGCCGCTGCTGCTGTCGATCGCCGCCGGCATCACCGCCACGCAGCTGCAGCGCTGGTCCGGTGGCGATGTGGCAGTGGTGCGCGCAATGCCCAACACGCCCGCACTGCTTGGCGCCGGCGTGGCCGGTCTGTACGCCACCGCGCGCGTGTCCGATGCGCAGCGTGCGCACGCGACCGGCCTGCTGGAGAGCGCCGGCGTCACCGTGTGGATCGAAGACGAAGCACAGATGGATGCAGTGACGGCGGTTTCCGGCAGCGGGCCGGCGTACGTGTTTCTGCTGGCCGAAGCCATGGAAGCCGCAGCGCAGGCGCAGGGCCTGCCGGCCGACACCGCACGCACGCTGGTGCTGCAAACCCTGCTCGGCGCATCGCGCATGCTCACCGAATCAGGCGAAGCACCGGAGCTGCTCCGCCGCCGCGTGACCTCGCCCAACGGCACCACGCAAGCGGCCATCGAGACCTTCCAGGCGGGCGGTTTCGAAGCGTTGACTGCCAAAGCCATCGCGGCGGCGACCGAGCGCGGCCGCAGCTTGTCGGCTGCCGACGACTAACCTCACAACAGGTCCGCGGCGGCATCGACCGCGGCGATGCCGCCGCGCGATCCGCCGGTAACGCCAACGGCAGCGACTCGCCGGCCGCATCCAGCATCGCCACGGCATCGGTGCCGGTTGCGGGCCTTCAACGCACATCCCGTTCACCGTCCCTGCAATCGATGCCAATGGACGCTGCGAGCACGCACGCAAGGCCGCTTCGCCATCGCTCGTTGCAGCGCATGCCACCCAATGCCGACCGAAGCGCAATCGATGCGTGCTCCCCATGCGCGCAAACACGCACACCTGCCTGCGCAAACCACCTGCTGCCCTGCATCAGATGCCGCACCAACACGTGCGCCGTGTGCGTCGAGCACTGCGTTTCTGTCGGCGTTTTGCGCCGCCGGTGAACGAATCCCCGTCGAAAGACGCTTTTTTCGTGTTGTTTCATGGTTTGCCTATTGGCGGCGCGCAGCAGTTGCCCTACATTTCGCGTTGCCGACTGGGTCGGCAGACCCAACACCACCAACGAATACGGAACGTATACCTCATGGCAAAAACCGCCGCTAAGAAGGCTGCCCCCAAGAAGGCAGTGAAAAAGGTCGCCGCCACCAAGACTGCGAAGCCGGCCAAGGCCGCTACGTCGGCCGCGCCGAAGCCGATCAAGGAAGCCCTGAGCAAGACCGGCCTGGTCGCCCACATCGCCGAATCCACCCAGCTGGCTCCGAAGGACGTGCGCGCCGTGCTGGCGTCGCTGGAAGCCGCTGCGCATTCCTCGTTGAACAAGAAGGGCGTCGGCAGCTTCACCCTGCCGGGCATGCTCAAGATCACCTCGGTCAACGTGCCGGCCAAGCCGAAGCGCAAGGGCATCAACCCCTTCACCAAGGAAGAGCAGATCTTTGCTGCCAAGGCCGCAACCCGTAAGGTCAAGGTTCGCCCACTGAAGAAGCTGAAAGACGCCGCGCTCTGATCCAGCGCGCATCCGGTGTCATCGGGACGGCCTTCGGGCCGTCTTTTTTTTGCGCACATCATGACGTCAATGCAGTGCCGCACCCACCACACACCTCGCTCATCGCCGCTCCCCTACCCTGGCCGGCGTCCCTGCAAGCAGCATCTTTCGTGACCTCAGCCACTCCAAGCTCCAGCCCCGCACGCCGGCTTCGCCGCTTCTTGCTGTGGATCGCCGCGCTGTGTGTCCTGGCAGTCGCCGCACGTTGGGCGTGGCAATTGCCGATCGCAACACAACTGCGCACTACCTGGGAGTTGTCGCGGATGCCACCGCCGGAGCGCCTGGCCATCCCGGTCAAGGACGTGCGTGCGCGACACATCGCCGATACGTTTGGCGCACCGCGCGGCCGCGATCGCACCCATGCAGGCGTGGACATCTTTGCGCCACGTGGCACGCCGGTACTGGCAGCCACGCGCGGCGTGGTCAGCGCCATCCGCGACCAGGGCCTGGGCGGCAAGCAGGTCTGGCTACTCGGCCCGGCGATGGAGCGGCACTATTACGCGCATCTGGACGATTGGGCGGCAGGCCTGGCGGTGGGCGATGTGGTCGAGCCTGGCACGCAGCTGGGCATGGTCGGCACCACCGGCAATGCGCGCGGCACGCCGCCGCATCTGCACTTTGGTGTCTATGGACGCAACGGTGCGTACGATCCACTGCCGCTGCTGCGTCAAACCCCACCGCCGCCTGCCGACTGAGCGCGCTGGAACACTGCGTCATGGCCCGCGCTCTCGAGCGCGCGGCGGGCTGCCCCTATGGTGGCGTCAGTCCAGGAGTGACGCGACCACCATGTCCCGAAAACGCTACCGCATTACGGTCACGCCCATCGAAAACGACGGACGCCCGTGCGATGACCGCTGCACCATCGAGTTCGAACAGCGCTCGCGGGCGGACTGGATGCGCCTGCTCGAAGAACTGCACCTGCGCCGCGACCTGAGCAGCGACGAATGCGCCGCGTTGACGGTGGGCTCGCAGCTGCTGGAGGATCTGGCCGCTCGCCCGCGTGCCCAACCCAGCGACGCGCTCGACGCGTTGCGACCAAAACTGCAGCTCCTGCTCGAGCGCCTGCAACGCGTACAGCCAGGCGCCTGAGCACCTGCGCGGTGCACTGCGCCGCTACACTGCGCGCATCGGGGATGGGGACGCGCCATGCGCTGGATTGCAATCGTCATGTCAGTGGCCGCACTTGCCGGCTGCAGTTGTCAGCGCACCGCAGAGCAGGAAACCGCGGCCCCTCCACCATCCTCGCACCAGGCTGATGCCATGGAGCAGGCGGCCATCCACGCCGCTCCGGGTACTCCAGCGCCCGCGCCTACCGAGGATCCCGACGATGCACAGGCACGCGCCGCGTTTGCAGAAGCAAGCGCCACCGTGCAGCGTTACCTGGGCGCGCTGCCCGGTGCGGCACGCGCCGATGCCGATGCGCTGTGGACGGGCGGGCGCCCGGCGCCGGTGCCCGACGATGCGGTCCTGCGCGGCATGAGCGACATCCAGTCGATGCGGATCATGAACGACCCGCCGCTGCCGCTGGATCAGCAGCATCCGCCACGACAGATCGAGGTGCCCGTGCGCATCACCGTCCGCACCCGGTCCGGCACGCAACAGTTGGTGGGCGCGTTCCGCTTGCAACCACGTGCCGGCAGCGACCGCTGGGAAATCTACTCGGCCACGCTGCAGCCGGTGCTGCGCTAACCCGTGGTTCACCGGCGCTGACTAAGGTTGTGTCACCTGTTGCCGGAGTCACTCGATGAAACTGCGTTCGCTTACCGGATCCGTGCTCGCCCTTGCCTTGGCACTTCCCGCCACCGGTGCCTGGGCAGCGCCGCAGATCCAGGGCCGTCAGATCAGCGTGCAGGCCAGCGACTTGCAGCAGTATCTCGGCGGCCGCTTTCCGCAGACGCACGACACGCTCGGCGGCCTGGTCGAAATGACGGTCAGCAATCCCGCGCTGTCACTGCCGCCGGGCGACCGGCTCAAGATGGCGTTCGATCTGGCGGTGGCCACTGCCGGCGGGGCGCCATCGCCGGTGGGCAACGTGACCCTGACCAGCGCGCTGCGCTACGACGTCGCCAAGCAAGGCTTCTATCTCGACCAGCCCAGCATCGACGATTTCCGTCCGGCCCATGCCGGCGCAAAACTCGACCACAGCACCCGCCAGCTGCTCAACACCTGGCTGGGGGACTATGCGCGCAAGGAGCCGATTTACCGCATCGACCCGTCGATCGCGGCGGTGATGGGCGCCGTCCAGGTGGAATCGGTCGGCATCCAGAATGGGCGGGTCGCCGTCAACTTCAACCAGAACATCGAACAGCTGGTGCCGGCGGCGGCACTCTCGGGCAAATAAGCCACACGCTTCTCCGTGCAGTGCCGATCAACCTGCCCTGCGCAACGCAGGCGTCCACACAAAGGCCCGACGCACCAGCGCCGGGCCTTTGCATGCGTGCTGCCACCGGCAACGCGCACCCTTATGCGGATAGCGCCGTGGCCACGGCGGCGCTGAATGCCGGAATGTCGTCCGGCTTGCGGCTGGTGATCAGCTGCCCGTCCACCACCACTTCGGCATCCTGCCAGCGCGCGCCGGCATTGGTCAGATCGGTCTTGACCGATGGCCAGGAGGTGACATTGCGGTCGCGTACCAGGTCGCTCTCCAGCAACAGCCATGGACCATGGCAGATCGCGGCCACTGGCTTGTGCGCCGTGGCGAAGGCGCGAATGAAGGCAATCGCCTGCGCATCGGTGCGCAGCGTATCGGGATTGAGCACGCCGCCGGGCAGGACCAGGGCGTCATAGCTGTTCGGCGTTGCCTGTGCGAGCGACCGGTCGACGGCGACCGAATCGCCCCAATCGGTATGGTTCCAGGCACGGATCGTGGCGCTGTCGCCTGGCGCGATCACATCGACCTTGGCGCCCCAGGATTCCAGCAGGCGCTTGGGCTCCGTCAGCTCGGATTGTTCGAAACCATCGGTCGCCAGCACGGCGACGTTTTTGCCAGAGAGCGAATACGACATGTGTGGGCTCCTCTTCAAAGAAGCCCGCACCCTAGGCAGCGTGCCGTTGCGCACCTGTGAACCGATGTATGCGGCGCGTCAGCGCGCGGTGTCCGCCTGTGCGGTCAGCGCTTGGGCTGCAGCATCGTGCCGGTGCAGTTCTTGGAGCCGCAGCGGCATTCCCAGATCTTCTTCAGACGCGGGGTGTGGCGCTCGCTCAAGGTGATGCCGTAGTTGTAGGTGAGCTCCTCGCCGGCCTTGATGGCACGCTTGGCCTCGATGAAGATCTTGTCCTTGCGACGGTCGTCGCCTTCGGCTTCCTCGATCACCGCTTCGCAATTGGGATTGCAGCTGTGGTTGATCCAGCGTGCGACGTTGCCTTCGTAGTTGGCGTCCAGCACGTAATCGTCGCTGAGCGTGAACAGGAAGGTGTGGCCGCTTTCCACATCGCCGGTATCGTCTGCATCCACTTCGGCATGCGTGCGCAGGCGTCCCTTGTATTGAATGATGCGCTCGCCCTTGCGGAGCGGGGCGAGGGCGAACATGCCATTGCCGTGGATACGTGACTTGCGGGCGGCAACTTTGCGCGACATGTAAGGGTCCGGAGAGGGGGTCGCTCATTGTGACCGCAGCGCGCTCATGCGCCAAGCACAAGCGCACCCGCTGCCGCAACGCCGGGTGCTTGCCGGGGGCTGAACCGGGCAGTTGGCCCTGCCCGCGCCAAAAGAGTACAATTTCGGTCCGCTTTAAGGTGTTCCGTCCTTCATGTTGCGCGTCACCAAACTCACCGATTACGCCACTGTCGTGCTGACCGTGCTTGCCGCCCGGTGTGGCGAGGTCCTCAGCGCCAGCGAGCTGGCCGAACAGGCAGGCCTGGAAGCGCCGACCGTGAGCAAGATCCTCAAGCCGTTGTCGCAGGCCGGTCTGGTCGAAGGCCTGCGAGGCGTGCATGGCGGCTACCGACTGGCGCGCGCGGCCAGCCAGATCACCCTGGTGGAAATCGTCGAGGCCATGGAAGGCCCGTTGGCGATTACCGAATGCAGCCAGGACCATAGCCAGTGCGGCATCGCGCAGACCTGCGGGGTGCGCTCCAACTGGCGCCTGATCAACGACGTGGTCGGCGACGCCTTGCGTCGGGTCACGCTCGCGCAGATGTTGCAGCCCCTCTCTCTCCCTGGCGACAGCCGTCGGCGTTCCATCGCCGCACGCGTCGCGACCACCTGACCTGTAGGCAGCCCGATGGCCACCGAACTAGCTCCCCCGCAGAACGCACAGATCCTCGAACGGCTGGGCCGACGTTACGACGCCGGCTTCATCACCGCGATCGAGTCCGATTCGCTCCCGCCCGGCCTGGACGAAGACACCATCATTGCGCTGTCGGCCAAAAAGGACGAGCCGCAATGGATGACCGACTGGCGGCTGGAGGCGTATCGCCACTGGCTGAAGATGCCGATGCCGGAGTGGGCGAAGTTGAACATCGCGCCGATCGATTTCCAGGCATTGAGCTATTACTCCGCGCCCAAGGGCCCGAAGTACGCGTCGCTGGACGAGGTGCCCAAGGAACTGCTCGACACCTACGACAAGCTCGGGGTACCGCTGCACGAGCGTGCCAAGCTGGCCGGTGTTGCAGTGGACGCAGTGTTCGATTCGGTCTCGGTCGGCACCACGTTCCGCAAGGAGCTGGCCGAAAAGGGCGTGATCTTCTGCTCGATGTCCGAGGCCATCAAGGAACATCCTGAGATCGTCCGGCAGTATCTGGGCAGCGTGGTGCCGGTGGGCGATAACTACTTCGCCGCGCTGAACTCGGCCGTGTTTTCCGATGGCAGCTTCGTGTTCATTCCCAAGGGTGTGCGTTGCCCGA
This sequence comes from Xanthomonas cannabis pv. cannabis, assembly GCF_000802365.1. Lineage (GTDB taxonomy): Bacteria > Pseudomonadota > Gammaproteobacteria > Xanthomonadales > Xanthomonadaceae > Xanthomonas > Xanthomonas cannabis. The sequence goes on from NZ_JSZE01000144.1 coordinate 11,450, forward strand.
TGGAGCTGAGCACCTATTTCCGTATCAATGCCGGCCACACCGGCCAGTTCGAGCGCACCTTGATCGTGTGCGAGGACAAGGCCTACGTGTCGTACCTGGAAGGCTGCACTGCGCCGATGCGCGATGAAAACCAGCTGCATGCGGCCGTGGTGGAGCTGGTGACGCTGGAAGATGCCGAGATCAAGTATTCGACGGTGCAGAACTGGTACCCGGGCGACGAGAATGGTGTTGGCGGCATCTACAACTTCGTCACCAAGCGTGCCGAATGCCGTGGCGCGCGCAGCAAGGTGACCTGGACCCAGGTCGAAACCGGCTCGGCGATTACCTGGAAGTACCCGTCGTGCGTGCTGCTTGGCGACGATTCGGTGGGCGAGTTCCATTCGGTCGCGCTGACGCACCACCGTCAGCAGGCCGATACCGGCACCAAGATGATCCACGTCGGCAAGCGCACCAAGAGCAAGATCGTCAGCAAGGGCATCAGCGCCGGGCGTGGGCAAAACACCTATCGCGGCCTGGTCAAGGTGGACCGCAACGCCGATGGTGCACGCAACTACACCCAGTGCGATTCGCTGTTGATCGGCAAGCAGTGCGGCGCGCACACCTTCCCCTATATCGAGGTGAAGAACCCGGGCGCCACGGTCGAGCACGAGGCCACCACGTCCAAGATCAGCGACGACCAGCTGTTCTATTGCCGCGCGCGCGGCATCAGCCAGGAAGACGCGGTGTCGCTGATCGTCGACGGCTTCTGCAAGCAGGTGTTCCGCGAGCTGCCGATGGAGTTCGCGGTGGAAGCCAAGAAGCTGCTGGAAGTCTCCCTGGAAGGCAGCGTCGGCTGACGCTGCCTGCAGGGATTCGGCATTGGAGATTGGAGATTCGCAAAGTCTCGCTCCCTGCCATCCTGGCTCTTCTGCTGTTACCAATCCCAAATTTCGAATAACCAATCCCATGCTTACGATCAACAACCTCCACGCCAGCATCGCCGGCAAAGACATCCTCAAGGGCCTATCGCTGGACATCCAGCCGGGCCAGGTGCACGCCATCATGGGACCCAACGGCGCGGGTAAATCCACGCTGGGTAATGTGCTGGCCGGGCGCGACGGCTATGAGGTCAGCGCCGGCAGCGTGCAGTTCGAAGGCAAAGACCTGCTCGACCTGCCGCCGGAAGAACGCGCCGCCGCCGGCCTGTTTCTGGCCTTCCAGTACCCGGTGGAGATCCCCGGCGTCAACAACACCTACTTCCTGCGTGCCGCACTCAATGCGCAGCGCAAGGCACGTGGCGAGGACGAGCTGGACTCGATGCAGTTCCTCAAGCTGGTGCGCCACAAGCTCGCCGTACTGCATCTGAAGGACGAGCTGCTGCATCGCGGCGTCAACGAAGGGTTCTCCGGCGGCGAAAAGAAGCGCAACGAGATCTTCCAGCTGGCGGTGCTCGAACCCAAGCTCGCCATCCTGGACGAGACCGACTCCGGCCTGGACATCGATGCGCTTAAGAGCGTGGCCGACGGCGTCAACGCATTGCGCTCGCCGGAGCGCTCGTTCCTGGTGATCACCCACTACCAGCGCCTGCTCGACTACATCAAGCCGGACGTGGTGCATGTGCTGGCCGAAGGCCGCATCGTGCAGAGCGGCGGCCCGGAGCTGGCGCTGGAGCTGGAAAAACACGGCTATCACTTCCTCAAGGACCGTGTCGTGCCCGAGGTTGCCGCCTGATGAGCGCCCTGCTCGACTCCCTGGCACGCGGCTTCTGCGGTGACGATGCGCGCCGCGCCGAGCTGGATGCCGCGCTGCAGTCCGGTCTGCCCGGCCCGCGCGCCGAAGCATGGAAGTACACCTCGCTGCGGCAGCTGGAACGGCGCAGTTTCCACCCGGCGCCACTGGTACCGACCTTGGTCGATGCCGCCGTGCTGGACGACATTCCGACGCCGCGGCTGGTATTTGTCAATGGACGGCCGTCGGCGGCGCTCAGTGAGGTGGCGAGCCTGCCGGACGGTGTACAGCTGGACACCTTGTCCGCCTCGATCGCCGCAGGCGATGACGCGCAGCATCTGCTCGGCCGTCGTTTCGAGGGCAGCGACGAGATCTTCGCCCGCCTCAATGCCGCGCTTGCCGACGAAGGCGTGCTGGTGCGTGTGCGCGACGGCGCGCAGATCGCGCTGCCACTGCACCTCGTCTTTGTCAGCGTGGCCGGCGAGCTCGATCTGTCCTGGCATCACCGCCATCTGATCGAACTGCGGGCCGGCGCAGCACTGAGCGTGGTCGAACACCATCTGCACGTCGGCGACGCGGCGCACCTGGACAACAGCGTGATGCATGTGCACCTGGGTCAGGACGCGGCGCTGTCGCATGCCCGCGTGCAAGCCGACAGTGCGCAAGCGACCTCGCTGCTGCGCACCGATGCCGTGCTCGCACGCGATGCACGCTACCAGCGCGTGGATCTGGAACTGGGCGCCGGCCTGTCGCGGCACGAGCTCAACGTGCGCCTGGAAGGCAACAATGCACGGCTCACCGCCAACGGCGTGTTGCTGGGCAACGGCCGCCGCCATGTCGATACGCGCCTGGGCATCGACCATGTCGCCCGCGATACCGCCTGCGAGCTGGTGTGGCGGGGTGTCGGCGCCGACCGCAGCCGCCTGGTGTTTCATGGCGGCATCCATATCCGGCCCGGCGCCGACGGCACCGACGCGCGGCTGTCCAACAAGAACCTGTTGCTGTCTGCCAACGCCGAGATCGACACCCAGCCGGTGCTGGTGATCGATGCCGATGAAGTGCAGGCTGCGCATGGCGCCACGGTCGGCCAGCTCGACGAAAACGCCTTGTTCTATTTGCGCTCCCGCGGCCTGCCGCAGGTCGAGGCACAGCGCCTGCTCAGCGCCGCGTTTTGCCACGAGCCGCTACGGGTGCTGCCCACGGCGTTGAGCGCCGTGCTGGCCTTGCAGCTGGACCGCGCCCTGAATTCGGCGGGTGTGGCATGAACGCGCCTGCCGGCGCTGCGGGTAGCGCCCCGGAGTGGGAGCGCGTCCGTTCTGACTTCCCGCTGCTGATGCGGCAGGTGCACGGCAAGCCGCTGATCTACTTCGACAACGCCAACACCGGGCAGAAGCCGCTGCAGGTCATCGCGGCCACCGATGAGTTCTATCGCCGTCAGAACGCCAACGTCAGCCGCGCCGTGCATGCGCTGGGCAGCGAAGCCACTGACGCGTTCGAGGGCGCCCGCAGCAAGCTGGCGCGCTTTCTCAACGTGCGCGCCGACGAATTGGTGCTGTGCAGCGGCACGACCTTCGCAATCAATCTGGTCGCTTATTCCTGGGCCTTGCCGCGCCTGGGCGCCGGCGATGTGATCCTGATCTCGCGCATGGAACACCATGCCAACATCGTGCCGTGGCAGCTGGTGGCCCAGCGCACCGGCGCTACCATCCGTGTGGCCGAAATCACCCCCGATGGCGCGCTGGATCTGGACGCCTTGCGCAAGGCGATGACGCCCGAGGTCAAGCTGCTGGCGATCACGCATGTGTCCAATGTGCTGGGCACGGTCAATCCGGTGCGCGAGATCTGCCGCGAGGCGCGCAAGCGCGGCATCGTCAGCGTGGTGGACGGCTCGCAGGCGGCGCCGCATCGACGTATCGATGTGGCCGGCATCGGCTGCGATTTCTATGCCATCACCGGCCACAAGATGTGCGGCCCCACCGGTACCGGCGCGTTGTGGGCACGCCGCGAACATCTGCAGGCCATGCCGCCATTTCTGGGCGGCGGCGAGATGATCAAGGAAGTGAGCTTCGAGAACACCGTTTTCAATGATGCCCCGCACAAGTTCGAAGCCGGCACGCCCAACATCGCCGGTTTCATCGGCCTGGGCGCGGCCGTGGAGTATCTGGAGTCGATCGGTCTGGACCACGTGGAAGCGCGCGAAGCCGAACTGCTGGCGCACTTCACCGAAGAGCTGCAGCGGATCGACGGCCTGCGTATCTTCGGCACCACGCCGGACAAGGCGGCCGTGGTGTCGTTCCTGATCGACGGCGCACATTCGCACGACCTGGCCACCCTGCTCGACCTGGAGGGCGTCGCGGTCCGCTCCGGCCAGCACTGCGCACATCCGCTGCTGCAGTACTACGGTGTTGCGGCCACCTGCCGCGCCTCGCTGGCGTTCTACAACACGCACGACGAGATCGAGCGCTTTGTTGCGGCATTGAAGAAGGTACGGACGTTGCTTGGGTGAGTTGATTGTCGGGATTGGGGTTGGGATTCGTGGGAACCGTGTTCCCTGAGATCCGCATTGCAGTTCCTTCTCCCGGCGGGAGAAGGTACCCCGAAGGGGCGGATGAGGGTACGTGCAAAGCCTGGCGTTGTTCGACTGCACGAGCGCTTCGCTCCGTACCCTCACCCCAACCCCTCTCCCGGGGGGAGAGGGGCTCGCTTCTGCTTCCTCCGGCTTTGCCTGCACTGGTTGCGGATGGCCCAGCAGGTCCTGCGTGCATTGCGGGGCTGCCATACATGTCTACATGCAACCGACCAAGCACCAGCAAACCCCGAATCCCGAATCCCGAATCACCCATTCCCGATTCCCGCTAAACTGCCCCCATGCAGACCACCACTTTCCGCACCGCCACCGTTGATGACATCGACGCCCTTGTCCAGTTGGTGACCTCGGCCTATCGCGGCGACAGCAGCCGCGTGGGCTGGACCACAGAGGCCGACATTCTCGATGGCGCACGTATCGATCCGGCGGTGCTGCGGCAGGACATCCTGCGTGAACGCAGCCTGGTGTTGCTGGTCGAGCAGGATGGCCGGCTGATGGCGTGTGCCCACATCGCCGACGATGCGGGCGCCGGGTATTTCGGCATGTTCGCGGTCGACCCGACACTGCAGGGCAGCGGTCTCGGCAAGACATTGCTGGCCGAGGGCGAGCGCATCGCCGCCACCGAGTGGCAGCTGCCGGTCATGCGCATGACCGTGATCGATGTGCGCAACGAACTCATTGCCTTTTATGAGCGCCGCGGCTATCGGCGCACCGGCATCCTCAAGCCATTTCCG
>NZ_JSZE01000145.1 GCF_000802365.1 Xanthomonas cannabis pv. cannabis
GCGGCAGACCAGGCTGCGCGTGGGAATGCAACATCGCTAGCACATAGCCCTGCATCATTTCGAAGCTGAGGGTGACGCCGGTGCAGACGCGGAACTGTTTGCTAGTGCTCATCGCCGCACCTGCGCGCACAAGGGATCAACTGCAGCGATCGCTGCTTTATTGTCGGCAAACGGGAGGGCGTGGATGGCCTTGCCTGTGCTTACGAGGCGTGCCATCTGGTTCAGCCACGCATGACTGCATTCGAGGGTGTTGGCGATTAGACCCAAATGCTGGGGCATCTGGCGCGCCGCAGACGCGGGCGCTACTTGGGTGTTGTAAGACATGCTGGACTCCTTTTGTGTTTTGGAATCCGCCACGCCGAGACCAATCGGGGTGGCGGACAGTGCGCGGTTGGTCTGCCGGCCAAAAGGAACCGGTGGGCCTTGCGGCCCCCGCGCACCGCCCGCCATAAAGCTGGCCGGCATGCGCCCGCGACGATGCGGGCGAAAAAAAGCGCCATGCATCGATCGATGGGCGCTGGTGCGCCTTTTGATTCGGGAGACCAATCCCGGTCGCCGAATGTGCGGCGACGTTGGAATACTCGCTCCGCTGCTAGGAGCGTGTCAACGGGAAAATCCGCAACGCTATAGCAATAGTCTCGAGGCAACATACTTCATAGCTGTGGCGGTGCCGAAACGATTGGTGAGTGCCGCGATCCTTAAGGCAGTGTTGGCCGACATAAGCGTATGCCGGCGCGAATTTCGCCGTCGTTCCGTGTAGCAATGTCTCAAGTCCAGCAGTGCCAGCCTGGCCGAATTACGCCACGAGCAGCGGCGTAATCTCGTCCCACCGCAAGACCACGCAATGCTCAAGAACCTCCGTTGTGGCGAATGCGCCTGCCTGCTGTGCAAGGCCGGCGCATTCGACGAAATCCAGATTAAGTGCCCGCGCTGCGGCACGCTCAATCACCTGAGGGCCGAGAGCCTCACCTCCGATCGCCGTGAGCGAATCCAAGAAGGCTCTCACCATGAAAAACCAGCTCCTGCAGGGCGACGCCCTGACTATCGTGCCCACGCTCGAAGCCAATTCGTTCGACGAGCTGATCAGTGATCCACCTCATGCTAACGGTGGTTTGCATGCGGCCGCAGGGGCAAAGCCGCCATTGCAGAAGTACGTCCAGGGCGGTGGCGCGCAACTGCACGCCGACTCTGTGGGCGACGAACGCGACCAGCGCTCACACCTGAAGTGGATGCACCTGTGGCTGTCCGAGTGCGTGAGCGTGCTCAAGGAAGGCGCGCCGGTGCTGCTGTTCACCGATTGACGGCAGCTGCCGCTGACCACCGACGCGCTGCAGATCGCCGGCTTTACCTGGTGCGACATCACTGTCTGGGACAAGACCGAAGGCGTGCGGCCGCAAATGGGCCGCTTCCGCAACCAGTCCGGATACATCGTGTGGGGCAGCAAGGGCAACATGCCGCGTGATCGTCGTGCGCCGGTGCTGCTTGGTGTAATTCGCGAGTCAGTGCGCAAGGCTGATAAGCATCATCTGACCGGAAAACCCACCGAATTGATGCGGCAGCTGGTGCGGATCTGCGAGGCGGAGGTTGGGTGTTTGATCCCTTTGTGGGTTCAGGCGCCACATTAGTAGCTGCTGAGCGAGAGGGCTACAGCTGGGTTGGATGCGAGATGGTCAACCGCTATGCAGAAACCACGAACGAGCGTTTGATAAAATTTTATTTACAGATTTAACAGGAGGGCGGTCACTTTGTGCCCGCCCTTTTGTAACGGAATATACTATTTCTTTGAGTTAGGCTGCTTTCCAAACGCGCTGATTTGACTGCGCCTCCCAATCGGCAACACGCTGAAAGAGATTGGTTGCAATAAATTCGCTGTGTTGCATGCTTTGTCGTAGTAATGCTTCTAAATACCTTCGTGGAGGAGCGCTATTGCCTAGAACCTTTGCAAAGCCTCCGATTAAAATGTCAACCAAGTCGTGGCCGCGTGCGAAGTGCCATTCTGTGGGCGCATTAAGAGCTTGAGCTTCAGCCATAAGCTTTTCGGTCTCGTCCGAAAGGCCGAGCTCAACACAAACTCTTGCGCAAGCTAACTCATCGTATGTCCAGTCTTGATTGCAGAATCGTGCTGGTTTGATTGCATCAAGGCAAATGCTTCCGTTTAAGAATCCTACTGCTCGAACTCGCCCAAAGAATGTCGCACGAGCTAATAAGGCATCCCGGATGGATCCGCGTGTGCGGTTTAGAAAATATGTCACCTTGTCAGTATCTCCAAGCTCAAGAATAACGGAGTCAAGCGCGGAGGATCGGATGAGTATCGATTCGAGATCTCGTGGGTCCGTAAAAACAAGGTTTTCTTCCTGCTCGGGAACTAGCCAGTCGTAATCTTCGTCAGCAATTCCAAGATATCGGAATGGCCTGTCCATAGTATTTAATAGTCTTACAAGGGCTATGCAAGTTGCTTTGCCGCCTGCTTGGACAAAATAAATAGAGGCTTCGACTCTTAATTCAAAAAATCTTTGATCAGTCGGTCCTTCTATAATTAAGAAGGGCCCCTCATGATTCGTTGCTGCCATGACCATTTCAGCCAATAGGTCTGCCGGCGTGCGCGACCAGGCCCTTGGAAGTGCGTCCATAGGCTTAGTTTTCCTGAGAAGAGCTATTGTTGTCAGGCCATCTCTCTATCGGCAAATCCACGTCAGGATCGGCATCGAGTAAAACTAGTAAGTCTGTACGGGAGCCGACTATAAAAGGAGAGTGTGTTGCTATGATACAGTCGAATCCTACTTCGCTTGAAATTCTCATTAGCTCAGGCAAAAACATCCGTTGCCAGGTCACGTGCAGAGATAGTTCGGGCTCGTCAAGTAAAACAAGCGAATTTTTAGGCATGTTAAAGACGAGCTCAAAGGCCAAGACGATTTCATGTTGCTCGCCTGAAGAGAGGTCCTCAAGTGGGAGAATAGTGCCGAGCGCATCCTTTGCTATAAGTCCACTTTCTTTGTTGATATGTATCTTCTTATTTCTAAGCTTGGAATTTATGCTGTTTAAGAAAATTTTTATTCTGTTTGATAGTGGACCTAGCACCGCAATTTTTTCTTTAATGTCGCGTGTGAAGAGCGTGAGCGCAACTAATTTCGAACCTTCAATCTCTGACGCATCGTCAGCGAATGGAATAGTCGCAAGTTTCTCCAATAGCCCGAATTCGGCAAGTGCTTTTTGAGTGTCGTCAAGACCTTTGATCGATTTCTTGAGCGCGTCGACGCTCAGGGGAAGAATTTCCTCGGAAATAAGGCGATGGGGAAACGTCTGATCTAACTTTTGAGCATTGCGCCCATAGTCAGCCAAAGTCTGCTCGATGCGATCGCTGAGCTGCGTTGCATAGTCGGTGATCCTGTCTTTGAGCTGTGCTGCCGCCTCGAAATCAACTTCGTTGGACTCAACTTTGTAAAGGCGGTTGGTTTCAATCATCCGAACATTCACTCGCTGCCTGAATTTTCGAACCTCTGGAGGCTCCACAGCAGAAATGCGCCTTTTGAATATTCCTGGCGTTGCAGGATGATCCGCATAACGCCAGATGACTTGCTCGGCATCCAAAGGAGCGTTCAGGCGGGAATCAAAGAATTCGTCAGGCCCTATTTGCTGCAAGCCGGGTATATGCCTGGCCATAGAAGATGCAAAACGTGCGTATTCTTCCGGAAGTTCGATTCGGTAGGGCGCGCCAAGATCTAATAATTCTCCGATCGGCATAGATACATCAATGGCGAAATGGGTTCTGCCTCCTTTTCTGCTCGAATTTACACGTGAAATAACGACGTGCTCGCCGTTGTTGAGCCAGATGGTAAGCGTCTTAAACGGAGTGTCAGTCAGTAACGAATAGTTGCCCTTAAAAAAGGCTGCTATTGCTTTCAGCAGAACTGTTTTACCTACGCCGTTCGGCCCATGAATGATCGTGATCTTATCCGCCTCGTTGAGGTCGATCATGTGGTCATAGAGACCGAAAAGCCCCGTAATGGCCACCTTGGTCACTCGGCTCATTTGTGCATTCTCATTGGACAGCTCTTCCATGTGTCACGGTTCGAGGTGAGGTTGAGCAAGAGGGTAACGAATCAGCTAGCCCCGTGCGATGGCTACGAGATACGGGCGCGCAATCGTCGCCGCGCCACGCCTGCGCTCTTCATAGAGCCATTCGACGCGCTGCTGAAGGGGGCAGGGGTGCCCGCCGACTTTGGCGACGTGGTAGGTTCTGCTGTTCAGCCGCATAGCAAAGCGCCGCCCGGAGGCGGCGCCTTGCTGACTGATAGCTACTTCAAATTCAACCGGCTGCGAATGACACAGCCTGATGTTCTAGACGCCGACCTGTTGTGCTCACCCGGATGTGAGTCGCGACCGTACCGTCCTCACCCGTCGGTAGGCGCCAGTTCCCAACCAACGTTTTCACCGCCAGCGGAAATCGGATTGTCGTCGCCGGCAGCGGTGGGGAGGTCGGCCGGGGCGAGGGAGTAGCTATACAGCTCGTGCAGCACCTGTTGCATTGGTGTGTAGTAGACGATGGAACGGCCATCGTGCTCGCCGGATGAGATGATCCCGATCAGATGCCGGTCGTAGGTGACAACTGGTCCACCGGAGTCGCCGTTGTCGATGCTATTGAGCTCAGATGCGTGGGCGGCATCAATGTGTTGATAACTCGGTCTCGGAATTCCAGGTACCAAAGACATGCCATGCCACACGCAGCGGACGCCAGTGCGCCAGCCGCTTGTGCAGAACTGCCCGTCGGGCGCGTTCGACCAACCCGTTACAGCAAGACGCGCCTCCCGCCCTGCGCGTGGCATGAAGACCTGATTGTTCGCCCGGGGGGTATAGGACTGGATCGGATTGCAAAAGGCTGCGCTGCTGTGGGAAGAGCAGTACAACACTGCGGCCTGATCCTGCTGGGGCGATACCCGCACAAGCTCAATGTCCGAGGTGGCTGATTGCCATACGACGTTGCCGATGGTAGCCGTACCCACGTGGATGCTCGCGTACATGGGCGCGCAGTGCTTAGCCAGCACTATCCATCGCGTTGCACGTTGGTAAGGCGTCAACCTGTGGAAGATGCTTGTGGGCACCAACACGGCCCCCACGGTGCATGATCCAAAGGGAGTGCTGACCTTCGAACCGGAGATGACCGGAAGCACCGCGCGGTCGGGATTTAGAGGTGCTACGACGCCCGGGGGCTGCGCCGCGGCGATCGAGGATGCGAGGGTGGCAACGATGGCAAACGAGAGAGCTGCCAAATGCCTTGGCAGTGGTGAAGTTTTCATCAGGGATAGGGTTCTTTAAGGGATGTTGTGGGTGGGGGGGGGCGCCCATTCGCGCGTTAATTGAGTGGCGGCGTCCCGTGGTGGATAGGCCCGAAACAGTGAGCGATATCGCCATCCTCGGTTCCGCCGACTCGCAAGACGATGGTCATCCCCTACTGCCACTTTCGTAGTTGTCTTGCGAGGTTGCGATCATCTACGGCACCGCCCACGCCGCATGGCTTGGCTACGAACTGCGGCCTCTCGGAACGAAGGGTCGAGCCGTGCGATGTTTGTCGATAGCGCTGCCGCAGCAAACGAGGGAGCGGACTCAGTAGGTGGCGCGTTGCGTCATAATGCTGCGCAGACCTTTGGTGCGCGCTTGCCACAGATGTCGGTAGATGCGTTTGAGCAGGTGATCAAATACGCGCTGCCACTGTTCATCGGGTTGTAGCTGCTCAGCAATAGGGTCGATGTCGCGGCACAGGTGATCGCGCTTTCGGAATTGAAGGGGCTGCGTTGCGGGCACCGGTAGCTGGCACCGTCCAACAGCTGGCTGTGCATACTGTCGGTGGCGTTGTCACACCAGCCCAGGCACTTCTGGTCGTCGTACCCAGCGAAGACGCTCTGGAGATCGAGGCCACTGTGCTCAACAAGGACATCGGCTTCGTGCGGCCGGGTAAGGATGTGATCGTGAAAGTCGATAGCTTTCCATATAGCCGCTACGGCTACCTGACCGGCAAGGTAGTTAGCGTCTCCCATGACGCCGCGCAGGACGAACAGCTGGGCCTAGTGTTCCCTGCCCGGGTGAAGCTGGAATGGGCCATGCTGAAGATCGATGGTATAAGTGCGCGGTTGAATGCCGGGATGAGCCTTAGTGCAGAGATCAAGACGGGCAAGCGCCGGGTCATCGACTATCTGCTTAGTCCTTTTCAACAGCACACCACTGAAGCCCTGCGCGAGCGCTGACACATGCTGACCCTTTCGCTGATCTATGTGGGCATCGTGCTCGTGTCCGGAATGCTCGGCTGCGGATGCCGGTGGCCGCACATCGCCTGGCAACCGAGTCGATCGACAGCCCGGCGAAGGGCACGCGCTGGACGAATCGATACCTATTCTTCAGCTTCTGGCACCTGTTTGTCTCGCTCTTCTCGCTCGCTTTCATGCTGCCTGTGATGGATCTCCTCATCAACCACGGCGTACCCGGCAGGGCCCTGCCAGGCCTGTATCTGTTGTTGTGCCTGCCGTTGGCCAGCGTCTGCTACTGCGTTGACCTGCGGCTTACACGACGCTGCGATCCCCGAAAGCGGGCAGGGCGGCTGGCGCTTCGCAAGCGCCTGAGAGGGTCTTGATCCTTTCTGGACGTCCAAGTGCTTCACGGGTTTCCACCTGAACTCCAACCGCAAGGAATGCGCACCCATGACCACGTCCAACAAGACCATCTACTTCACTCAGGGCGACCTGGACGCGCCGCCTCCAGGATGAGCGATCCGTCCGCAGCACGAGCATCTGTCCAGATCACTCCCGCAGCGATCAGCCCATAGATGCCACCCTCATGCCGAGCAGTGGCTCCGTGTGCCCACAAGCGTGCCTCAAGGGTGTCGGTTAGAAGATCTGACATGCGGCATAGCCTCTAAATGACTGACGGACATTGCCTTAGCATAGCGCTGGCGCCAGAGCTGCACATCCCGGGGTCTTGACTGTGCTCCAAAGGCGTGGCGCTGTACGACAACATGAAAGTCCTGACAGTAACTGTGGTGGTAACTGTCACTACTTGGATGGTCTAATCCTTGCAAATATAGGGATTCGGGCCGAAGTGTGGTTGAGGGTGGGCCAATAGAAAGCAGGCACTTGGACGCGCGTCCAAGTGCCTTTTTTGTGGCTCGGAAACTACCGGGACACGTCGTGTTCTTCTTCGCTGATTGCGTAGTTGGCGCCTTATGGATAGGCAATTGCGTGTGCGGTAGTCACCGTGTCGCTCCGTTACGGTGCGCTTGCTTGCGCAGCCAGGTGAGGACATCAGCTGCCGGGTCTTCATGCATGCAGACGTGCAGCCGGCCCAGCACCACGCTCTGCGTATCGCCGCCCGGCAAGACGTCATCGAAGCCGGTGGCTTCGCAGGCGATCAGGACCGGCGGCAGACCGGGCTGCGCGTGGGAACGACGTCCCCCCGCCCTGAGTAGCGGCCGCGTTTAGAGTCCGGGGTTAATGATATCGGTGTTTGCCAGATGTTGGGCATAAGCGGACGGCGTCATGCCGCCAATTGCTTTCTTGGGTCGGTCCTCGTTGTATTCGCGTCGCCAGCGTTCGATCTCGGTGCGCGCATGCA
>NZ_JSZE01000146.1 GCF_000802365.1 Xanthomonas cannabis pv. cannabis
CCCTGTACCTGCTGGCTGCCGCCCTGCTCACCCGGGCGGTGCTGCGCGATGGCAACCAGGCCCCTGCGCGCTGGTTGGCGCCGGCGCTGGCTGCAGTTGCGCTGCACGCCGGCTATCACGTGCTGGTGGCGTTCCGCACCGCGGGCGGGCCGGACATGCATTTCTTTGCCGCGCTGTCGCTGACCGGCCTGGGCATGGCCGCGCTGACCGCGGTGTTCGGAGGGCGCGGCCGCATGGCGGCGGTGGGCGTGGTGGTGTTTCCGTTGTCGGCCATCCTGCTGGCCTGTTACCACGCCTACGGCCATGAGCCGAGCGCAGACCTGGGCTGGCGGCTGGAACTGCACGCCTGGATGGCGCTGCTGGCCTACGCCACCCTGGGCATCGCCGCCCTGCTGGCCATCATGCTGTGGCTGCAGGAGCGGGCGTTGCGGCGGCGCGACTTCCATCCCTGGCTGCGCGCGCTGCCGCCGTTGACCGAACTGGAAACCCTGCTGTTCCGCACGATCACCGTCGGCTTCGTGTTGCTGAGCCTGACCCTGCTGACCGGGCTGCTGTTCGTGCAGGATTTCCTGGCGCAACGATTGCTGCACAAGACCGTGCTCAGCATCCTGTCGTGGATCGTGTTTGGCGCACTGCTGGTCGGCCGCTGGCGTAATGGCTGGCGCGGCACCAAGGCCGTGCACTGGACGCTGACCGCCATGGCGTTGCTGGTGCTGTCGTTCTTCGGCAGCAAGTTCGTGATCGAACTGGTACTGGGGCCGCGCTGATCGCGCAGGCGGGCGCTGCCTGCCATGCAGCGAGTCCTGCACGTGGCCGGCCGCTTGTGTCCTGCAGGCCCGGTGCCCGTGTGTCGTACCGCGCCCGACCAGAGATCACCCCGGCGATTCGGCCCGAACCGACAGATGCGAGCACGCCGCGCCTGCGGTCGGCTGACACGCGGTTGCGCGCGGATGCCCGGTGCGCGGACGGCGCGGACGAGCCACAAGGACGCAGGACCCGTGCCGCCCCTCGACATCGGTCACGCCTGCGCGATGGTTGCGCAAGGCGTGGGTCGGCGGATGCAGGGCATCTGCCTGGACCCTGTCAGCGCTGCTCAGCCATCGAGTGCAGCGCTGACCGCCTCCCACGGCTGATCCGGGCCTGGCGTGGCGAAGCGATAGACGATGCGGCGGCGATGAACCTCACCGGGACGCAGGATGGTCGAGGGAAAGTTGGCGTGGTTGGGTGCATCCGGGTAGCTCTGCGGTTCCAGGCACACCCCGCGGCCCAGGCCCGGATGATGCGCGTCCAGATGCTGCCCCTCGTAGACCTGCACCGCCGGCGCATCGCTGAGGATGCGCATGGCCACGCCACTGTGCGGGGAGTACAGCTCGGCGACCCGGTCGGCGCCTGGCGCCAGCACCAGACACTGGTCGTAGCCCTTGCCGAGCACGACCTGCGGATGCGCCGGGTCGATCCGCTCGGCCAGCGCGGCGGGGTCGCGGAAATCGAACGGTGTGCCGGCCACCGACGCGATCTCCCCGGTCGGGATGGATTCTGCGTCCACCGGGAGATAGCGGTCGGCAGGCACCCGCAGCACCTGCGCCGCGGCACGCCGCTGCGGGTCGCCGGACAGATTGAAATACGGGTGATGGGTCAGGTTCAACGGCGTGGCCGCGTCGCAGCGGGCTTCGAAGTCCAGATGCAGGCTGCGCTGCTGCAGCGCAAGCCGGGCACGCACCTGCAGATTGCCGGGGTAGCCCTCTTCGCCGTCGGGCGAGTCGTAGCCCAGCAGCACCTGATCAGGTGCCTGCTCCAGTACCGTCCAGACCCGCCGCCCGAAACCGCGCTCGCCGCCGTGCAACTGGTTGCGCCCCTCGTTGGCGGCCAGCGTGCGGGTCACCCCGTCCAACGTATAGCGTGCACCGCCGATACGGTTGCCGAAGCGGCCCACCAGGATGTTGAGGCTGTCGCCATCGGCGGCGTAGGCCGGCAGGTCCGGCAGACCCAGCAGCAGCGGCACCACGCCCTGCGCGGTGGTCAGCCGCAGCGCATGCAGGATGCCGCCGTAGGTGAGGACGTCCGCCTCCAGCCCGTCGGCGCTGCGCAAGCTGAGCGCGTGAACCTCGACACCGTCTGGCAACTGCCCGAACACTCGCTGCATGAATCGCCCCACTGCGGATGGAAGCCCGCGAGCATAGCCGCGTCGCGCGTCCGCCGACCATGCCCTTGCGCACATCCTGGCCTGCCGAACGACGACCGCCGAATCGCATTGCGCGGGCGCGGCAGGGCTCGCCAGCGGCGAACGCGATGAAGCGACACAGCACCACCACTGCCACTACGCTACCGGCATGCGGCTGCGCCGGCAGTGCGCGAACACCTCGACCCACCCCTACAGGAGCGCCCCGCCGATGCATTGGATCTCCCTCGCGTTGCAGACCTCACGCCGGCAGCTGCTGCCCGCACTCGTTGCCGCCACCCTGGCGACCAGTGCCTGCATCGCCTGCGCTGCCGAGGTCGAGGTGACCGGTAGCTTGCGTGCGGACCAACCCGGCGCACAGGTGTCACGGCAACTGTTCGGGCAGTTTGCCGAGCACCTGGGTACCGGCATCTATGGCGGCGTATGGGTGGGCGAGGACGCCTCCATTCCCAACACGCGCGGCTACCGCAACGACGTGCTCGCGGCGTTGAAGGCCATCGCGGTGCCCAACATCCGCTGGCCGGGCGGCTGCTTTGCCGACGAATACCACTGGCGCGATGGTGTCGGCGCGCCGGCCAGGCGCCCGATCCGCGTCAACACGCACTGGGGCGGCGTGGAAGAGTCCAATCGCTTCGGCACCCATGAGTTCATGGACTTCACCGAGCTGCTCGGCACCCAGGCCTATATCGCCGGCAATGTCGGCAATGCGGCGCCGGACGAGATCGCGCAGTGGACCGAATACATGACCGCTGCCACCCGCTCCAGCCTGGCCAGCGAGCGCCGCGCCAACGGCCGCGATGCGCCCTGGCAGGTGCCCTACTTCGGCGTGGGCAACGAGCTGTGGGGTTGCGGCGGCAACATGCGGGTGGAATATGCCGCCGACGTGTATCGGCGCTACCAGACCTTCGTCAAGGCGCCGGCCAATCAAACGCTGCGCAAGATCGCGCCCGGCCCCAACAACGACGACTATCACTGGACCGAGGTAATGATGCGCGAAGCCGGCACGCTGATGGACGGCCTGAGCCTGCATTACTACACGGTGCCCGGTGGCTGGCCGCCGCGCGCCTCCTCGACCGATTTCGACGAAAGCGCCTGGATCGACACGCTGTCGCGCACGCTGGTGATGGACGAATTGATCACCAGACACAGCGCGATCATGGACAAATACGACCCTGGCAAGAAGGTGGCGCTGGTGGTGGACGAATGGGGCACCTGGTACGCCGGCCTGCCCGGCGCTAATCCGGGCTTTCTGCATCAGCAGAACAGCCTGCGCGATGCCCTGGTGGCGGCATTGAATATCGACATCTTCAGCAACCACGCCGAGCGCGTGCGCATGGCCAATATCGCGCAGATGGTCAACGTGTTGCAGGCGATGATTCTTACCGATGGCGACAAGATGGTGCTGACGCCGACCTACCACGTGTTCGCCTTGTACAAGCCCTACCAGGACGCCACCCACCTGCCGCTGCAGCTGCAGACACCGCACTACCGCCACGGCAACACGCAGGTGCTGGCGGTGCACGGCTCGGCAGTCAAGGCAAAAGATGGCCATGTGTATGTCGCGCTGACCAACCTGGACGCCACCGCACCGGCCAACGTCCGCGTGGACGTGCAAGGCCTTGCGCCGCAGCGTGTGGAAGGACAGATCCTCAGTGCGGCGGCGATCACCGCGCACAACAGCTTCGCGCAGCCGCATGTGGTGGAGCCAAGGCCGTTCAACGGTGCACGCGTGCAGGGCAAGGCCTTGACGGTGGCGCTGCCCGCGCATGCAGTGGTGATGCTCAGGCTGGACTGACGCGGCGCATGGCATCGCTCGACAGGCGTGCCGCTGTCGAGGCGTCTGCAGGTGCCGGGTCGGCCTCCGGCATGCCTGGAGCAACGCCGCTGGTCGCTGCGCTGCTGCGGTTCTACGCCGAGCCCGGCACCAATGCCGGCTCGGTCAGCCGCCAGTCCGGTGGCAGGCGCTGCAGTACGTGCTCCATGAAGGCGCGCACCTTCGGGGTGAAGTCGCGGCGGTCGGCCACGCACAGATACAGGCGCAATGGTTCGAGTGCGGCCTGCCCGGTGTCGGCGCTGTCGGGGGTGAACAGCTGCTGCAGCTGGCCGCGCTGCAGGTACGGTTGCACGACGAATGCGGCCAGCCGCGTGATGCCGCCACCGGCAGCGGCCATGGTGGCCAGCGCATCGACGTCGTCGCTGACCAGCGCCTGGCCAAGCTGAGGCTGGAAACGCACGCCGTCGCGTATGAAGTTCCAGCGCAGGAAGCGGCCATCGGCCGGATAGCGCAGCAGCAGGCAGTCGTGGTACTTCAGCTCATCCGGCCGCGTCGGTATGCCGCAGCGGGCCAGATACCCGGGCGCGGCGCACACCACGAACGGCACCTGCGCGATACAGCGCGCCACCAGTCCATCTTCCAGTTGCGCTTCGATGCGCAGGCTGACATCCACGCTTTCCTGCGCGTGCTGCACCACCCGGTCGGTGCACAGCAGCTCGATCTCCAGTTGCGGGTACTGCTGGCGCAGCGCCGGCAGCATCGGGGCCAGCACGTGACGTGCGAACGCGGCGGTGCTGGCCACGCGCAATCGGCCGGCCGGTGCCTGCTGCGGGCCGGCCACCAGTTGCCGGGCACGCTCCAGGTCGCGTTCCAGCTGCCGCACCTGCTCGAAGTACACCGCGCCGCGCTCGGTCAGTGCCAGGCTGCGGGTGGTTCGATGCAGCAAACGCACGCCCAGGTGCTGCTCCAGACGCGCGATGTTCTGGCTGACCGCTGCAGGGCTGACGCCGAGCAGCTTGGCCCCGCCGGCAATGCTGCCGGCATCGACCGTGCCGACAAAGCTTCGAATCGACTGAAGAATATTCATTAGTTGAGCAAGTATCGCGGCGCGATTCGTAAGATTTACTTACGTAAGCCGCAAGCTTACGCGATCTACCCCGTGCGCCACGGCTGCCCTAGAGTTCGGCCATCCCGCCGCTGTGCGGCAACCGAGGTCCTGCCATGTCGTCGTCCCCCTCTTCGTCTGCGATGGTGCGCCCGCGCTGGAAGCTCGGCGTGCGCGCCACGCCCTTCGTGTTTGCGTTCTACATGGCCGCAATCATGGCGCTGCTGATGTGCCTGGTCATCACCGGCATCGCCACCGGGCCCACGCCGGACCTGGTGTGGCGCGCGCTCGATGCCTATCGCATCGCCATGCCTACCGCGTTCTGCTGCGTGCTGGTGGTGCGGCCGCTGGTGATCCGCCTGGTGGCCTGGACCGTGCACGCAGGGCATTAACGAGGGCGCACCGCGCTGGTTGCCCATCGCCACGGGTGTCGCCTCGAACGCATGCGGCGATCGCATGCCTGGACGAAGGCAGCGCGCCAGGCTGCCCCGCATGCGCTTGCAACCGCTTCAGCACGATGCACCTGCCATCGCTCGGCGTGCGACTGCGCGACGGCACGCAGCACGCATGCCCACTCCCGTCCGCTGCTGCCACGCAACATGTCGCAGGCGCCATCTGCGACCGGCGTCAAGCCAATGACGGAATATTCCGGAATGAACACCACGGAACTGAAACGCCGCGTTCAATTGCTTTGACTCCGACGTAGCCACTGCGCAGCGTCGCTCCTCCACGGACCGTCCGGTCCATCGTTGGAGACACGCATGCGCGCCTTACGTAGCGTCACCGTGCAGTTCGCTGTTGTACTGGGCATGGCCCTGACACCGGGTGCGCATGCACAGACACTGGTGTGGGAAGACAACTTCAACGGGCCAGGCATCGACGGCAGCAAGTGGACCTACGATGTCGGCAATGGCTGTCAGATCGGCCTGTGCGGTTGGGGCAATGGCGAGATGCAGTACTACACCAGCCGCCCCGACAACGCGCGCATCGAAAATGGCCGGCTGGTGATCGAAGCGCGTCGCGAAGCCTTCGGCGGCATGCCGTTCACGTCGGCGCGGCTCAAGACTGAAGGCCGCATGCACTTCCAGTACGGCACGCTGGAAGCGCGCATCAAGACGCCGGTGGTGGGCAACGGGCTCTGGCCAGCCTACTGGATGCTGGGCACGATCGGCGTGTGGCCCGGGCGCGGTGAAATCGATCTGATGGAAGCCGGCATGGCTGCCGCGATCGCCAACGGCACCGCCAACCGCCGCATCGGCGCGGCCGTGCACTGGGACTACAACGGCTCGCAAGCCGATTACGACACCAGCTACACCAGCCCGGTGAACCTGCACAACGATTTCCATGTGTATCGCATGACCTGGGACCCGCAATTCATCCGTATCTCGATCGATGGCCAGCACTATTTCGAGTTTGCGATCTCCAATATCGAGGGCGCCTCGTTGCACGAGTTCCATCAGCAGCACTATCTGCTGCTCAATCTCGCTGTCGGAGGCACCTATACCGGCGTGACCTCGCCGACCGCAGTGACCGCGCCGCTGCCGGGCAAGATGGAAGTGGACTACATCCGGCTGTATCAAAACCCCGGTGCGCAGCTGTACGTGGGCAACCAGCATGCCGCGCCGGCGGGACGCTTCGGCGTATTCACCGACCAGACCGACACCAGCGCGCGACTGACCCTTGGCCAGGACGCCGAGCTGTACCTGTGGAACAACCTCACCCCGATCGCGCAGGCGCCGTTCGAGGGCCGCAACGTGATGGCCTATCGCGCCAACGCCGGTGCCTGGTACGGGTTGGGGATCCAGAGCGATTACCGCAATCTGGCGGCCTACGCGGGCGGCGCGCTCAAACTGCAGGTGAAGACCGCGACCGCCTCCCCCTTCAGGATCGGCATCAACACCAGCTTCGGCGACAGCTGGGTGGCCATTGCGCCCGGTGGCAATCAGTACGGCGTGGTGCGCGATGGTGCCTGGCACGAGGTCACGATCCCGCTCGGCGCATTCCACGACCTGGACCTGCAGGCGGTCAGACAGCCCTTCATGCTGGCGGCCGATGCGCCGGCAGCGCCGGTGGAGATCGCCATCGACCAGGTCTACTACCAGAGTCGCTGAGCCGCCGTTGCAACGCTGCCGCACGCGCTCAGGCGTTGGCGGCAGCGGCCTTCAGCATGTCGATGAGCTGACGCAGGCGATAGGGTTTGGGCAGGAAATCCACGTGCGGCGGCAGTGGCGGCAGCTGCGCCTTGGCAAAGCCCGAAGCCAGGATGACGCGCGCGTCCGGCAGCAGTTGCGCCACCTGCTCGCTCAGTTCGATACCCGACATGCCGTTGGGCATGCGGATGTCGCTGAACACCACATCGTAGGGGCCGCTGTCGCGCAGCATGCGCAATGCAGCATGCCCGTCGTCGGCGGTGTCGACACGGATGCCGGCATCGCGCAGCGCCTCGCCGATCAACTCGCGCAGTTCTTCTTGATCTTCCACCATCAACAGGCGCAGGGATTCAGTCATGCTCGGCCTCCTCGATGGCCGGAAGGAACAGGGTCACGGTGGTGCCGCACCCGGG
>NZ_JSZE01000147.1 GCF_000802365.1 Xanthomonas cannabis pv. cannabis
CGATCTATCCCGGCCAGACCCTCAAGCTATATCCGCCAGGTGCGAGCAAGCCCGGCAGCAACAGCGCCCCGGTTGCCGGCACCGTGGTCCCGCCACGGCCGGCGGCCCCGGTCGCCGCACCGGTCAGCAGCGGGTTTCCATGGCGCTGGCCGGCCGATGGCGTGGTGGTCGGCACCTTCGTCACCGGCGAAACCACCAAGCAGGGCGTAGACATCGCCGGTGCCAGCGGCCAGGCCGTGCGTGCTGCTGCCGATGGCGTGGTGGTGTATTCCGGCGCCGGCCTGGTCGGCTACGGCGAGTTGATCATCATCAAGCACAACGACCAGTGGCTGTCGGCCTACGGCCACAACCGCAAGCGCCTGCTCAACGAGGGCCAGAGCGTCAAGGCCGGCCAGCAGATCGCCGAAATGGGCCGCAGCGGCGCCGCCCGCGACATGCTGCACTTCGAGATCCGCTACAACGGCAAGCCGGTGGATCCGCTGCTGTATTTGCCGAAAAAGTGATTGGGGAGTTGGGATTCGGGATTCGCAACCGCCTTGGGCTGTTCATGCCCGGGCATCGGGTGCGTTTTTTGTCTGGTCACCTGGTGACCAGGTGACGCATCGGTCCGGGGGAGGCAATTAAACGCGCCGCTCGCTACAGCCCGCTCTTACGAATCCCCAATCCCGATTCCCAAATCCCGCCTCACCCGATTAGCCCGGCAACACCATCGCCAATGCGACCCGGCGGCCTTCGCTGGCCAGCACGTTGTAGGTGCGCGCGGCGGCGGCGTTGGTCATCGCTTCCAGTCCGATGCCGCGGGTCAGGCAGGCGGCCAGCACCTGCGCGTCGGGGAAGCGTTGCTGATCGCCGGTGCCCAGCAAAATGACGGCGGGGTTCATTGCCAGCACCGCCTCCATGTGGCTGACCTGTAGCTGCGCCAGGTCCGGTACCGGCCAGCGCTCCACCAGCGCATCGGGCATCAGGATGAAGCTCTGCTGCAGGATCTGGTCGTTGACCTTGGCATGGCGGCCATCGGCCGCGCGCAACGCATAGGCGTAATCGGGATGTTCCTGGCTCAGGGGCATAACGAACTCGTCTGGCTCAGCCGCGCGGCAGCACGATCTGGCGCTTTTCCTTGCTGGGGCGGTACAGGATGGCGACGTGGCCGATCCGCTGCACCAGGGCGCTGCCGGTCTGCTCGACCAGCTCCGCAATCAATGTATCGCGCGTCTCACGATCCTCGGAGGCGACCTTCACCTTGATCAGTTCATGCCGCTCGAGCACTTCCTCGAGTTCGGCCAGAAATGCCGGTGTGACCCCTTTGCCGCCGGTCTGCAGCAGTGCCTTGAGGTCGTGGGCCTGGCCGCGCAGGAAACGGTTCTGGGCGGAGGTGAGAACAATGGACATGCAGGATCGAAGGGAAGCAAAGGGTGTTCAGGGTATCATGGCGGCCCGTTCGGACCCCTTTGCCAATGCCTTCCCGCAGTAAAAGCAGCCAGCGCTGGCTCAAGGAACACTTCGCCGACCCTTATGTGAAGAAGGCCCAGGCCGAAGGCATGCGCTCGCGCGCGGCCTACAAGCTGGAAGAGCTGCTGCAGCGCGACCGGCTGCTCAAGCCGGGCATGGTCGTGGTCGATCTGGGCGCCGCGCCCGGCGGCTGGTCGCAGCAGGTGCGCAAGTCCATGGGCGACAGCGGCCGGGTGCTGGCGCTGGACATCCTGGACATGCCGGCGCTGGCCGGGGTGGACTTCCTTCACGGCGACTTCAGGGAGCAGGCGGTCCTATCGCAGTTCGAAGCGATGTTGGGCGATGTGCCGGTGGACCTTGTTCTGTCCGACATGGCCCCCAATAAGAGTGGCATGGATGCGGTCGACCAACCGCGGATGATGCACCTGGCGGAACTGGCGATGGACTTTGCCGACACCCACCTCAGACCGGGCGGGGCGTTCCTGATCAAGCTGTTCCAGGGTGTGGGATCCGACGACTACATTCGCGAGCTTCGCCGCCGCTATGACAAGGTGACGATCCGCAAGCCGGCGGCCTCGCGCAAGCGCTCCCCGGAAGTTTATGCGCTCGGTCAGGGCAAGCGTGTCCAGATCAAGTAAGCTGCCAATGACCACCGTATTTCAAGCATAAGAGTAGAGGGCACCGGAGCCAATGAGGATGAACGACTTGACCAAGAATCTGCTGCTGTGGGTGGTCGTCGCAGTTGTGCTGATGGTTGTCTTCCAGAGCTTCTCGCCGCGGATGGCGGGTGGCGTCGGTGCCGACTCGATCACCTACACCCAGTTTCTGAAAGAAGTTGACTCCGGGCGCGTCAAATCGGTGGACTACACCGACGAGACCAATCTCGCCGTCAATGCGATCCGCTTCAAGCGCACCGACGGCAGCGAAGCCACCGTGTACGGTCCGCGCGACGACAAGCTGGTCGACGTGCTCTATAGCAAGAATATCGAAATGACCCGTCAGAAGCCGTCCACCGGGCCGGGCTTCTGGTCGCTGGTGCTCAACTTCCTGCCGGTCATTCTCATCATCGGCTTCTGGCTGTTCATCATGCGCCAGATGCAGGGCGGTGGTGGTGGCGCCAAGGGCGCGATGAGCTTCGGCAAGTCGCGCGCCAAGCTGCAGGGCGAAGACCAGATCAAGATCACCTTTGCCGACGTTGCCGGTTGCGACGAGGCCAAGGAAGAGGTCGGCGAGCTGGTCGACTTCCTGCGTGACCCGACCAAGTTCACCAAGCTGGGCGGCAAGATTCCGCGTGGCGTGCTGATGGTGGGCCCGCCCGGTACCGGCAAGACGCTGCTCGCCAAGGCGATCGCCGGTGAGGCCAAGGTGCCGTTCTTCAGCATCTCCGGCTCCGATTTTGTCGAAATGTTCGTCGGCGTCGGCGCCAGCCGCGTGCGCGACATGTTCGAACAGGCCAAGAAGCACGCGCCATGCATCATCTTCATCGACGAAATCGATGCGGTGGGCCGTCATCGCGGTGCTGGCCTGGGTGGCGGTCACGACGAGCGCGAGCAGACCTTGAACCAGTTGCTGGTCGAGATGGATGGCTTCGAGGGCGGCGAAGGCGTCATCGTGATCGCGGCCACCAACCGCCCCGACGTGCTGGACCCAGCGCTGCTGCGCCCGGGCCGCTTCGACCGCCAGGTCGTGGTCGGTCTGCCGGACGTCAAGGGTCGCGAGCAGATCCTGCGCGTGCACATGCGCAAGCTGCCGCTGGCCGACGACGTGGTGCCGATGGTCATTGCGCGCGGTACCCCGGGCTTCTCCGGCGCCGATCTGGCCAACCTGTGCAACGAGGCGGCGCTGTTTGCCGCGCGCGGCGGCGAGAAGGAAGTCCGTATGGATCACTTCGACCGTGCCCGCGACAAGATCCTGATGGGCGCCGAACGTCGTTCGATGGCCATGAGCGAAGACGAAAAGACGCTCACCGCGTATCACGAGGCGGGCCACGCCATCGTCGGGCGCCTGGTGCCGGAGCACGACCCGGTCTACAAGGTCACCATCATTCCGCGCGGCCGCGCACTCGGTGTGACCATGTATCTGCCGGAAGGTGACCGTTATTCGATGAATCGTGTCGCCATCGAATCGCAGCTGTGCTCGCTGTACGGCGGTCGCGTTGCCGAAGAGCTGATCTTCGGCGGCGACAAGGTCACCACCGGTGCGTCCAACGACATCGAGCGGGCCACCAAGATGGCGCGCAACATGGTCACCAAGTGGGGCCTGTCCGACGAGCTTGGCCCGGTGGCCTACGGCGAGGAAGAGGACGAGGTGTTCCTGGGCCGTTCGGTGACCCAACACAAGAACGTCTCCGACGAGACCGCGCGCAAGATCGATGAAGTGGTGCGTTCGATCCTGGACAAGGCCTACAGCAAGACCAAGACCATCCTCACCGAGAATCTGGACAAGCTGCATGCCATGTCGCAGCTGCTGCTGCAGTACGAGACCATCGACGTGCCGCAGATCGACGCCATCATGGAAGGCCGTGAGCCGCCGCCGCCGGCCGGTTGGGGCAAGTCCGACAAGGACGGTGGCAACAACAACGACAAGGGCAGCCCGCGTCCGTTGCCACCGATCGCCGGACCCGCCGAGCAGATCTAAGCCGGTCAAACGCCGATCTGCAGATGCATCCATCAAGGCCGGGAAGCGATTCCCGGCCTTGCTGCGTTACCGGGCTGCATCAAGGCCCGCGTGCGAGCGATCGCGACCACCCCAGGAGACACCGCCCGATGTTCGACACCGCCCTCAAACTGGATTGCGCCGGCCGCAGCCTGCGATTGGATGCGCCGCAGGTGATGGGGATCGTCAATGTCACGCCCGACTCGTTCTCCGACGGCGGCCAGCATGCGACCTGCGAAGCGGCAATCGCGCATGGGCTGTTGCTGGTGGAGCAGGGCGCTGCGGTGCTGGATATCGGCGGCGAATCCACCCGCCCGGGCGCTACAGCGGTGTCGGTGGAAGAGGAGCTGCAGCGGGTGATTCCGGTGATCGAGGCGCTGGCGCAGCGCACCGGCGTGCCGATCAGCGTGGACACCTTCAAACCGGAGGTCATGCGTGCAGCGGTCGCGGCCGGCGCCGGCATGATCAACGACGTCCATGCGTTGCGTTCGCCCGGAGCGTTGGAGGCGGCCTCGGACCTGCGCGTCCCCGTGGTGCTGATGCATGCGCGCAGCGCGCCACATGCCATGCAGGACGCGCCGCACTATGACGATGTGGTCGGTGAGGTGCACCGGTTTCTGGCCGAACGCATCTTCGCCGCCGAGATGGCCGGCATCGACAAGCGCCGGCTGGTCCTGGACCCGGGTTTCGGCTTCGACAAGACGACCGCGCATAACCTCACCTTGCTGGCGCAGCTACAGCGACTGCAGGAATTCGGCCTGCCGGTGCTGGCGGGGCTGTCGCGCAAGCGCAGCATCGGCGAGCTGATCGGGCGCGAGATCGCCGCCGAACGCATACACGGCTCGGTGGCGGCGCACCTGATCGCCGCACAGCACGGTGCGCTGCTGTTGCGCGTGCACGATGTGGCGGCGACCGTGGATGCGTTGAAGGTGTGGAACGCAATGGCGGCCATTCCCGTCCCGCGCGTCAGTGCACCGGCCGCGCCGACGATCTGTTGGCCGGACGAGGACTGATGCCGGCCGACCGACGCCCGCTCGCGATTGCCCTGATGGGCCCCACTGCCAGCGGCAAGACTGCGCTGGCGCTGGAGGCTGCACAGCGCTGGGATGGGGAAATCGTCAGCGTCGATTCGGCGCTGGTGTACCGCGGGTTGGACATCGGCGCGGCCAAGCCCGATGCCGGCATGCGGGCAGCGGTGCCGCATCACCTGATCGATCTGCGTGATCCCTGGCAGGTCTATTCGGCCGCCGAATTCGCCGCCGATGCGCGCAAGGCGATCGACGACATCGTGGGGCGCGGCAAGTTGCCGATTCTCGCCGGTGGCACCGGGCTGTATTTCCGTGCCTTGCTGGAAGGCCTGTCGCAATTGCCGGAGGCCGACCCGACGGTGCGCGCGGCGATCGCCGCCGAGGCCGAGCAGCTCGGTTGGGCCGGCTTGCACGCGCAGCTGGCACACGTTGACCCGGTCGCGGCGGCACGCATCCACGCCACCGACCCGCAGCGGATCCAGCGGGCGCTGGAGGTCTACCGCGTCAGCGGGCGGCCCATCAGTTATTGGCAGGCGCTCCCGCCGGGGCCGCGGCTGCCGGTTCGGGTGTTGAAGGTGGTACTGGCGCCATGCGAGCGTGCGGTGCTGCATGCACGCATCGAACACCGCCTGGACGCGATGCTGGCGCAGGATTTTCTGGCAGAGGTGCGGCAGTTGCGGGCGTTACCACAGATGCAGGCGGTGGCCGCACCGCTGGATCTGCCCGCAGTGCGCGCGGTGGGCTATCGCCAGGCCTGGGAGTATCTGGATGGGGCCGGCAGCCTGGCCGAGTTCCGCGACAAGGCGGTGCAGGCGACCCGGCAGTTGGCCAAGCGGCAGCTCACCTGGCTACGTGGCGAGCTCGACGCGCGCTGGTTCGACCCGGAGCGTGATCGGCATCGATTGGATGACGCACTTGTCGGCTTCCTCGCTCATCGTCCCGCTGTGCAGTCGCCTTCAGGCGTGTAACATCCCGTTTCCGGGGCCGGCTGGGGATGGCGGGTGTCGACCGGGACATAAGAACAAGAACGACGAGGAGTTTTCGATGGCTAAGGGGCAATCTTTACAGGATCCATTCCTCAACGCGCTGCGGCGCGAGCGAGTGCCGGTCTCTGTGTATCTGGTCAACGGCATCAAGCTGCAGGGCACGATCGAATCGTTCGATCAATTTGTAGTCCTGTTGCGCAACACGGTGAGTCAGATGGTCTACAAGCACGCCATTTCCACGGTCGTGCCGGCGCGCAATGTGCGCGTGGGGCCGGGTGGTGGGTACGTGCAATCCAATGAAGGTAATCAAGCGGAAGATGACGACGTCGAGCAGTAATGGAGTAGTGCGTGTTTGATCGCTCGCGCAAGGGTGAACACGCGCTGTTGATTCAGACCCACTCCGGTGGGCCTGCCGAGGACGATGTGCTGGAGGAGTTCGCCGACCTTGCAAAGTCGGCGGGCGCCACGGTGGCGGCAACGCTCACCGCGCGCATCGACAAACCCAGCCCGTCGACCTTGATCGGCAGCGGCAAGCTGGAAGAGGTCAAGGCGGCAGCCGAGGCCACCGGCGCGGATCTGGTGCTGGTCAACCACACCTTGTCGCCCGGCCAGGAGCGCAACCTGGAGCGCTACCTGGAGCGGCGGGTGATCGACCGCACCGGGCTGATCCTGGATATCTTCGCGCAGCGTGCGCGTAGCCACGAAGGCAAGCTGCAGGTGGAGCTGGCGCAGCTGCGCCACATGGCCACCCGGCTGGTGCGCGGCTGGACCCACCTCGAGCGCCAGCGCGGCGGCGCGATCGGCCTGCGTGGCCCCGGCGAAACCCAGCTGGAAACCGACCGCCGCCTGCTGCAGAAGCGCGTGGAGCAGTTGCAGAAGCGGCTGGAAAAGGTCGAGGTGCAGCGCAATCAGATGCGCCGCGCGCGTCTGCGCAGCGAATTGCCGCGCATCGCACTGGTGGGCTACACCAATGCCGGCAAGTCGACGCTGTTCAACGCCCTGACCGGCGCCGACGCCTACGCGGCCGACCAGCTGTTCGCGACCCTGGACCCCACCGTGCGCCGCATTGCGTTGCCGGGCGGCAGTGCGATCCTGGCCGACACGGTCGGCTTCGTGCGCGATCTGCCACATGAACTGGTGGCCGCGTTCCGCTCGACCCTGTCAGAGGCGCGCGAGGCCGATCTGCTGCTGCACATCGTCGATGCGGCCGACCCGCTGCGCGAAGAGCGCATCCTGCAGGTCGACGAAGTGCTGCATGCTGTGGGTGCGGGCGATCTGCCGCAGCTGCTGGTGTTCAACAAGATCGACAAGATCGACGGCGCCGAAGTGCGCCACGACGCGCAGGACGGGATTCCCGACCCGGCGCGCCGCGAGCGCGTGTGGATCTCCGCGCGCGACGGCCGCGGTCTGGAAGAGCTGCAGCACGCGCTCGGCCAACGCCTGGATCTGCGTCATGTGACCGGGCAGCTGCGGCTGCCGCCGTCGGCCGGCCGTCTGCGTTCCAAGCTGCACCAGCTGGAAGTGGTCCGCGGCGAGCAGGCTGACGAGGACGGCTGGTTGCTCGACGTCGACCTGCCGATGGTCGAAGCCGAGCGGCTTGCCGCAGGCGACGATGGCGCGCCGCTGCGCGCGATGCTGCCGGACCGCCGGGAAGACTGGGAAACCTAGGTCCTTCGTGTACGGCGGCCTGCGCATGCGGTCCTGCCAGGTCATCGCCCGTGCGCTGATGGGCGAGCTGCGCACCAGTCACCGCCGGCTCGGCTGCGGCTCACCCGGTGGTGGGCTGCAGCGGCGGTGCAAGCTGGAGCAGGGCGGGCTGGAAAGGATTGGCGCGGCGGCGACTGATGAACGTCATGTCGCCGCAGCGGCGGCGCAGTGAACGAGCGCCATTGCACGCCATGCACTTGGCTTCCGCTGCCAGGCAACACAGTGCGACTGAATCGCGGCTACGCCGCCGGGGCCGGCGCGCCGGGCCAGCCGCAGACAGGGGCGGCGAATTGGGCTAAAACGTCCGCTGCCTTCCTTCGTCGCCGTGCCCATGTCCTTGTCCGCCGATTCCGAGTTGCAGCAGCTGGCCGAAACCCTGGGTCAGCAATTGCTTGCTGCGCGCGAGCGATTGGTCACGGCCGAGAGCTGCACCGGCGGCTGGATCGCCAAGGCAGTGACCGATGTCGCCGGCTCGTCGCACTGGTTCGATTGCGGCATGGCCGCCTACAGCTACGAGGCCAAGCAGGCCTTGCTGGGCGTGCGGCCGCAGACGCTGGAAGTGCACGGTGCGGTCAGCCGCGAAACCGTGATCGAAATGGTCTCCGGCGCGCTGGTCAACTCCGGTGCAAGCATCGCAGTCGCGGTGACCGGCATCGCCGGGCCGGGCGGCGGCAGCGACGACAAGCCGGTCGGCACTGTGTGGATCGGCTGGAAGCGGCGCGGCGGCTACGCCACGGCGCAGCTGTTCCAGTTCGCTGGCGATCGCGATGCGGTACGGCGCCAGACCGTGGTGGCCGCGTTGCGTGGGCTGAGTGCACTGCTTTGATTCCGCGGGCAGGCATCTCGCGCGGCAGATCGCGGTCGTTGCGACTTTAGTGTGAGCGTGGGCACTCCCGTTCTCCATTGCCGATGAGTCCTGCCGCTGGCGGCGCATGGCTTGCATGCATCCTGCGTGCGGCCCGCATTCGTCGGGCGCTCCGCGCATTCCGCTGGCGGCACGCGACAGGGCATCGAACCCGGTAAGGTGGCACCGCGCGCATAGCTGCGGCACTGGCTGCAGGCAGCGCACGCGATCTCGTCGGGGGACACTCATGGATATGCAACGGCACCACCGCACCGTGCTGGCGCTTGCCCTGTTGGCAGCGCTGCCCGCACGGCCTCTCTCGGCGCAGACCGCGCCTGATGAGCCGGCGACCCTGGCGACGCTCAAGGTGACCGCGCAAAAGCGCGAGGAATCGCTGCAGGATGTGCCGGTGGTCGTGTCGGTCTTGCCCGAACAACTGCTGCAGGACAGCGGCGTGCACGACATCAAGGAACTGCAGGTGCTGGTGCCGGGCTTGATCGTGACCAGCAGCCAGAGCGCAGCGCAGACCACTGCACGCATCCGCGGCATCGGCACGGTGGGCGACAACGCTGGGCTCGAATCTTCGGTCGGCGTGGTCATCGACGGGGTGGCGCGTGCACGCAATGGCGTGAGCTTTGCCGACCTGGGCGAGCTGGAACGCATCGAAGTGCTGAAAGGACCGCAGGGCACCGTCTTCGGCAAGAACACCTCTGCCGGCGTCATCAACGTGGTCACCCGTCGCCCCAGTTTCACCCGCAGTGCCGATGCCGAGATCACCGCGGGCAATTACGGTGCGCTCGGCGTGGCGGGCGCGTTCAACGACGCGCTGGGCGAGACCAGTGCGTTGCGCGTGTATGCAGCCAGACGTCGTCGCGACGGCTTCGACCAGGTGGTGACCGGTGCCGGCCCCCGTACCGCAACCGATGATGGCGACCAGAATTTGCGCACTGCGCGGGTGCAGTGGTTGTGGGAGCCCAGCGATGATCTGGACATCAATCTTGCCGCCGATGCCACCAGCCGCAAGGAAAACTGCTGCGTCACCGTGACCACCGAGCGTGGCCCCACCGCCGCCCTGATCGACGCGCTGGCGCCTGGCGGTCAGGGCACGAGCCCGCGTGCAGAGCCGCAACGCAGGCGCGCCTACAGCAACCGCAGCACGGCGCAGGACATCCGTGACAAGGGTGTGTC
>NZ_JSZE01000148.1 GCF_000802365.1 Xanthomonas cannabis pv. cannabis
CGGTGCGCTTGCTGGCGAGCATACGGCGCATTGCGCTGCCGAGCACTGCTCGCGCTCGCATAAGACATGTGCCGTGTCGAGCTCGCCCAGCGGGCGATTGCCCGCCGATCACTGCTGGATTTAGCAAAGGATCAGTCCGCCAGCGGCAGCGCACAGCCGGGCGTCAGGCGGCCCGGCCGCCGTTGCCGCCGTCGACAAATGCATCAAGCACGGAGCCGCCTTGGTCACGCGCGATGGTGCAGGCACGCGCGGTCTTACCCAGCGCAACGCCTGCGGCGGTTATGCCGCCAGGTTGTGCCGCCGCAGCCTGGCTTCGAACACCACGTCGCCGTCCTCGTTGCGGGCCTGCAGCGTGCCGCCGTGCGCCTTGACGAACTGATCGGCAATGAACAGCCCCAGGCCCAAGCCCTGGCTGGCGTGGAAACTCGCCTTGAACGGTTCGAACAGACGCGGCATCAGGCTGTCGGGAATGTGCCCGGCATTGCGTACCGACAGCCGCACGACGTCGCGCTCGCGGCCGTCCAGATGCACCTGCACCGGGTGGCGGCCGCCGTGCAGCACCGCGTTGCCCACCAGATTGGAGACGACCTGCGCCAGCCGGTCGCCATCGCCGTCGCCGTCCAGGTCGCCCTCGGTGCGCAGGTCGATGGTGGTATGCGGGTTGGCCTGGGCCACCTCGCCGACCACGCTGTGCGCCACCTCGCCGAGGTTGCAGGGACCGAACTGCATCGACAATCCATCGGTGCGCAGGCGCGAGAAATCCAGCAACTGTTCGACCATGCGCGCCATGCGCCGTGCGCTGTTTTCCAGGTGTTCGAGCGTGCGCGCCGCCGAACCGTCGGCATCCACGTCCAGGCTCAGCTTGTCGGCGCACAGCAGGATCACCGACAGCGGCGTGCGCAGGTCGTGGGTGAGCACCGCCATCATGGTTTCATTGAGGGTGAGCGCGCGTTCCAGCGAAGCATTGCGTGCCTTGAGCAGCCGCCGCTGCTGGTACAACTCGATGAACACGTTGACCTTGCTCAGGATCACATGCGGTTCGATCGGCTTGTGCAGGAAATCCACCGCGCCGGTCTCGTACCCCTGGAAGGCACGCATCGGATCGTTCGGCGAGGCGGTCAGGAAAATGATCGGCACATGCCGGGTGCGCTGCGAACCGCGCATCAATTCCGCCAGCGAAAATCCGTCCATCTCCGGCATATGCACATCGAGCAGTGCCAGCGCCACATCGTGTTCGAGCAGCAACTCCAATGCCTGCGCACCGGACGATGCGCACAGCACCTGGATGCCATCGCGCTGCAACAGCGCCTGCATGGCCACCAGGTTCTGCGGCACGTCATCGACGATCAACAGCTTGGCGGGTTCGTCGCTGTGTGCAGCGAGGCCGGTCGCGGTGAGGTTCATGGATGAAAGGTTTCCAGTCGGCTGCAGATCGCCTGCAGGGTCAGCACCGCATCGGCACCGGCGTGGGCAAGTGCAGAGGCGGGCATCAGCGGGGAGGCGGCATCGTCGGGCAGCTGGATCCAGGCGGTGCCGCCGGCCGCGCGCACGGCGGCCACACCGGCGCTGCCGTCGCTGCTGGCGCCGGTGAGCAGGATCGCCAGCAGGCGCTCGGCAAACACGTCCGCGGCCGATTCGAACAACGGGTCGATGGCCGGGCGCGAAAACAGCACCGGCGCATCCATCGACAGCGCCAGGCTGTCGCGGGTCTCCACCAGCAGATGGTAGTCGGGCGGGGCAATGGTGACCGTGCCGGGCAGCAAGGGTTGCTTGTCTTCGGCCTCGCGCACCGGTAGCGCGCAGCGCGCATCCAGCAGTTCGGCCACGTGGCTGGTGCGGTCGCGCGGCAGATGCAGCACCACCAGTACCGGCATCGGCAGGTTGGCGGGCAGGCGCGACAACAGCGCCTGCAACGCCATCACGCCGCCGGCGGATGCGCCGATCACCATCGCCTCGAAGGGCGGATGCGCCGCTGCACTGCTCATGCGGCCTTCCGGTACAGGCGCTGCTCGCGTGCGCAGGTCTCGAACGCCTGTGCATGCGCGCCGAACTGCAGCGATTCCTTGCTGCCCAGCCCGAGAAACCCGCGGTGCACCAGCGCATCGAAGAACAGGCCCACTGCGCGATCCTGCAGGCTGCGGTTGAAATAGATCAGCACGTTGCGGCACGACACCAGATGCACTTCGGAAAATACCGTGTCGGTGGCCAGGCTGTGATCGGCGAAGACGATGTTGCGCTTCAGGCGGCGGTCGAACACCGCACCGTCGTAGGCGGTGGTGTAGTAATCCGACAGCGAGCCACGGCCGCCGGCCTCCAGGTAGTTGCGGCTGAACTGCGCAATGCGGTCGATGCCATAGGCACCGGCCTCGGCCATGTTCAACGCCTCCGGATTGATGTCGGTGGCATAGATCACCGCCCGCTCCAGCAGGCCTTCCTCGTGCAGCAGGATCGCCAGCGACCAGACTTCTTCGCCGGTGCTGCATCCGGCCACCCACAGCTTGATCGAGGGATAGGTGCGCAGGACCGGCACCGCATGCTCGCGCAGCACGCGGAAGTAGGCCGGGTCGCGGAACATTTCCGAGACCTGCACGGTGAAGAACTGCATTGCCTGCGCAAACGCATCCGGTTCGTGCAGCAGCCGGTGTTGCAGATCGGCCACCCGCTCGCACTCGAAGCGCGCCATCGCGTGACGCATGCGTCGCCGCAGCGACGACACCGCGTAGTCGCGGAAGTCGTAGTGATAGCGCTGGTAGACCGCTTCCAGCAGTACGCGCAGCTCCAGGTCGAACAGCTCCACCGGAGTCATTGCCGCGAGCACCACACGCGGCACAGCGACACCAGCTTGTCCACGTCGATGGGCTTGGCGATGTAGTCGTTGGCGCCGGCCTCCAGGCAGCGTTCGCGGTCGTCGGCCATCGCCTTGGCGGTCAGTGCGATGATCGGCAGGTCCTGCCACTGACGGTTGGCGCGGATCTGCCGCATCGCGGTGATGCCATCCATCTCCGGCATCATGATGTCCATCAGCACCAGGTCCACGTCGTGCTTGGCCAGATGCTCCAACGCCTCGCGGCCATTGCGTGCGATCTGCAGCGTGACGCCCAGCGGTTCGAGCACGCTGGACAGCGCGAAGATGTTGCGCACATCGTCTTCGGCCAGCAGCACCGTTGCGCCGTCCAGCACGGCATCGCGTCGGCGCGCTTCGCGGAGCAGGCGTTGCTGGTCGCTCGGCAGCGAGGCTTCCACGCTGTGCAGGAACAGCGTCACTTCGTCGAGCAGCCGTTCCGGCGACCGCACGCCCTTGATGATGATGCTCTTGGAATACCGGCGCAGGCGCTGTTCTTCGTCGCGCGTCAAGGCACGGCCGGTGTAGACGATCACCGGCGGGAAGGCAACCGCATCGTTGCCGGCCATGCGTTCCAGCAGGTCGTAGCCGCTGCCGTCCGGCAGGGCCAGGTCGGTCACCATGCAGTCGAAGGTGGAGCCGGCCAGCTGCTCCATCGCCTCGGCAATGCTGCCGACCGCCACGATGTCCAGCTGATCGCGCGCCAGCAGCAATTGCAGGTTCGCGCGCAGCGCGCTGTCGTCTTCGACGATCAGCAGGCGCCGCACCGCACGCGCATTGGTTTCTTCCAGCTGGCGGATCGCGCCGGCAAGCAACTCGCGCGTGGCCGGCTTGATCAGGTATCCCACCGCACCCAGCTCCAGTGCAATCTGGCTGCGCTCCAGCGCCGACACCACATGCACCGGGATATGGCGCGTGGCCGGGTCGCGCTTGAGGCGTTCGAGCACGCTCAGCCCGGAGGCGTCCGGCAGTCCGATGTCCAGCAGGATGCCGCTGGGGCGCAGTTCGCCGGCAAGGCGCAGCGCTTCTTCGGCATTGGGCGCGACCACGCAATCGAAGTCCAGTTCATGCGCCAGATCGACCAGGGCCTGCGCAAACCGGGTCTCGTCTTCCACCGCCATGATCAGCCGCCCGGGGCGCGTACGCTGGTCGCGATCGTCGTCGGCACGTTGCAGCGGCGCGGCGCTGGGCGCAGGAATCGGCAGCGGCAGCGGCTGCGGCGGGCTGGCGATGGCGACGGCCTCGCGGCTGCGCGCGGGCACGCGGGCGCCGTCGTGCGGGTGCCGCTGCGCCGTGGTGACGGGGGGCGATGCGGTGGCCGCGCCGGGTGCCTGGGCCGCAGTGTCGGTCTCTGCGGGTGCGCCGTCGACGGGCAGTTCCAGCGTGAAGCAGCTGCCGCGTCCCGGTTCGCTGTCCACCCCGATGCTGCCGCCCATGCGTTGCGCAAGGTCGCGCGAGATCGACAGGCCCAGCCCGGTGCCGCCATAGCGCCGCCGCGTGCTGCCATCGGCCTGACGGAACGCCTCGAAGATCACCTCCGTCTGTTCGCGCGCGATGCCGATACCGGTGTCGTTGACCTTGAACAGCACGCGTCCTGGCGCATGCGCCTGCACCGACAGGCTCACCGTGCCGTGCTCGGTGAACTTGATTGCATTGGCCAGCAGGTTCTTGAGAATCTGCTGCAGACGTTGGTTGTCCACCACCAGCTGGGTCGGCGCACCGGCGTCGGCGCCGATCTCCAGGCTCAGGCCCTTTTGCCGCGCCAACGGTTCGAAGGTCTCGCGCAGCCGCTGCAGCACCGAATTGGTCGCCACGGTTTCGTCGGCCAGCTCCACGTGCCCGGCTTCAATCTTGGACAGGTCCAGGATGTCGTTGATCAGCGCAAGCAGATCGTTGTTGGACGACAGGATTGCCTGGGCGTACTTGACCTGTTCGGTGCTGAGCGTGCCGTCCTTGTTGTCGGCCAACAGCTTGGCCAGGATCAGTGCGCTATTGAGCGGAGTGCGCAGCTCATGCGACATATTGGCCAGAAACTCGGACTTGTAGCGCGAGGCGGTGGACAACTCGTTGCTGTTGCGCACCAGCTGATTCTGCGCGATCAACAAGGCCTGTTTCTGTGCCTCCAGCGCCTGGGTGCGTTCTTCCAGCTGCACGTTGGTCTGTTCCAGCTCGGCCTGCTGTTGCTCCAGATCGCTCTGCGATTGCTGCAGGCTGCGGCTTTGTTCTTCCAGCTCTTCGTTGGCAACGCGTAGTTCTTCCTGCTGCGTCTGCAGCTCTTCGCTCTGGCGTTGGGTCTCTTCCAGCAAGGCCACCAGCTGCGCACGCAGCAGCGCGGTGCGCAGCGCCAGGCCGATGTTTTCACTGCAACGGGCAAGCAGCTCCTGTTCGCGCGAACCGGCCGTCTGCGCGTCGGTGACGCGGCCCAGTTCTACCAGGCCGATCACGCGGCCGTCGGCGGTGACCGGCGCCAGCAGCAGTTCCGTGCATCCGCTCTGGCCCAGCCCGGAGGCTATCTGCAGATGCCCGGCCTCCACCCCACGCACCCGGCGCACCGTGCCACGCTGCAGCACCTCGCCCCATTGGCCGGCATTGGTCGGCAGGGTCTTCGGGATGTCTGCCGGCAGCGCTGCGCCGCCGGTGAGCCGCAAGCGCTCGCCTTCGATGCGATACAGCGCGCCCACCTGCGCGTCCAGCGTGTCGCACAGCGCGCGCAGGGCGGCGTCGGCCAGATCTTCCGGGCTCTGATCGCCGCGCAGGCTCGCCTCGACGGTGTTTTCCGCCTGCTGCAGCCACAGCGCGAACTCGGCCTGGCGCCGGGCACGGATTGCCTGCGTCACCACCAGCGCCATCGCCAGGAACGACACACCACCGATGCTGCGGTTGATCGAGGAAAAACTTGAATTGGTGCTCGGCGGCGCCAGCTGGAACCCGATCGCCAGCAGCACGCACGACAGCACACCCACCACCAGCGGCGCTTGCGGACGATTCTGGAAGACGGTCACGCCCACGGCCATGAAATAGGTCAGCCACACCGCATAACCCAGGGGCGTCACCAACTCCACGCCCAGGGTTCCCGCCATCAAGGCCCCCGCGATGATCCACACCCAGCGGTCGCGTGTGGTCGAGATGTTCTGCATGAGGCGCACGCACCGACGAAGGGGGGCGGTCATGGTATCCGATAACTTTCACGCGCCAATCGCCGGGTTTTTGACGCTTTTGCGGCCGGGTTGGCTTGCACGTACCCTTCACGGCGACGTCACTAACGTCGCGCGTTTTTCCGGGAACCTCGCGCAAATGGGTACGGAAACGGTCATCGACAACGCGGGCCCGCTGTCGCACGACAGCCGGCAGTGCCAGCTGTTGGTGCAGAGCGTTTCCGATTACGCCATCTACATGCTCGACATCGGCGGGTATGTTCGCAGCTGGAACCCGGGCGGCGAGCGGATCAAGGGCTATTCCGCCGCCGAAGTGCTCGGCTCGCATTTTTCGCGTTTCTATCTTCCCGAAGACGTGCAGCGCGACGAGCCCACCCGCAATCTGGACATTGCCAAGCGCCAGGGGCGCCTTGCCGCCGAAGGCTGGCGTGTGCGCAAGGACGGCAGCCGTTTCTGGGCCAGCGTGGTGATCGAGCCGGTGCTGGAATTCGGCGTGCTGGTGGGGTTTGCCAAGATCACCCGTGACATCACCGAGCGCCACGAAGCGCAGCGCCTGCTGCAACATGCCCAGGACGCCTTGTTGCACTCGCAGAAAACCGAGGCGCTGGGCCGGCTGACGCTGGGCATGGCGCATGACTTCAACAACCTGCTCACCGTGATGGTGACCAGCCTCGACCTGATCGCGTTGCGCGCCGGCGAGGATGCGCGCACCCGCATGTTGGTGGAGGCCGCACAGACCGCCGTGGATCGCGGCACCCTGCTGACGCGCCAGTTGCTTGCGTTTGCGCGCGGCCAGCGCCTGATTCCGGAACGTCACGCGGCCAACGCGGTGGTGACGCGCTCGCTGGAATTGTTGCGCCGCGCCTGCCCGGCAGGCGTCGGGTTGTCGCTGACCTTCGCCGATGCGCTGCCGGATGTGCGCGTGGACCCCGGGCAGCTGGAAGCGGCCCTGCTCAATCTGGTCTTCAACAGCTGCGATGCAATGCCCGGCGGTGGCGCGATCGAGCTGATCACTGCCGCGCAACGGCGCGCGGCGCCCTCCGATCCGCACGGCGTGCCACGTGCATACGTCGGCATCGCGGTGCGCGACGACGGCCCCGGCATGTCGGCGCAGGTGGCGCGTTGCGCCAGCGAGCCGTTTTTCACCACCAAGGATGTCGGCAAGGGCTCCGGCCTGGGATTGAGCCAGGTGTATGGCTTTGCTTCCCAATCCGGCGGCTTTGTCAAGCTTGACACCGCACCCGGGTGCGGCACCACCGTGACCCTGTTCCTTCCGGCCATCGAGGAGGCCGAGCATGACTGAATCCCTGCGCCTGTTGATGGTGGAAGATCAAGAAGAACTGCGCGAGTTG
>NZ_JSZE01000149.1 GCF_000802365.1 Xanthomonas cannabis pv. cannabis
CCCTCATCCGGCGCTACGCGCCACCTTCTCCCGATGGGAGAAGGGAAGAACGCCGCAGCTACCGAGCACGCCCCTCTCCCGCCGGGAGAGGGGTTGGGGTGAGGGTACGGGGCGAAGCCCACGTGCCGCTCCAACCGCACGAGGCTTCGCCCGTACCCTCATCCGGCGCTACGCGCCACCTTCTTCCGATGGGAGAAGGGAAGAACGCCGCAGCTACCGATCAGCAGCTACCGATCACGCCCCCTTCCGGGCCCTTCTCCCCATGAAGGGGGGCACTGTCCCGGCGGGAGAAGGGAATGCATCTATGCTGAAATTTTGCCCATCGCCGCCTCGCCCGCATACACCCGCGGTACGCGCTTGAGCCCGCACAGCAGCTGATACGCGCTGACGTTGCATTGCGCGGCCAGCGGGCTGACTTGGGGTGCATCGCCCCACAGCTGCACCGGCGCGCCGATCCCGGCCTGCGGGTGATCGGTGAGGTCCACCGTCAACATGTCCATCGAAACGCGCCCGATCAATGGGCAGACCTGGCCGTCGACCAGCACCGGGGTGCCGTTGGGCGCGAATTGTGGGTAGCCGTCGGCATAGCCCATCGCGACCACGCCCACGCGCGTGGGGCGCTCGGCCACGAAGCGCGCGCCATACCCCACCGGTTCGCCAGCCGGCAGCTCGCGCACCGAGATGATGCACGAGCGCAGCGTCATCACCGGGCGCAGTTGCGCGGTGCTGTCGGTGTCCTGCGCGAACGGGTTGGCGCCGTACAACATCAGGCCCGGGCGCGACCAGTCGTTGCGCAGCGCCGGCCAGCCGAGCAGGCCGGGCGAATTGCGGATGCTGGTTTCCGCGCGCATGCCGCCGGCAGTCAGCGCGAATGCCACGGCCTGTTCGTCAGTGCGGCTGCAGTCCAGTTCGTCGGCGCGCGCCAGGTGCGTCATCAACACCAGCGAAGCAATCTGCGGCAACCCGCGCAAGCGTAGCCAGGCGGCGCGGAAATCGTCCGGCGACAGGCCCAGCCGGTGCATGCCGCTGTCCATCTTCAACCAGACACGCAATGGGCGCGGGCTCTGGAACTCGGCCAGCGCGCGTACCTGTTGCGGGGTGGCCGCCACCGTCCACAGATCATGCTCGGCGATCAGGCGCAGTTCGTCGTGTTCGAAAAAACCTTCCAGTAGCAGGATCGGTGCGTGAATACCTGCCTGGCGCAGCTCCAGCGCTTCTTCGATGCAGGCCACTGCGAAGCCGTCGGCCTCCGGCTCCAGCGCCTGCGCGCAGCGCACTGCTCCATGCCCATAGGCGTCGGCCTTGACCACCGCCAGCGCCTTGCTGCCGCCCAGGCGCTTGGCCAGGCGGTAGTTGTGGCGCAATGCATCCAGATCGATCGACGCTTGCGCAGGACGCACTACGCGGCCTCCCGCTGCGGGCGCGCGCTGCGCGGCGACAGGTAACGGAACACGTCCAGGCCCTCGGTATCGATTTCCGGCGTGCGACCCTGCATCAGGTCGGCCAGGTAGCGCCCGGAGCCGCAGGCCATGGTCCAGCCCAGGGTGCCGTGGCCGGTGTTGAGGAACAGGTTGGCGAACGGGGTAGCGCCTACCACCGGGGTGCCATCCGGGGTGGCCGGGCGCAGGCCGGTCCAGAACTCGGCCTGGGCCAGATCGCCGCCGCCGGGGAACAGGTCGTTGACCACCATTTCCAGGGTGGCGCGACGACGCGGATTCAAGGACATGTCGAAGCCGGCCACCTCGGCCATGCCGCCGACGCGGATGCGGTCGTCGAAGCGGGTCAGCGCGATCTTGTAGCTCTCGTCCAGCACCGTGGAGGTCGGCGCGCGCTGCGCATCGACGATCGGAATGGTCAGCGAATAGCCCTTGAGCGGGTACACCGGCAGATGCAGGCCGAGCGAGAGCAGCAGATCGGCCGAATAGCTGCCTAGCGCCAGCACGTAGCGGTCGGCGGTTTCGATGCGGCCGTCGATCTGTACGCCGGTGACCCGGCCGCCGGCGTGCGCCAGGCGCTCGATCTGCTGCCCGTAGCGGAAGGTGACACCCGCCTGCGCAGCCAGCTCGGCCAGCCGCTGGGTAAACAGGCGGCAGTCGCCGGTCTGGTCTTCGGGCAAGCGCAGCGCGCCGGCCATCTGCGCGCCGCCGCCGGCCAGGCCGGGTTCGAAGTGCGCGATCTGCGCCGGGCTCAGCACCTCATACGGCACGCCGTACTGGGCCAGCACCTCGATGTCCTGGGCGGCCGCATCCAGCTGCTGCTGGGTGCGGAACAACTGCGTGGTGCCGAGCTGGCGGCCTTCGAATTCGATGCCGGTCTCGGCGCGCAATGCGTTGAGGCAATCGCGGCTGTAGTCGGACATGCGCACCATGCGCGCCTTATTCACCGCATAGCGCTCGGCGGTGCAGTTGCGCAGCATCTGGCTCAGCCAGGCCAGCTGGCGCAGGTCGCGGGTGGGGCGGATCGACAGCGGCGCATGCTGCTCGAACAGCCACTTCATCGCCTTGCCCGGGACGCCAGGCGCAGCCCACGGCGAGGTGTAGCCGAACGACAGCTGGCCGGCGTTGGCATAGCTGGTCTCCAGCGCCGCCGCCGGCTGGCGGTCGACCACGGTCACTTCGCAACCGGCCTGCGCCAGGTACCACGCACTGGTCACGCCGATGACGCCGCTGCCGAGAATGAGCACCCGCATGTCGTTCTCCTGAAAAGGGTATTCCCCCACAACAAGACACTGAGAGGGACAGTTAGCCGCAGTATATTGCGAGGCAGGCAGTGCCATTTCTGGAATCGGCACGCCTTTGTAGTGAAACTCCCTGCCAAACCCTGCCGAGACAGACCGCATGACCACCCCCACCCGCGAACTGGACAAGATCGACCGCAAGATCCTGCGCATCCTGCAGCAGGAGGGGCGGATCTCGTTCACAGAACTGGGCGAGCGGGTGGGCCTGTCGACCACGCCGTGCACCGAGCGCGTGCGCCGACTGGAGCGCGACGGCGCCATCACCGGCTACTACGCACGGCTGGATCCGCACTATCTCAAGGCCAGCCTGCTGGTGTTCGTGGAGATCAGCCTGGCCTACAAATCCGGCGACATCTTCGAAGAATTCCGCCGCGCCGCGCTGAAGCTGCCCAACGTGCTGGAGTGCCATCTGGTCTCCGGCGACTTCGACTACCTGCTCAAGGCGCGCATCAGCGAAATGGCCTCCTATCGCAAGCTGCTCGGCAGCACCTTGCTGACCCTGCCGCACGTGCGCGAATCCAAGAGCTACATCGTGATGGAGGAGGTCAAGGAGACGCTGGCGTTGCCGATTGCCGATTGCCGATTGAATCGGGAATCGGGAATGGAGAATCGGAACTAGGGTTTGGACAGTTGTGGGTTGCCGGTACCGGTGGCATCGGGGGGAATCGCTAGCAGTGGTGGCTGGTGTTGGTGGCTGGTGTTGGCGGTTGGTGGTTGGTGGTTGGCGGTCGGCAATAGACCGGATCGCTGCCGTCAGCGCACAACGCGCATGCCATCGCCTGCCGGTACTGCGTCGTAGTAGCGGCCGGTCTTGGTATCCAGCACACGGTTGGCGCCGGCCGGCTGCATGCCCTGCAGCAAGCGGCCATTGCGGTCGTAGACCATCGGCGTCGTCGGCGACACCTGGCTGCCGGCTGGCGCCACAGGTGTCTGCGCCGGACCACGGGTGGGGATGCTCGGCGCGACCGGGCGCTGCCCCAGCTGCGAGGGCACGGGGGCGGTCGAGTTAGCCGGCTGTAGCGCGCGCGGCGGCGTCACAGTGGGCTGAACCGGTGTCGGCGTGGTGATGGGCTGCAACGTGTTGGACGAACGCGTGGTGGTGGCCGACTGCGCCACCGCCGCGCCGGCCATCGCCAGCAGACCGCAGAACAGCAGGCCGCGCGTTGAGGAATGGATCGCCATGACAGGCACCGTGATTGATCGGGAGTGGTTAATCGATGGGGGCGCGACCAGGCGGCAGCAATGCACGCAACCGGCCGGGGGATGAACGCTTTGGTCAGGTCGTTGCACTGCGAAGACGCCAATCTCCCGCCGGGCCGTTCCCTTCTCCCATCGGGACATTGTCCTCCTTCATGGGGAGAAGGTGGCGCGCAGCGCCGGATGAGGGTACGGGCGCAGCCACGGGCTTCTCCAGCGCACGCGTGACTTGCTCGAACACGTCGACCGGTTGAACCACGCGCGCAGCGCCCACATCACTGGGGCAGGCGTCGGCACCCCGCCGGCGAGCGCATGCGAGAGCCTCATGAGCCAGTTCGATCTGACCCCTCCCTCCCCCGCCAAGCGCGACGCCCTGATCGCCGGGCTCAGCGATGAGGAACAGCGCGTGCTGCTGCACCACGGTACCGAAGCGCCGTTTTGCGGCGTCTTTCTGGACAACAAGCTGGACGGGGTCTACACCTGCCGGCTGTGCGGGCTGCCGCTGTTCCGCTCCAGCGCCAAGTTCGACTCCGGCACCGGCTGGCCGAGCTTCTTCGCGCCCTACGACACCGCCCATGTGCGTGAGATCCGCGACACCAGCTACGGCATGATCCGCACCGAGATCGTCTGCGCGCGCTGCGACAGCCACCTGGGCCACGTGTTCCCGGACGGCCCGCCGCCGACCGGCGAACGGCACTGCCTCAACTCGGTCTCGCTGGGCTTCACCGAGAACGGCCAGGCACTGCCCAACCCGTTGCACCGCGATGGCGCTGAGGCGCAGCCGGCCTGAGGCCAGGCCAAGTGCCGGTCGGCGGCGGCGCCCACGCGTGGCGCCGATCTGGCACCCACTGACGTCGCAGGGCACCATGCGCAGCGCCAGATCCCTTAAGCACTGGCCACACCATGCCCCAACCGTCGCCGCGCCGGCGACGGACGATCCAGGCAGGAGTACGCAGATGCACACGTCCTCGACCCTGATGCTCGCCGCAGTGCTGGCCGCCACCCTGGCCAGCTGCACCGCAGGCGATCGCTCTGCCGACACCGCACCTGCGACCGCGACGGAGCCACCGTCCATCGCAACCGCAGGCCCGGACGGCAGCCCGCCGCCGATGGCCACCGACGCCAGCGTGACCGGCCCGCTGCCCCATGCCGGCCATCCGGGGCCGGTCACGCCGCCACCAGCCCCAACCCAGGCCCCGCATACCGTGGCCTGGCGCTGCGGCGAGCGCGCCATCACTAC
The DNA here is from genome assembly GCF_000802365.1 of Xanthomonas cannabis pv. cannabis. GTDB lineage: Bacteria > Pseudomonadota > Gammaproteobacteria > Xanthomonadales > Xanthomonadaceae > Xanthomonas > Xanthomonas cannabis. The sequence continues at coordinate 5,175 of NZ_JSZE01000149.1, forward strand.
CCGCTTCGACCCCGCCGCCGATGCCCTGCGGTTGACCCTGGACGGCCGTGCGCTGACCCTGCTCAGTGCTGCCCAGGCCGCCTACGGCGCGCGCTTTGCCGACGCCCATGGCAACCAGTTCTGGGAGCATGCCGGCGAGGCGACGCTGTCGCTGGCAGGCGGGGATGCGGTCAAATGCGTGCAGGAGCCCGCAAGCACGATCGGCTGACGGTTCAGGCACAACGCACCTTGCCGACGCCCACGGCACCGGTTCCGGGAGCATGCCGGTGAGGCGACGCTGTCGCTGGCAGGCGGCGATGCGGTCAAATGTGTGCATGAGGCCGCAACGACAATCGGCTGTTCGTTCAGTCACAGCGCACATCTTCACGCCGTGCGCTTCAAGAATCGGCCGCGCAAGCCGAAACCACTAGCACTCCCAGATTGCTTTCGGCTTCGCCATGCTCATCATCGTTGGCTTCATCGTCGTCATCGTCAGCGTCCTCGGCGGCTATGTGCTGTCGCACGGAAAACTGGGTGCGTTGTGGCAGCCGTACGAGCTGATGATCATCGGCGGCGCGGCCCTGGGTGCGTTCCTGGTCAGTACGCCGGGCAAGATCGTCAAGGAGACGCTGACCGGCGTGCTGGGCGTGTTCAAGGGCCCGCAGTACAAGTCCGACGACTACAAGGACACCCTTAGCCTGATCTACGAGCTGTTGAACAAGGCCCGTCGCGACGGCTTCATGGCCCTGGAAGACCACGTCGAAAAGCCGCAGGACAGCACCATCTTCGGCAACTACCCCAAGGTGGTGGCCGACCATCACCTGCTGGACTTCATCACCGACTGCCTGCGCCTGATGATCGGCAGCAACATCGAGCCGCACGAACTGGAACCGCTGCTCGAACTGGAACTGGAAAAGCACCACCACGAGGCCCTGGCGCCGGCGCATGCGCTGAGCAAGGTCTCCGACGGCCTGCCCGGCTTCGGCATCGTGGCGGCAGTGCTCGGCATCGTGATCACCATGGGCTCGATTGGCGGGCCGATCGAAGAGATCGGCCACCACGTCGGCGCCGCGCTGGTGGGCACCTTCCTGGGCATCCTGCTGGCGTACGGCTTCGTGTCGCCGTTGTCGGCGGCGATGGAAGCGCGTGCCGAGCAGGACGGGCGCATCTACGAGGCGGTCAAGACCGCGCTGCTGGCCTGCCTGCGCGGCTACAACCCCAAGATTGCGCTGGAATTTGCGCGCAAGACCCTGCCCTCCAACGTGCGTCCGAGCTTCGGCGATTTCGAAACGCACCTGAAGACGATCAAGTAGGACTGCGGTCATGGCCGAGGGCAAATCCACCGTCGTCATCCGGCGGGTCAAGAAGGTGCAGGGCGGCGGCCATCACGGCGGCGCCTGGAAGGTGGCGTTTGCCGACTTCGTGACCGCGATGATGGCCTTCTTCCTGGTGCTGTGGCTGATGGCCGCCACCACCAAGGAGCAGCGCGCGGCGATCTCCGAATACTTCCGCAACCCCAGCCCGCTGTCCGGCAAGTCGCCGGCGCCCTCGCCCGGCATGAATGGCCCCGGCGGCGCCAGCACCTCGATGATCAAGCTCGGCGGCACCGCCGACATGGCCAAGGGGCAGAAGGACGAAATGGGCCGCAAGCGCGACAACGCGGCAGACACCGACGTGGACAGCCGCGCCAAGGACAAGCGGCGCCTGGAAGCGTTGATGCAGGACCTGAAAGAGGCCATCGACAAGAGCCAGGCGCTGGAGCCGTTCAAGGACCAGTTGCTGCTGGATCTCACGCCCGATGGCCTGCGCATCCAGATCGTGGACAAGCAGAACCGCCCGATGTTCGATATCGGCCGCGACCAGCTCAAGCCGTACACGGTGGACATCCTGCGCGAGCTGTCCAGCTTCATCAATCAGGTGCCCAACCACATCAGCATCACCGGTCACACCGACACCACCGCCTACAGCAGCGATGCCGGCTACACCAACTGGGAACTCAGCGCCGACCGTGCCAATGCCGCACGCCGCGCGCTGGTGGGCGGTGGCATGGCCGATGCCAAGGTGACCCGCGTGGTGGGGTTGTCGTCCTCGGTGCTGTTCGACAAGACCGACCCGCAGAATCCGATCAACCGCCGCATCAGCATCGTGGTGATGACCCAGGACGCCGAAGAAGCGGCCCTGGCCGGCGCCGGCCAG
>NZ_JSZE01000015.1 GCF_000802365.1 Xanthomonas cannabis pv. cannabis
GGTCCATCTCGAAATAGCGCTCCTGAGCATGCACGTAGCCGAGTGCGCGCATCGCATCGATCTGGCTGGCCGCATCCAGCGTGACCACGCCGTTCCGGTCGCGCTGGACGCGCACTGGCGCGCGCAGCCCGGCCAGAGCGGTGCCGCCATCCAGCTGTGGCAGGCTGCCGCGCAGCAGCAGATACAGGACCACGCCGGCTGCCAGGGCCAGCACCACGATTGCCAGTGTCAGCCGGCCCAACCATTTGCGCATTTTCATGTCCCTGAGTGTGGATTGCTGACAGGCCGCGATGCGGTGGCGGCGGACTGCGCGGCGCGGGGATCACCGCTCCGCAGGCCGGCCGCACCCGCATCGCGGCATGCACCGTCCATCTGGTCGCCACTGTCGAGTGTGCCTGCGGCGCATGACCGCGATGGGTCTGGCCGCAAGCGCAACTGAAAGTGATTCCGATTAGATCATTGCCCGCCGGCTTAGGGCACCATGCGCGCATTGCGTCACTGGAGCACAGCATGAAAGGCCATCCCGAAGTCGTCGAATACCTCAAACAGCTGCTACGCGGCGAACTGGCGGCACGCGACCAGTATTTCCTGCACTCGCGCCGCTACGAGGATCAGGGCCTGATGGCGCTGTACGAGCGCATCAATCATGAAATGGAAGAGGAAACCGAGCACGCCGATGCGTTGCTGCGGCGCATCCTGTTCCTGGAAGGCGACCCGGACATGCGACCGGCCGAGTTTGCGCCGGGCAAGACGGTGGTGGAAATGCTCGAGCGCGATCTGGTCGTCGAATACGAAGTGCGCGCAGCATTGGCTGCCGGCATGAAGCTGTGCGAAGCGCACGGCGACTATGTCAGCCGCGACGTGCTGCTCAAGCAGCTGCAGGACACCGAAGAAGACCATGCCTGGTGGCTGGAGCAGCAGCTCGGCCTGATCAAGCGGATCGGCCTGGAGTTGTACCAGACCTCGAAGATCGACAAGGGCCCTGTGGCCGGTTGATGGCCACGGCTGCAGGAACGCGCGGTGCAAGGCCGCGCGCAGCAGCCAGCGTGTGATGCGGCCAGGCGTGTGCCTGGCCGGCCGCCATCAGCCGCGTTGCAGGCGATAGACGACGGTGGACAGTGCGGTGACGCTATCGGCGCGAAAGCGCGGCTCCTGATCGAGGATGTCGCGCCGTTCCAGCACTTCCACCTGCCAGTTGGTGTCCAGCAACGCGTGTACCTGCGCGGCGTCCACCGAAAACGGCGGGCCGGCTTTCTCGGCTTGCGGATACTCCAGCGTGATCAGCAGGCCGCGGCAGTCTGCCGGCAGGCGCGCGTACGTCGTATCCAGATAGCGTTGACGTAGGTCCTCCGGTAACGCGACCAGCGCTGCGCGGTCGTACACCGCCCCGCAGTCGGCGAGCAGGCTCGCCTCCAGGGCAAATGCATCGCCACAAATGATTTCGATGGGACCGGCGACGAAATGCTCGCCGGCAGCGCTGATGCGACGCTGCGGTTGCAGGCCGGCTTCGTCGAAAAACTGCATCACTGCCAGTGGCGACAACTCCACGCCCAGCACCCGATGGCCTTGTGCGGCCAGCCAGTGCATGTCCATCGTCTTGCCGCATAGCGGCACCAGCACGCGGGTGTCGGTGGGCACCTGCAGCGCGGGCCAGTGCTTGCGCAGCAAGGGCATGACTTCCTGCTGGTGGAAGCCGATCTGTCCGTGCTGCCAGCGTTGCAACCAGAAGTCTGTGTCCATGGAAACGTCGTGTCCTTGCGCGGCATGCGCAGCGCGCGCCGCTCGATTGATATGTCGATTACAGCGTTGGCACTACAGCTGACGCAGCTCGATCAGCCAACGCGGCGGCGCCGCTCGCACCGCCGCGCAGGCATATGGCGAAGCCGCGTTACTGCACGTCCAACCGCGCCTCGATCGCCTGAGGCGACCGCAGTCCCAGTCGCGCCGCTGCGCGCCGGATGGGTGAACAACCGTTACTGCACTTCCAGCCCATCCACTTTCTGCCACCCACGCGGCAACAACGACCCACGGCTCGCGCGCGCACCCACATACGTGTCCAGATCCCTGAACGACAGGCTCATGGTGCGGGCGCCGCTGCGCACCAGCAGGGTATTGCCCGGAGCGACCGCCACCACCGCCACCACACGCTCGGTGCCGAGCTTGGCCTTGGGGATCTCGATGATCTTGTTGCCCTTGCCCTTGTCCAGCTCGGGCACCTCGGTCGCCGGCACCGCCAGCAGGTTGCCGGCGCTGGTCACCGCGACAATCCGGTCGGTCTGCGGGTCGCTCACCTGCGCCGGCGTCAGCACGTGCGAGCCGGCGGTGAGGTTGAGCATCGCCTTGCCGGCCTTGTTGCGGCCGGTGAGGTTTTCGAAACGGGTGACGAAACCGTAGCCGTGCGAGGACGCCAGCACGAAGCGGGTGGCGTTGTCCGCACTGGCCATGACCTGGAACGCGGCGCCGGAGGCCGGCGAGAAGCGCCCGGTCAGCGGTTCGCCATTGCCACGCGCGGAGGGCAGGGTGTGCACGGCGGTGGAATAGGCGCGGCCGTCGGAATCCAGGAACGCCACCTGGTGGGTGCTGCGGCTGCGCACTGCCGCCCGCAGGCCATCGCCTTCGCGATACGACATGCCGGCCGGATCGACCTCGTGGCCCTTGGCGGCGCGCACCCAGCCCTTTTCCGACAGCACCACGGTCATCGGTTCGCTGGCGACCATCTCGGTTTCGTCGATGGCCTGCGCGGCGCCGCGCTGCACCAGCGGCGAACGGCGCGGATCGCCGAACTTCTTGGCGTCGGCGGTGAGCTCGTCCTTGATCAGCTTCTTCAGCTTGGGCTTGCTGTCCAGGATGGCCATGATCTGCGCGCGTTCCTTGGCGAGGGCTTCCTGCTCGCCGCGGATCTTCATTTCTTCCAGGCGCGCCAGCTGGCGCAGCTTGGTTTCCAGGATGTATTCGGCCTGTTCCTCGCTCAGCGCGAAGCGCGCGATCAGCACCGGCTTGGGTTCGTCTTCGCTGCGGACGATGCGGATCACTTCGTCCAGGTTGAGGAAGGCGATCAACAGGCCTTCCAACAGGTGCAGACGGCGCTCGACCTTTTGCAGGCGATGGTTGAGGCGGCGTGTGACCGTGTCGCTGCGGAAGGTCAGCCATTCGCTCAGCAGGTGCTTGAGGTTCTTGACCTGCGGACGGCCATCCAGGCCGATCACGTTGAGGTTGACGCGGTAGCTGCGTTCCAGGTCGGTGGTGACGAACAGGTGGCCCATCAGCTGCTCGGCATCCACGCGATTGGAGCGCGGCACCAGCACCACCCGCACCGGACTGGTGTGGTCGGATTCGTCGCGGATGTCCTCCAGCCATGGCAGCTTCTTGGCGCGCATCTGCTGGGCGATCTGCTCGATCACCTTGGACGGCGACACCTGGTACGGCAGCGCGTCGATGACGATGTTGGCGTGTTCTTTCTTGTAGGTGGCACGTGCGCGCACGCTGCCGTGGCCGGTCTCGTAGATGTTCCGCAGGTCCGCAGCCGGGGTGATGATCTCGGCGGTGGTCGGGTAGTCCGGGCCCAGCACGTGCTCGCACAAGTCGGCGACCGTGGCATCGGGGTCGTCGAGCAGGCGCAGCAGCGCGCTCACGATCTCGTTGAGGTTGTGCGGCGGCACATCGGTGGCCATGCCGACGGCGATGCCGGTGGTGCCATTGAGCAGCAGGTGCGGCAGGCGGGCCGGCAGCCAGGTGGGTTCTTCCAGGGTGCCGTCGAAGTTGGCTGCCCAATCGGTGGTGCCCTGGCTGATTTCGCCCAGCAGCACCTCGGCGATCGGGGTCAGCTTGGATTCGGTATAGCGCATCGCCGCGAACGACTTGGGGTCGTCGGTCGAGCCGAAGTTGCCCTGGCCTTCGATCAGCGGGTAACGGTACGAGAACGGCTGGGCCATCAGCACCAGTGCCTCATAGCAGGCACTGTCGCCATGCGGGTGGTACTTACCGATCACATCGCCCACGGTGCGCGCGGATTTCTTCGGCTTGGCGGCGGCGTTCAGGCCCAGCTCGCTCATGGCGAAGATGATGCGCCGCTGCACCGGCTTCAGGCCATCGCCGAGGAATGGCAGGGCGCGGTCGAGCACCACGTACATCGAATAGTCGAGATAGGCGCGTTCGGCGTACTCGCGCAGCGGCAGCTGTTCGAAGCCGTGGAAGGTAGGGCGGGTCAGATCGGTCATGTAAAGCCAGGTCCTGCGAAAGAGGAACCCGCACCAGGGCGCGGACTCGAAGAGCGCCGATTATCCGGATGCGGCGGGGGATGCCAAGCCGCGCGCATGGCCGGCGGCCAGATAACGGGTGGGCGGGGCGCCGAAATGGCGGTGGAACACACTGACGAAGGCGCTTGGACTGCTGTAGCCGAGCTGGTCGGCCACCTGCGCCACCGGGCTGCCCTGGCTGAGCCGGCGCAGGCCTTCGGCCAGCCGCGCCTGCTGCCGCCATTGCGCAAAACTCAGCCCGGTCTCGGCACGGAAATGCCGGCTCAAGCTGCGCGGCGATAGCCCGCCCCAGTCGGCCCAGGCTTCGAGCGGGCGCGGATCGGCCGGGGTGTCGAGCAGCTGGCGGGCGATGCGCAGCAGCCGACGGTCGGCCGGCATGGGCAGGTGCAGGTGGTCGATCTGCACCTGGCACAGTTCGTCCAGCAGCACCGCGGCCAGCCGTTGCTGGGCAGCGTCCAGCGGCTGATCCAGCGGCCAGCTGGCGGCACGCATGATCGCTTCGCGTGCCAGCCCGGTCAGGCGGATCACGCCGCCCTGCGCGGGCAGGGCATGGCAGGCATCGGGCCTCACCACCACGCCCCAGCCGCGCATCGGCCCGGCCAGCTCCACAGTGTGCTGCCGGCCGGGCGGCATCCAGCCGGCGCAGCCGGGTGGCAGCGACAGCGTGCCCTGTTCGGTGTGCACGGTGAGCACGCCCTGTTCGACAAACATCAGCTGGCCGCGCACGTGGGAATGCCAGGCGGTTTCCGGCGCCCACACCGCACGCAGGTCGGCCAGGAACGCGATCAGCACCGGCCCGTGTGCCCACTCGAAACTGGCCCGGATGCCGGGCGGCAATGCATCGATCGTGGTTGGCGGGTTTTCGATAGTCATTGGCGCAATTGTATTACCGGGCCAGCAATCGCGGCGCGTATCGTGGCGATCCTTGCGCGCAGTTTAATACCGCATAAGATATTTGCGTTGACAAATATATTTTTCGGAACAAAATATCTGGCATGGACCTACCTCCCACCGCCTCGCCGTCGTTCGGCCTGCTGTTGCGCCAGGTGCGCGACGCGCTGATGCGCCAACTTGACGCCGAGATGAAGGGCGAGCTGCCCGACTTCGGCTTCAGCCACTACGTGGGGCTGAAGGTCCTGGCAGTGCGTTCGCCCTGCACGGCCAACGAGTTGGCGCGGGCCCTGGACCAGACCCCGAGCGCGGTCACCCGCCTGCTCGACAAGCTCGAAGCGCTCGGCGCGGTGCGGCGCGAGCCGCATGCGCAGGACCGCCGCGCGCTGCAGATCGTCATGACCGACCAGGGCCTGGCGCTGTGGGAGCGGCTGCGCGCGCGTGGCGAGCGTGCCATCGAACACGGCCTGCGCGACCTGTCGGCGCCCGAGCGCGAGCAACTCACCTCTCTTCTCATCCGTGTCCGCGATGCACTCAACTCATGAACGCTGCTAGTTCCCTTCTCCAGACGCTGCGCCCGCGCTCGATGCGCCTGGCGCGGCCGCTCGTTCTCACCGCGCTGAGCCTGGCGCTGGCTGCCTGTGCCAGCAGCCGTGGCCTGGCGCCGCAAGGCACCGTGCTGCAGCCCGGCGACGTGCATGCCGAGCGCACCCTGACGCAGGCCGGGCTGAGTCCCGCTGCATGGCCGGCCAGCGACTGGTGGCGTGCGCTGGGCGATGCACAGCTGGATGCGCTGATTGCCGAAGGCCTGCAGCACAGCCCCAGCCTTGCCGCAGCCGATGCGCGGCTGCGGCAGGCGCAGGCGCGCATCGGCTCGGCCCAGGCCGACCGTGGCCCCAGCCTGTCGGTGTCCGGCGGCTATACCGGGTTGCAGCTGCCCGAATCGATGGTCGGCGAGGAACTGGGCGGCAGTTACGGCGGCAGCGCGCAGGTGGTGCTGGATTTCCGTTATGGCGTGGATCTGTGGGGCGGCAAGCGCAGCGCCTGGGAAGCAGCGGTGGACCAGGCACATGCGGCCGAGGTGGATGCGCAGGCGGCGCGGCTGAACCTGTCGGCGGCGATCGCCGAAGGCTATGCGCAACTGGCCTATGCGTGGAGCCTGCACGATGTGGCCAACGATGAGCTGGGCCGCGCGCAGAAGACCCTGGAGCTGACGCAGCAACGCCGCGGTGCCGGCATCGATAGCGAGCTGCAGGTGCGTCAGGCGCAGGCGCGCGTGCCGGCTGCGCAGCAGCAGGTGCAGGCCGCGCAGCAGCAGATCGACGAGGCGCGCACTGCGCTGGCCGCGTTGGTCGGGCAGGGCCCGGATCGCGGGCTGGACATCGCACGGCCTGCCATCGCCGCATCGATCGCCATGCAGCTGCCGAGCAACCTGCCGGCCGATCTGCTGGGCCGTCGCCCGGACGTGGTGGCCGCGCGCTGGCGTGTGGAGGCCGCCGACAAGGACATCGCGGTGGCCAAGACGCGCTTCTATCCCAGCCTCAACCTCACCGCGCTCGGTGGGGCGGTCAATCCGGATATCGGCAAGCTGCTGGAAAGCGGCTCGGTGTTCGGATTGGTGGCGCCGGCATTGAGCCTGCCGATCTTCGACGGCGGCAAGCTGCGCGCCAATCTGGCCGGCAGCGATGCGCAGTACGACCTGGCCGTGGCCGATTACAACCAGAAGGTGATTGCCGCGCTGCGCGAAGTGGCCGACCAGGTCACTGCGGTGCGCTCGCTGCAGCAACGCACGCAGGCGCAGGACGAGGCCGTGCAGACGGTCGACGCCGCGTTCGGGCTGGCGCAGCAGCGTTACCGCGCCGGCATCGGCAGCTATCTGGAAGTGCTCAGCGTGCAGGAGCAGTTGCTCGTCGCACGCCAGCGCATGGCCGGGCTGCAGTCGCAACAACTCCTGGCCTCGGTGAGGTTGCAGCGTGCGCTGGGCGGCGGATTCACGCCGGAGCCCGCACGCGACACCACACGCACCGCGACCACTTCCGCACAACCGAATTCCTGAGACAGCGACGATGAGCCAGAGCACTCCAACTTCTTCCCAACCCGCGCCGGCTGCGCCCAGCAAGCGCCGTGCGGCGCTGCGCATCGTGGCCATTCTGGTGATCGTGGCGATCATCGGTCTGGTGGCGTGGTACTTCCTGGTCGGCCGTTGGCACGAAGACACCGACGACGCCTACGTGCAGGGCAACCAGGTGCAGATCACCCCGATGGTGGGCGGCACCGTGGTCAGCATCGGCGCCGAAGACGGCATGCGCGTGGAGCGCGGCCAGTTGCTGGTGCAGCTGGACCCGGCCGACACCGCCGTGGCACTGCAGCAGGCCGAAGCCAACCTGGCCAAGACCGTGCGCCAGGTGCGCGGTCTGTACCGCAGCGTGGAAGGTGCGCAGGCCGAAGTGTCCGCGCGCGAAGTGACGCTGCGCAGTGCCCGTGCCGACTTTGCCCGCCGCAGGAATCTGGCCGCCAGCGGTGCCATCTCCAACGAAGAACTGGCGCATGCCCGCGAAGAACTGGCGGCTGCCGAGGCTGCGGTGAGCGGTTCGCGCGAGAGCTTCGAGCGTAATCGTGCGCTGGTGGACGACAGCGACCTGGCCAGCCAGCCGGACGTGCAGACCGCCGCCGCGCAGGTGCGCCAGGCCTATCTCAATCACGCACGTACCGGCGTGGTGGCACCGGTGTCCGGTTATGTCGCGCGGCGTTCGGCGCAGGTTGGCCAGCGCGTGCAGCCCGGCAGCGTGCTGATGGCGGTGGTGCCGCTGGAGCAGGTGTGGGTGGAAGCCAACTTCAAGGAAACCCAGCTCAAGCACATGCGCCTGGGCCAGGAAGTGGAGCTGCACTCGGATCTGTACGGCGGTGGCGTGGATTACACCGGCCGCATCGAAAGCCTGGGCCTGGGCACCGGCAGCGCGTTCTCGCTGTTGCCGGCGCAGAACGCTAGCGGCAACTGGATCAAGATCGTGCAGCGCGTGCCGGTGCGCATTGCGGTGGACAGCAAGCAGTTGGCGGGTAATCCATTGCGCATCGGCCTGTCGATGAAGGTCGAGGTCAATCTGCACGACCAGCAGGGCAGCGTGCTGCCGACCAAGCCTGCGACCGGCGCGGTGTTCTCCACCGACGTGTATGCCCAGCAGTTGCAGGCTGCCGACGCCGACATCCATCGCATCATCCAGGACAACCTGCCGTCGCAGGCTGCCACCAAGGCGGGCTGAGCCACCATGTCTTCGCAAGCTCCCACCGCGCCCGGCGGCCCGGCGGCGCCGGCCCCCGCCGCCGGCTTTCGCCCGGCCAGCGTGGCGCTGTGCACCGTGGGCTTGGCCATGGCCTCGTTCATGCAGGTGCTGGACACCACCATCGCCAACGTGTCGCTGCCGACCATCGCCGGCAATCTCGGCGCCAGTTCGCAGCAGGCCACCTGGGTCATCACCTCGTTCGCGGTCAGCACCGCGATCGCCTTGCCGCTCACCGGCTGGCTGAGCCGTCGGTTTGGCGAGACCAAATTGTTCGTGTGGTCCACGCTGGCCTTCACCATTGCCTCGCTGCTGTGCGGCCTGGCGCAGAGCATGGGCATGCTGGTGGTGTCGCGTGCGCTGCAGGGCTTCGTGGCCGGGCCGATGTACCCGATCACCCAGAGCCTGCTGGTGTCGATCTACCCACGCGAAAAACGCGGGCAGGCGCTCGCCTTGCTGGCCATGATCACCGTGGTGGCGCCGATCGCCGGCCCGATCCTGGGCGGCTGGATCACCGACAACTACAGCTGGGAATGGATCTTCCTGATCAACGTGCCGCTGGGCATCATCGCCAGCAGTATCGTGGGCTCGCAGTTGCGCAATCGCCCCGAGCAACTCGAAAAGCCGCGCATGGACTACATCGGCCTGATCCTGCTGGTGGTCGGCGTGGGCGCGCTGCAGCTGGTGCTGGATCTGGGCAATGACGAAGACTGGTTCTCGTCCGACAAGATCGTGGTGCTGGCCTGCGTCGCTGCGGTGGCGCTGGTGGTGTTCGTGATCTGGGAACTCACCGACAAGGACCCCATCGTCGACCTCAAGCTGTTCCGGCATCGCAACTTCCGCGCCGGCACGCTGGCCATGGTGGTGGCGTATGCGGCGTTCTTCAGTGTCAGCCTGCTGATCCCGCAATGGCTGCAACGCGACATGGGCTACACCGCGATCTGGGCCGGCCTGGCGACCGCGCCGATCGGCATCCTGCCGGTATTGATGACGCCGTTCGTGGGCAAGTACGCGCTGCGTTTCGACCTGCGCATGCTCGCCACCACCGCCTTCGTCTTCATGTCGTTCACCAGCTTCTTCCGCTCCAACTTCAACCTGCAGGTGGACTTCGGCCACGTCGCGACCATTCAGCTGGTGATGGGCGTGGGTGTCGCGTTGTTCTTCATGCCGGTGCTGCAGATCCTGCTGTCGGATCTAGATGGGCGCGAGATTGCTGCAGGCTCCGGCCTGGCGACCTTTCTGCGCACGCTGGGCGGCAGCTTTGCCGCATCGTTGACCACCTATCTGTGGGCACGCCGCACTCAGGTGCACCACGCGCACATCACCGAACACATCTCGGTCTACACGCCGGGCATGCAGGAGCAGGTCACCGCAATGGGGCAGGGCGACCTGCAGCGCGGCGCGGCCTCGCTCAACAACATGATCAACCACCAGGCCTCGCAGATGGGCTTCAACGACATCTTCTACCTGCTGGGCTGGACCTTCCTGGCGATCATCTTCTTCCTGTGGCTGGCCAAGCCGCCATTTGGTGCGGGCGCCGGTGGCGCGGCGGCGGCTGGCGGGCATTGAGCGCGGCTGACTAGGTCTGGTCATGCCAAGGACCGCGGTGCGCCTGTCGTACATGCGTAGGGGCAACGATTTGCCTGGGACTCGCATAGACTGACGCTCTCCAAGCGGGAGAAGTTCAATGGCAGCGACGCCTTGCACGACGGGTTTTTCTCAGTCTTCTGCTCCCATGGATGGGGCCAGGCGCGAAGGCCGGTTCGCGAGGTCTCACGGTGACGGGCGTCTGCATGACGTCCAGCGCCGGCGCCAGTTGCGATATCCAGTTCCAGCCATGTGGCGTCTCACGCAGATCGTGCTGTGTCTTGCGCTGTTGTTTCCATTCCTTGCTTCGGCCGATGCATTGGCCGACCGAGTGGCGCAGCAGATACAGCTCAATCGGCAACGCTATGGCATCGTGGGGCAGGCCGTCTATGTCGCCCACAACGGCAAGCTGCTGTTTCGCGGCGCCGATGGGCAGGCCGATCTTGACAGCCGGCAGCCGGTGACACCTGAGCAGATATTTCCTGCGTTTTCGGTGAGCAAGCTGTTGGTGAGTACCCTGATCATGCAGTTGGTCGAAGCCGGGCAGATCGACCTGGACCGACCCGCTCGCGTCTACCTGCCAGATCTGCCACGGCGCTGGAGCAAGATCACGGTGCGGCAGATACTTGATCACACCTCCGGCCTGCCTGAGTACTTCACCGAGGCGCAGGTGAGCGGCTCGCCTGGAGCCAATGCCTCGTTCCCGGAAAATCTGCAGGCGGTTCTCGCTGCGCTGGGCAACCAATCACTGCTGTTTTCGCCGGGCAGCAACACCCGCTATACCAACACCAACTATCTGCTGCTTTCGCAACTGCTGCAGATCCATTACCGCAAACCGTATCCGCAGATCGTGTCCGAGCGGATCACCGCGCCGTTGGCGTTATCGCACACTCTTCTCGGGCGCTCCCGATTGCCGGTAGATGGCGTCGTCAGGGCCTATGTTGGCAAAGAGGGAAAGCTGCAAGATGAGCCGGAAATTGCCTGGCCCGACTACGCGTTCGGGCATGCCGAGCTGTACTCCAGCATCGACGATCTGGCGACCTTCATCGAAGCGATGCGAGGTGGAAAGTTAGTCGGCAAGCCAACCCTGCAACAGATTTGGCAACCGCAGTTACTGCCCAATGGACAGCGCGGCTGGTTTGCCGGCGGCTGGGAGGTGGGCGCAAGTGGTGCCTATCGGTACGTCGGTCATGATGGCGGCGCACGGGTGAGGGTGCGGCTGCTGTACGCCGACGCCCTGGATGGCGATAGCTACACCATCGTTTACCTGACCAACGGCAGCGCGCGTGGTGTGTGGTCCCGGGTGTTGGTCGACAGCCTGATGGCCAGCATCGCGCCACAGACGTTTCCCGCCGAAGCCGTGTCGGAGAAACTCATCGCCTTTGCGCTGCAGTCGCCAGTCGATCACGACATGCAGGTGTTTGCCGCTGCCCTACGTGCCGACAACAGCATTCCCGTAGACCAGCTCGAGGCGGTGGTCAACACGACGGGCTACACCGTTCTGTCCAATCTCGGCGCAGATGCGGCGATTCGTATATTCGCGCTCAACGTGCTGCTATTCCCGGCGTCCAGCAATGCGCTGGACAGTCTTGCCGAGGCGTATGAAGCAAACGGAGATCTCGCCCGTTCACGCGCCATCAGGCAGCGCATCAAGAACATGTCCGCGCCCCCTGGGAAACAATGATCCGACTTGTGGGCGTGATAGCAGCTCGATTGCCCGGTTCGGCGGTGCGTCGCTGTTGTCGCATTCCTGCTTCGCTGCTGATCGGCACGCTCACCAATGTCGATAGGCTATTGTCCAAGACATTGCCCAAACGCAAAAAACCCCGCCGAAGCGAGGTTTTTTACGATCTACCGTGAGTCGTGGTGCCCAGGAGAGGACTCGAACCTCCACGAAGTTGCCCCCGCTAGCACCTGAAGCTAGTGCGTCTACCAATTCCGCCACCTGGGCGACTCAGGGGGCGAATTGTGCAAGCTACGCGCGTGGCTGTCAACGCATCTTTTGCAAAATTTTAGCGTCGCTTGCGATGCGCGTGACCAGGGCGGCGGCGGGCGGCGGATGCGCGCAGCACGCGTCCGCCGCGGGCCGCTCACGGCAACTGGGTGGCCTCCAGGGCGACCTCCACGCTCTGCACCGGTTCGCTCGCCGAGCGCGCCAGTTGCACGCGGTAGGTGCCCGCCGCAATCGTCCAGTGACGTGCCTTGGCATCGAAGTCGGCCAACGTCTTCGGCTCGGCCACCACCTGCACGCGGCGCTTGTGGCCTGGCTTGAGCGTGAGCTTCTGCCAGCCGATCAGCCGCAGCGGGGTGGCGTGGCCGTCGGGCAGAGTGACGTAGAGCTGCGGCACCGCGGCACCTTCACGCTGGCCGATGTTTTCCACCTCGAAGCTGGCGGTGAGCTGGCTGCCGTTGGCGTCCACGCGCAGCCCGCCCATGCGGAACTGGGTGTACGACAGCCCGTGGCCGAACGGGTAGCGCGGGGTGAGCTTGCGCGCGGCAAACCACTTGTAGCCAACATTGGCGCCTTCGATGGCGTAGTCGATGCTGTCTTCGCCCGGCTTGGCCGGCTTGAAGCCCAGGCCCGGAATCGAGGGGCGCGGCAGCTGCGACTCGACCACCGGCCAGGTCACCGGCAGGTGGCCGGACGGGTTCACCGCACCGGTCAGCAGGTTGGCGATCGCTTCGCCGCCACCGATGCCCGGGTACCACGCCTGCAGCACCGCCGGCACGCGCTCGGCCCACGGCATGCGCACCGGCCCGTTGGTTTCCAGCACCACGGTGGTCTTGGGGTTGGCCTTGGCCACCGCTTCGATCAAGGCGTCCTGGTTGTCGGGCAGGCGCATGTCCGGCAGATCCACCGATTCGGCGGCCCACTGGGTGGCGAACACGATCGCCACATCGGCGGCCTTGGCCGCACGTGCGGCCGCTGCACGGTCCTTGCCGTCCACGTAATCGATCTGCGCATTCGGCAATGCGGCGCGCAGCGCCTGCAACGGCGAAGACGGGTGGATGATCACCGGGCCGGGCCAGGTGGTCGGCGTAATGCCCGGTACCGCGTTGCCGCCGTTGATGGTGTAGTCCACGCGCGAGGAGCCGCCGCCGGACATCACGCCCTTGTCGGCGTAGCCGCCGATCACGGCAATGCGGCGCACGTCCCTGGACAGCGGCAAGGTGGCCTGCTCGTTACGCAGCAGTACGCTGCCTTCTTCGGCTACATGCTGCGCAGCCAAGAGACCGGCCTTGCCGTCGATCGGCTGGCGCTGGGTCGGGTGATCGAAGGCGCCATGCGCGAACAGGCTGCGCAACACGCGCTTGACCATGTCGTCGAAGCGCGCACGCGGCACCACGCCGGCCGACACCGCCATGCGCAACGGCGCGTCGAAGAACACCGCCGCGTCGAACACTTCGCCGGCCGATTGCTGATCCAGCCCGGCCAAGGCCGCCTTGGAGCCGCTGTGCACGCCGCCCCAGTCGGACATTACGTAACCGGGGTATTTCCATTCCTGCTTGAGCACCTGGTTGAGCAGGTAATCGTGCTCGCAGCCGTAGATGCCGTTGATCTTGTTGTACGAACACATCACCGAGGCCGGGTCGCCGACCTTCAATGCGATCTCGAAGGCCAGCAGATCCGATTCGTGCATCGCCTGCTCGCCGATGTCGGCGCTGTGGAAGTTGCGCCGCGTCTCCATGTCGTTGAGCGCGTAGTGCTTCATCGTCGACAACACATGTTCGCTCTGCACGCCGCGGATCGACTCGCCGACCATGGTGCCGGCCAGCAACGGATCTTCGCCGGCATATTCGAAATTGCGCCCGTTACGCGGGTCGCGCTGCAGATTGACGCTGCCGGCCAGCAACACGTTGAAGCCCTGCTGCCAGGATTCGCGGCCCATGGTCTTGCCGCCGGCGTACGCCAACTGCGGGTTCCAGCTCGATGCAGTGGACGGGCCCGATGGCATGGCGGTGGCGAAGTCGCCCTTGCGGATACCCCCCGGGTTGGTCACGCCCACGCCTGCATCGGCCAGCTGCTGCGCGGGGATGCCCAGGCGCGGAACGCCAGGCACGTAACCGGCCGAGCCCAGCGCACCTTCAGGCTTGGGGATCTTGTCGGTGCCCAGGCCGAAATAGCTGCGCAGCATCTGGAATTTTTCGTCGTCGGTCATCTGCGCCAGCAGGCGATCTGCGCGCTGGTCCGCCGTCAATGCGGTGTCCATCCACGGCTGCGACGACGGCGCGCCTTGTGCGACAACCAGCGGTGCAGCCAGGGCGATGCCCAGGCCCATGACTACCGCCAGGACCAGGGGGCGCGGGCGGTTCTGGCGGTGTGTAAACGTTTTCATATCGAGGTGTAGCACGGGGTGTCCTTGTAGGGCTGGGTCGTAACGAACTTGTGGGCACCGAAGTGCCCGAATCGGGTGGACGCGGCTATGCCGCGCTGCCGCCTGCCGGAATCGGCGTGGCGGTTAGAAGCCGGTCTGCGCGGTGCGCAGGACCGGGTAAAGCTGATAGCGCTCATCCCACGAAGAATGGCGCTTGGCGAAGAATTCCAGCCGTGCCTGCGGGTCCTTGGCAAAGTCGGGGTCGCTGGCGATGCGCTGTTCGAATTGCGCCTTCAATGCGGCATCGTTGGCGAGCATGTCGCGCGCCACCTCTTCGGCGACATAGGCTTCCATGTATTCCTTGCGCTCGAACGCGGTGTTGAAAAAGCCCCACTGCAGCAGCGAGTCCGGCGCCTGCGGTTCCAGCATCGCCATCACCAGGCGCGCCTTGGGTTGAGCGATCGGCACGAACAGCGAGCCAGCCGGCACATCGCGGCTTTCATCGCGCCATTGCCCAACGATGTCGAGCGCCTGGTGACCTTCATTCGAGCGCGCGGCAAAGCTGGCCTTGTCGGCGCGGAAGGTTTGCACCGGACGCTTGGCCGCACTGCCGATGGTCTGGAAGTCGATGCCGTGCAGGCGCAGTTTTTCGCCCACCAGGACGGCTTGCGCGGCCGGCACCAGATAGCCGCCGCGCGGCGCATCCACCACCACATCAGGCTTGATCTGGTCGCGCAGCGGCACTTTCCAGATGTGCGGTGTGCGCTCGTCGTAGTGCGTCATCAACGCGCCGGAAATCGGCGACGGCGTGCGTGTGTATGCATAGCCGCGAAACGCGACCGTGCGCGCCTGCGGGCCGGCGGCAAAGCTCAACGGCTCGGATGTGCCAGCCAGCTGCATGGCGCGTTGGTCGGCAGCCAGTGCATCGGCGCGCCACTGCGTGCCATTGCGTGCAGTCTGCTGCAGCACCGACACGATGGCATTGCGGGTCACCCGCACGCGTGTGGGGTAGTCCTTCCACGAATGCGTTTCCACCAGCATGCCGAAGCGGTTGCGCAGCAGGAAATACCCGTGCGAGAAGCGTGGCGGCGAGACATCGTCGGCAAAACCGGAGGCAGGGTCGTCCTCGTGTATGAAGGACGGGTAGTAGGGCAGCGGCAGCGAGCCCTGTTTTTTCAGATCCGCCAGTACCGCGTCGCGCCAGCGCGTGCCGTCGCGCTGCAAGGTCGCATCGCCGGCATGCACCGGCTCCACCTGCACCGACACGTCGTGCTCGAACTTGGCGCCATCGGTGACGTGCAGGTCCACATACATCAGCGGGTCCCACTGCTGCACCAGGCGCAGCATGGCCTGCATCTCGGGTGCGTCGGCCTTGACGTAATCGCGGTTGAGGTTGAGGTTCTGTGCGGTGGTGCGCCAGCCCATCTGCTCGGGGCCGCGCTGGTTGGGCCGGTTCCAGGCGCCAAAGCGCTCATGACCATCGACGTTGAACACCGGCACGAATACCCACACCAGTTTGTCGAGCACGCCTTTGCCGGCCTTGCCGTCGAGCAATTCGCGCAATGCCAGGAAGCCCGCGTCCTTGCCATCGATCTCGCCGGCGTGGATACCGCCCTGGATCAACACCACCGGCAGCTTGCGCTGCGCGGCCGACTGCGCGTCGAGCGCGCCACTGGTGGAGACGACCAAGGCCTTCATCGGCCGGCCTTCCGGCGTGGTGCCGAACTCCTCGCAGCGCACCGCCTGCGGGTAGCGCTGCGCGAAGGCATCGCACAGCGCGATGACTTCGTCATAGCGACCGGTCTGCACGAACCCGCTGCGCTCGGCCTGCGTGGTCAGTGGTGTGGCGGCAAGCGCGGCAGGGGGGGAAGTCAGCAGCAACAGGCTCAGGGCCAGGCGGGTGAAGCGGGGCATCCAGCAGTCCAGTGTTCCAGGAAAACGTTTGCAATGTAGCCGAGCCGAGCGGGCAGGCCAATCTGCACTGCGGCATGGGCAGCGGCCAGCAGCGAGCGCGAGCGCCCGGTCGGCGCTGCTTTTCGCTGCGCCTCCATGCGCAATGCACAGGCGTTTGATGGCATCGAACGCACCGGTGCCCTGCGCCTTGGCCGTGCGGTGCGGTGCGCACGGCAGGACCATGGCCGGCGACGTCCTGGCGCCGGTACGATAGCGCCTGTCTACCGCTCGACCGGACCGCCTTTGACCACCTCCACCTTGCCGGGCCCTACCGCCGGTGCGCGCCTGCCGCGCCAGATTCCTTTCATCATCGGCAACGAAGCCTGCGAGCGTTTCAGCTTCTACGGGATGCGCAACATCCTGGTGCAGTTCCTGATCACCTCACTGCTGCTGCAGGAGGTTGGCGCGCCGGGCCGCGAGGCCGAAGCCAAGCAAATCCTGCACAGCTTCATGATCGGGGTGTATTTCTTCCCGCTGCTGGGGGGCTGGCTGGCCGATCGCTTCTTCGGCAAATACAACACCATCCTGTGGTTCAGCCTGGTGTACTGCGCCGGGCATGCCTGTCTTGCGGCGTTCGAAGGCAGCCGCAGCGGGTTCTTTGTCGGGCTGGGCTTGATCGCGCTGGGCGCGGGCGGCATCAAGCCGCTGGTGGCCTCGTTCATGGGCGACCAGTTCGACCAGTCCAACAAGCACCTGGCCAAGGTGGTGTTCGACGCCTTTTACTGGATCATCAATTTCGGCTCGCTGTTCGCCTCGCTGCTGATTCCGTTGGCCTTGAAAAATCTGGGTCCGTCCTGGGCGTTCGGCATCCCCGGCATCCTGATGTTCGTGGCCACGCTGGTGTTCTGGCTGGGTCGCAGCCGCTACGTGCGGGTGCCGCTGCCGCCGAAAGATCCGCACGGGTTCGGTGCGGTGGTGCGGACGGCGTTGCTGGCACGCGCGCCGGGGCAGGGGCGGCCCGGCCTGGTGCTGGCCGTCCTCTCGGTGGTGGCTGCACTGGCCTGCCTGGCGCTGGTGGCGCCGCTGGGCATCGTGATCTGCCTGTGCATGGCGCTGGTGCTGCTGCTGGCCGGCATCGGCGGCGGTACCTGGTGGCAGCTGGAGCGTGCACGCGGTACGCATCCGGACGCGGCCGTGGAAGGTGTGCGTGCCTTGCTGCGCGTGCTGGTGATCTTCGCGCTGGTGACGCCGTTCTTTTCCCTGTTCGACCAGAAGGCGTCCACCTGGGTGCTGCAGGGGCGCGAAATGACCATGCCGGCCTGGTTCACCGCCTCGCAGATGCAGGCGCTCAATCCGTTGCTGGTGATGCTGCTGATTCCCTTCAACAACCTGGTGCTGTACCCGCTGCTGCGCCGTGGCGGCTGGGAGCCGACGCCGTTGCGTCGCATGACCAGCGGCATTGCCTTCAGTGGCGTGGCGTGGATTGCGGTCGGGGCGATCCAGGTGGTCATGGACGGCGGCGAGCCGATGCACATCGCCTGGCAGATCCTGCCCTATGCCTTGCTCACCTTCGGCGAGGTGCTGGTGTCGGCCACCGGCATCGAGTTCGCCTACAGCCAGGCACCGGCATCAATGAAGGGCGTTGTGATGAGTTTCTGGTATCTCACCACCACCGTCGGCAACCTGTGGGTGCTGCTATCGAACGTGGCGGTGCGCAACGCGACGGTGACCTCGCGGATCGCCGATACTGGGCTGAGCGAGGCGGCATTTCTGATGTTCTTCTTCGCGGCGTTTGCGTTTCTGGCGGCGCTGGCCTTCGGCCTGTACGCGCGCCGTTATCGCATGGTCGACAATTACCGTTCTGCCTGAGGTCTGCATGATTACCCTGATCCTGATCGCCATCACCGGCATAGTCTCGTGGATGGCGTTCAACAACCGCAAGCTGGCCGACCGGCTGATCCTGTGGCCGCCGGCGCTGGACAAGAACCGGCAGTACGACCGGCTGGTGACCTACGGTTTCATTCATGCCGACCTGGGCCACCTGGTCTTCAACATGATCACGCTGTTCTTTTTCGGCCGGGTGATCGAGAACGTGATGACACAGCTGACCGGCAGCGTGCTGACCTATCCGCTGTTCTATCTGGCCGCGTTGGTGGTGTCGATCCTGCCCAGCTACCTGAAGAACCAGCACAACCCCAACTATTTGAGTCTGGGTGCGTCCGGTGCGGTGTCGGCGGTGTTGTTCGCCTTCATCCTGCTGCAGCCGTGGACGATCATCCTGGTGCTGTTCATTCCGGCACCGGCGATCATCTATGCGGTGTTCTATGTGGGCTACAGCCTGTGGATGGACCGCCGCGGCGGCGACCGCATCAACCACAGCGCGCACCTGGCCGGCGCGGCGTTCGGGGTGATGTTCATGCTGATCATGGAGCCGCGTGTGTGGCAGGTCTTTCTGGAACAGCTGTCCAATCCGCGCTTTGGCTGAGTGTCCGGCGGCGGCAGCGAGGCGTCCGCCAGGCAGCGGTGGCCACGCACGTTTCAGCGGTGCCAATCGGCGGATCCCGCGGACTGCGCCAGGGCCGGCACGATGGCGTCGCCAGCCCCGGCAGATGCAGCGACGCTGGCCTTTAGGCCGCGTTGCGTTCCTGATCGGTGGTGCTACCGATCGCTGCACCCGAGGTCGCGCCATAGGCCTGCTGCAGGCGCTGGTAGACGGTATCGTTGAGCTGGGCGAAATCGGGGTTATGGGTGTCGCCGGTGATGGCGAACTGGAACAGGCCCTCGAGCAACGAGCTGTCGCTGTCTGCGGTGTGTCCGGCCGAATCGTTGTGCATGCGGTGACTCCTCGTAGGTAAGAGGGAGCTGGCCATGCCGGAGACCGGTTGCAGCGAGCGCCTTCGAGTCAGCTATCGGCGTTGCCTGAGCGAACTTGAGAACAGGTTTGCCAGGCCGCGCGGGCGGTCACAGCGTGGATTCATTTTCACGCAGGCGCGGCGTCGCGCTGGTCACACTGGGCAAACACTTACTGCCAGGCGCAGACCACGATGGAGGCAGCGACAGTGCACGCCGTACACGAACCGGGTCAGCAGCACTTCGTTGTAGACACCGATGGACAACGTGCCGAGCTGATCTATGACCGCGACGGCACGCGCATGACCATTACGCACACGTTGGTCCCGGACGCGATCGCAGGGCGAGGCATTGCCGCCGCGCTGGTCGAGGCCGCTTTGAACTTCGCGCGCGAAGACGGGCTGACGGTGGTGCCGGCTTGCAGCTACGCCGCAGCGTATGTCCGCCGACACCAACAATTTCAGGATCTGCTGGCCTGAGTGCCGGCAGCGGATGGTTAGATCAGGGGAGCAGGTGGGAATGGGGCGGTTGCTTGCAGTAAATGGTGTACGGGGCCTGCTGTTGCTGGCGCTGTTGGCGGGTTGTACCCAGCGCGAACCCGCCACGCCCGAACCCGCCGAACCGGCGGCCGATGCGGCCGCGAGCGCAACGCCCGCGCAGGAGCCTTTGCTGGTGCAGAGCGGCCCGCTGGAAGATGTGATCGAACAAACGCCTGCCTACATGGTGGGCATCAGCTACCCGCGTGGGCTGGATGCGTATCCGGAACTGACCGCACTGATCCGCAACTATGCAAATGCCGCCCGCGGCGAGTTGATGGAGGCGGTGTCCGGCTTGGGTAACGACAAGCCTGCAGCGCCTTACGAGTTGTCGCTGGCTTTCGAAACGCTCGTGCAGACGGCCGATCTGATCGTCGTCTCCGCCGATGGCAGCCGCTACACCGGCGGCGCACATGGCGACCCCTTGGTGGCCCGCTTTGTGTGGTTGGTCAAGGAGCGCAGGCAATTGACGGCGCAGGCCATGGTTCCCGATCCGGCGGGCTGGGAAAAGATCGGCCGCGACGTCGCCGCGCAGCTGCATGCCGCCGCAACCCAGCGCGTGGAAGCCGATCGTGTACCGGTGGAAGAACAGGCCGAGCAGGTGGCCTCTGCCGATCGCATGATTGCCGAGGGCACTGCCGCGCAGGTGGACAACTTCGCGCAGTTCGTGCCGGTGTTGAATGCCACCGGGCAGATCGCTGCAGTGCGCTTCGTGTTTCCGCCGTATCAGGTCGGCCCTTATTCGGATGGCACACAAACGGCCGAGGTGGCTGCATCCACACTCTTGCCGTGGGTCGCGCCGGAATATGCACATCTTTTCGCTCACTGAGCCGTTGCCCTGCAACCGATGTGATTGAATGGCCTGGCCATTCAGTAATGTAATCAAACGGGTGATATGAGCAGTTTCGATCAAACCGCGAACCGCGTGGACCACACCTGCGCGCGCTATCCAGCCTTTCCGCGGGAGCCGGCTGTCCTGGTGAGGTTGATCAAGCATCTCTACAAGCGCCTGCACACGCAGAGTTGCGTGCGGCTCAAGCCCTATGGGATCAGTCCGCCGGAGTACGAGATCCTGATGATGTTGTACGGCACGCCGGAGCAGGCGATCACGCCGACCGAAGTGGCCGAGGCGGCCAGCGAAAAGCCTGCCAACATCACGCGCCTGACCGACCAGCTGTGCGAGAAGGGATTGATCGCGCGCGGCAACAGCCCGGACGATCGACGCAAGATCGTGCTGACCCTGCAGCCGGCAGGCCTGGCCCTGATCGAAAGTCTGCTGCCCGACGCATGTACGTTGTTGCATGCAGAAACCGCAGGCATGAGCGAACCCGAACAGGTACGCCTGGAAAAGCTGTTGAAGAAGTTGCTCGATGGAGTGGACGCAGTCGAGCTCTGATCAGGCAGCGTCGCGTTCGCACCCGACATCGCCAGAAACGACAACGCCGCCCGGATCGCTCCGGGCGGCGTCGTTGCCTATGCAGCGGCCATTACGGCTTGGACTGCGGCGCTTCCGGGGTGGCGCCATCGCCGCCTTGCGCGCTCAGGCCACGCTTTTCGAGCAGCGGCTCGATCTGCGGTGCATGGCCGGCAAAGTTCTGGAACAGCTCCATCGCATCCACGCTGCCGCCGCGCGAGAGCAGGGTCTTGCGGAAGCGATCGCCGTTGGCGCGGCTCAACCCGCCGTGCTGCTTGAACCACTGCTGGGTGTTGGCATCGAGCACTTCCGACCAGATGTAGGCGTAATAGCCCGCCGCATAGCCGCCCATTATGTGGCTGAAATACGGGGTCTTGTAGCGCGGCGGCACCGGCGGATAGGCGATACCGTCCTGCTGCAGTGCCTTGGCCTCGAACGCCATCACGCCGGCGGCGTCCGGCACCTGGTTGGCGCTGACCTGATGCCAGTTCTGGTCCAGCATCGCCGCACCCAGATACTCGGTGGTGGCAAAGCCCTGGTTGAACTTGGACGCGGCGATCACCTTGTCCAGCAGCGCCTGCGGCATCGGCGTGCCGTTCTGATAATGCTTGGCGTAGTTCTTCAGGATCGACGGCTCGTCGGCCCACATCTCGTTGACCTGCGAGGGAAACTCGACGAAGTCACGCGGCACGCTGGTGCCGGAGAAATACGGGTATTTGACGTCGGAGAACATGCCGTGCAGCGCATGCCCGAACTCATGGAACATGGTGGTCACCTCATCCCAGGTCAGAAGGGTCGGCTGGCCGGCTGGCGGCTTGGGAATGTTGAGGTGGTTGGCCACCACCGGCTTGAACCCGGTCAGCTCGGACTGCGACACGTAGGAGTTCATCCAGGCGCCACCACGCTTGGATTCGCGCGCATACATGTCGGCAATGAAGATCGCCAGCTGCTTGCCGTCGGCATCGAATACGTCATAGACGGTGATGTCGTCGCGGTAGGTGGGCAGGTCGGTGCGCTGCTTGAAGGTCAGGCCGTATTCCTGGTTGGCCGCATAGAACACGCCGTTTTCCAGCACGTTCTTCAGCTCGAAATACGGCTTGAGCTGCGACTCGTCAAAGTTGTACTTGGCCTGGCGTACCTTCTCGCTGTAGTAGGCCCAATCCCAGGCTTCCAGTTTGAACGTGGGCTTGCGCGCGGCCTTTTGTTCCTTGTCGATCATCGCCTGCAGATCGGCGGCTTCGCGCTTGGCGTTGGCCACTGCGGCCGGTGCCAGCTTGCCGAGCATCGCGTTGACCGCTTCGGGCGTCTTGGCGGTCTGGTTTTCCAGCGAGTAGGCGGCATAGGTGGGGAAGCCGAGCAGCTTGGCCTTGTCGGCGCGCAGCTTCATGATGCGCGACACCAGCGCGGTGTTGTCGTACTGGCCGCCATGGCTGCCGCGCGACACCGAGGCGTCGTAGATCCTCTTGCGCAGCTCGCGGTTCTTCAACTGGGTCAGCGGTGGCTGGCCGGTCGTGTTGAGCAGGGCGATCACATACTTGCCGTCGAGCTTGCGCGCCTTGGCGGCTTCGGCGGCAGCGGCAATCTGCTCCTCGGACAGCCCGTCGAGCTGCTTGACGTCATCGACGACCACCGCAGCGGCATTCACCTCGGCAAGCACGTTCTGGCTGAAGGTGGTGCCCAGGTTGGCCAGCTCGGCGTTCATCGCCTTGAGCGTGGTCTTGTCCGCGTCCGACAGCTTGGCGCCATCGCGCACGAAATCGCTGTAGTACTTCTCGACCAGGCGCACGCCTTGCGCGTCCAGGCCCAGCTTGGCGCGTTGGTCGTACAGGCTCTGGATGCGTGCGAACAGCTTGCCGTTGAGCGAAATCGCATCGCGGTGCGCAGCGAACTTCGCCGAATAATCGGCCTGCAACTTCTTGCGTGCGTCGTTGGTGTCGGCACCGACCAGGTTGAAGAACACCGTGGTGGCGCGATCCAGCGTGGCGCCGCTCTTTTCCAGCGCGACGATGGTGTTGTCGAAGCTCGGCTTGGCCTTCTGGTTGGCGATCTTGTCCACTTCCTTCAGTTGCTCGGCCATGCCGGCATCGAAGGCGGGGGCGAAGTCGCTGTCGGTGATCTTGTCGAACTGCGGGTAATGCAGCGGCAGCGTGCTGTCGGCAAAGAAGGGGTTGGCCTGGGTGGCGGCCTGCGTGGTGGCGGGGACGGCGATGCTGTAGGAGGGCATGGCAAGTCCCAGGGAAGCGGCCAGGGCAAAGGCGAGACGGGTGGTCAAGAGGATGGCTCCAAAGTGCGAACCGCCGAGGCTACCCCAGCCGGGCAGGACAGGCGTGTGACAAAAGGCATGGCCGGCAGGGCCATTGCGCAGTCACTGACGGACGCGGCCTGGTTGAGCGCGCTGGCCAGTCGACGTGATCGCAGGCTCGGCGCCTGGTTGGCGCTGCCGGACCGCGCTCGCATGGGCGCGGTGCCGGGGCGGCAATCAATATGCACGCGCCGCAACGCGGCGCGGACCTGTACTGGTCGGGCGATGACGTGCTGGAGGCTGTGTTCGCTCGCCGGGCTGTCTGGCGTGGCTGCTCGGGCGCCGATGCGGATCTTCTGAAAGGCCGACACAGGTGGACGGCCCCGCCATCGCGGCGCCGTGCTTCGCACTTGCAAGGGAAGCGCCGAGCCGTCCGTGCCGCTGCCGTGCTGCACAGCCACAGCTGCGCTACGCTGCCGCTTCCCTGCGCATCCGAGCACGCCATGAGCGACCTTGCCACGTTTGAATTCACCGACCTGGACGGTCGCACCCAATCGATGCGCGACTACGTCGGCAGCGTGGTGCTGGTGGTCAATGTTGCGTCCAAATGTGGGTTTACCCCGCAGTACGCGGGCTTGCAGGCGCTGTGGCAGCGGTATCGCGAACGTGGGTTGGTGGTGATCGGCTTTCCGTGCGATCAGTTCGGGCATCAGGAACCTGGCGATGCGGCGCAGATCCGCCAGTTTTGTTCGCTGGATTACGCAGTGGATTTTCCGCTGTCGTCGAAGATCGAGGTCAACGGCAACGGCGCGCATCCGCTGTGGCAATGGCTCAAGCGCGAACAACGCGGCGTGCTCGGGTCCGAGGCGGTCAAGTGGAATTTCACCAAGTTCCTGATCGGCCGCGACGGCCACGTGCTGGAGCGCTATGCGCCAACCACCAAGCCGGAGGCCCTGGCCGCGGACATCGAGCGCGCATTAGTTGAACCGTAGGAGCGCACCTGGGCGCGATGAAGCATTACCGGGAACGCTTCATCGCGCCCGGGTGCGCTCCTACGACAGTGCATGCCGGCGTCGCGGCTGCGTAAACGCCGCATCGCGCTGACGTCTCACGCAGGTTGCATCACTTCTCGACGAACGCGCGCTCGAACACGTAATGCCCTGGCGTGCCGATGCGCGGTGAGGTCTGGAACCCACGGGCGTCCAGCAGGGTGCGCAGATCGGCCAGCATCTGCGGGCTGCCGCAGATCATGAAGCGGTCGTTGGCCGGATCCAGGGTCGGCAGGCCCAGGGTCTGCTGCATGCGGCCATCGGCCATCAGCTCGGTCAGGCGGCCCTGGTTGGCGAAGGTTTCGCGGGTCACCGCCGGGTAGTACAGCAGCTTGTCGCGCAGCAGGTCGCCAAGGAATTCGTGCTGCGGCAGCTCGCGTTCGAAGTAGTCGCGATAGGCCAGATCCTGCACGAAACGCACGCCCTGGGTCAGGATCACCTTGTCGAAACGCTCGTAGGTTTCCGGGTCCTTGATGATCGACAGCCACGGCGCCAGGCCGGTGCCGGTGCCCAGCAGGTACAGGTTGCGGCCGGGATGCAGGTCGCTGATCAGCAGCGTGCCGGTGGGCTTCTTGCCGACCAGCACCTTGTCGCCCGGCTGGATGTGCTGCAGGCGCGAGGTCAACGGGCCGTCCGGCACCTTGATGCTGAAGAACTCCAGATGTTCTTCCCAATTGGCGCTGGCGATCGAGTAGGCCCGCAACAGCGGGCGGGTCTCGGTCTCCAGCCCGATCATCACGAACTGCCCGTTCTCGAAGCGGAAACCGGCATCGCGGGTGGTGGTGAAGCTGAAGTAGGCATCGGTCCAGTGACGGACCTCAAGCACCGTTTCGGCGCCGAAAGCGGAAGACATACCGGTGAGTGTCGTGGGAGGAATACCCGGCAATTCTACCTCAAGCCAGCCAAATGAGATGAACTCTCATTTGGTTGGCCGGGATTCGGGATTGGGGATTCGCTAGAGCAGATCCTGGGTTCTGGAGTCATAGGGGCTTGCGGATGAACCGGCAGCTCTTACCAATCCCCAATCCCGACTCCCAAATCCCCAGCCTCACCGATACCCCGCCGCCTGCAGCTCGAACAGCTCCGCATAACGTCCGCCCTGCGCCATCAGCTCGGCATGGGTGCCGGCCGCTTCGATGCGGCCGGCGGCCAGCACCAGGATGCGGTCGGCCATGCGCACGCTGGAGAAGCGGTGCGAGATCAGCACCGCGGTGCGGTTGTCCGACAGCTCCTTGAAGCGCTGGAACACCTCGAACTCGCTGCGCGCATCCAGTGCGGCGGTGGGTTCGTCCAGGATCATCAGCTGCGCATCACGCATGTAGGCGCGCGCAATCGCGATCTTCTGCCACTGGCCCCCGGACAGGTCCACGCTGTTCTTGAAACGGCGTCCGATCAGCTGCTCGTAGCGCTCGGGCAGGCTGTCGATCAGCTCGCCGGCCATCGCGCGCTGCGCAGCCGCACGGATGCGCGGCGCATCGTCCATTGCCTCGACCTGGCCGACGCCGATGTTCTCGCCCACGCTCAGGTGATATCGCACGAAATCCTGGAAGATCACCCCCAGGTTGGCGCGCACATCGTCCAGATCGTAGTCGCGCAGGTCCTGGCCATCGAGCAGGATGCGGCCCTCGTCGGGGTCGTACAGCCGCGCCAGCAGCTTGACCAGGGTGGTCTTGCCGGCGCCGTTCTCGCCAACCAGGGCCAGCACTTCGCCGGCACGCAATTCGAAATTCAGATGCCGCACCGTCCACTGCTCGGCATCCGGGTAGCGAAAGCCCACGTCCTCGAACACGAAGCCCTGGCGGATCGGGCGCGGCACCGGCAAGGCGTTGGGGCGCGAGCGGATCTCCGGCACGATGTTGAAGAACGAGTAAAGATCGTCCAGATACAAGGCCTGGCCGGCGACCTGCGAAAAGCCGATCAACAATCCTTCCAGCAACTGGCGCAGGCGCAGGAAGCTGCCGGCCAGGAAGGTCAGGTCGCCGATGCTGAAATCGCCGCGCACCGTGCGCCAGGCGATGTAGCCATAGGCCATGTAGTAGCCCAGCGTGCCCAATGCCGCCAGCAGCGCACCCCACAACGCACGCTTGCGCGCCAGTGCGCGGTTGGCCTGGAAGAACTTGTCGGCCAGCCGACGGTAGCGCGCGATCAGGAAGCGGTGCAGGTTGAGGATCTTGACTTCCTTGGCCGTCTCCACGCTGGCGCCGACCTGGCGCAGGTAGTCGAGCTGGCGCCGCTCCGGCGTCCACTGGAAGTTGAGCGAATAGCCCAGCGCATTGAAGTGCGCCTCGCCGATGAAGGCCGGGATCAGCGCCACCGCCAGCAGCACGATCAACCACGGCGCGTACACCACCAGGCCCACCGCCAGGCTGATCACGGTGATGGCGTCCTGCACCTGGCCGAACAACTGGCTCATCAGGTTCATGCGGTTCATGGTCTGGCGCCGCGCGCGATCCAGCTTGTCCTGCCGGTCGGGGTCTTCGAAATCCTCCAGATCCAGCTGCGCGGCGTGCTCCATCAGGCGCACGCTGGCGGCGTTGTTGAACAATTCCGACAGCAGCGCATCGGCGTAGCCGACCAGCCGGCCGAGCAGGTCCGAGCCGACCGCCAGCGCCAGTTCCAGCGCCAGCAGTTCCAGCAGGCGGTTCAGACGGCCGCTGCCCAAGGCCTGGGCGAACGACTCGAATGCCGGCGGCTGGCCGACCAGGTGGATCGCCTCGTCGATGATCAATTTGCCGATATACAGCGAGGCCACCGGCATCAACGCGCGCAGCACGCGCAGGCCGATGCTGCTTGCGCTCAGCCAACGGCTGGTCTGCCAGATCTGGCGCAGGAACGGTGGCAGGTTGCGCAGCGCATCCAGGCGTTCGCGCAGGGTGGGGCCGGTACGGGGAGCGGCGGGCGCAGAGGCGCCGGAACGGGAAGCTGACATCGTATGAGTGTGCAGCGCTTCGCGTCGGCGCGGGGTGTTGGAGTACTCGCCGGGCAGGACCCGCCCTGCCGCTGGCCGATAAGCTGCACGGTCAGCGCAATGCCTCGGCCAGCCGCAACAGCAGCGTCGACACCGCCTGCGGGTCGAGCGGGGCCGCGGCGGCCTGCAGGCGCGTTTCTGCAGTGGCGACGATGCCGGAGGCCTTTTTCAGGGCGGCGCGGCCTTTGGACGTGAGTTCGGTCTTCTGTACGCGGCCGTGCTCAGGATGCGGCATGCGTGCGATGAAATCGGCGCGTTCGAGCGTTACCAAAATCGCCTGCATGGTCTGCGGGGTCACGAACGCGCGCCGGGCGAGGGCAGCGTTCGATGCGCCCGGCTGGCCTTTCAAATAGGTGAGCACCGCATATTGGGGCGTGGTCAGGCCGATGTTGCGCAGGTCGGTATCCATGCGCGTGCGCAGGGCCTGCTGTGCCAGCTTCAACGCATAGCCAATAGTGGCGTATGGGTCGCTCATCTGCGGCTCACTTCCGGGATCTGGCATATCAGGGCCCTTACATAATTGTCAGTGTGCTGATATTTTAGGCCTTCCCAATCGCAGTGCGTCCAGCCATGCCCCATCTAATAGGCCCCGACTTCGTCGGCATTCAAACCCCGGATCTTGACGCAGCACGCAGCTTCTACACCGAGGTGGTCGGGCTCACGCCTGCGGCCCACAGCCCACCGGGCGCGGTGGTGTTCGACACCCGGCCGATCCCGTTTGCCATCCGCACGCCGGTGGCCGAGCTGACCAACACCGACCGGCTGGGCGAGGGCATCGCGCTCTGGTTCGGCTGTGATGATGCCGACGCCTTGCATGCGCATCTTGCCGACCACGGCATAGACATCGCGTTTGCGCCAAAGGACGGGCCATTTGGCCGGTATTTCGCGTTCCGCGATCCGTTCGGCTACACCATCACCGCTCACAATGTGGCGCACGGCTGAGCACGCGCGGTTGGCGCGACCGGAGCATCACTGCGTGTTTTGCAGCGTGTGCCAACCGAGCAGGCGGGCAGAGTTGCGGCCTGGCATGGCGCGCGTGGCAGTACCGCGGTGAGGCGGCCATTGCGGTCCGCACTCCCTGCGTCACCGCGCCATCCCGCTACCCGGCAAGCCGCAACGCATGCTTCGGTCAATCGTTTCCATAGACGCCACATCCGGCTGCGCCCGCGGTTTGCTCTAAAATGCCCGCATTGCCCCCCGCCAGCCGTAGAGCCAGCCGTGACCTCGATCAAGCAGGAAGACCTCATCCAGTCCGTCGCCGATGCGCTGCAGTACATCAGCTACTACCACCCGGTCGACTACATCAAGAATCTGTCCGCTGCCTATGAGCGCGAGGAATCGCCGGCCGCCAAGGACGCCATTGCGCAGATCCTGATCAATTCGCGCATGTGCGCCGAAGGCCACCGCCCGATCTGCCAGGACACCGGCATCGTCACGGTGTTCCTGGACATCGGCATGAACGTACGCTGGGACGACGCCACCATGGGCGTGGAAGACATGGTCAACGAAGGCGTGCGCCGCGCCTACAACCACCCCGACAACAAGCTGCGCGCCAGCGTGCTGGCCGACCCGGCCGGCAAGCGCACCAATACCAAAGACAACACGCCGGCGGTGGTCAACACCAAGATCGTGCCCGGCCACCATGTCGAGGTGATCGTCGCGGCCAAGGGCGGCGGTTCGGAAGCCAAGAGCAAGTTCGCCATGCTCAATCCGTCCGATTCCATCGTCGATTGGGTGCTCAAGACGGTGCCGACCATGGGCGCCGGCTGGTGCCCGCCGGGCATGCTCGGTATCGGCATCGGCGGCACCGCCGAAAAGGCGATGCTGCTGGCCAAGGAGGCGCTGATGGAACCGATCGACATCGTCGACCTGCAGGCGCGTGGTGCCTCCAACCGCGCCGAAGAGCTGCGCCTGGAGTTGTACGAAAAGGTCAACGCGCTCGGCATCGGCGCGCAGGGCCTGGGCGGCCTGACCACCGTGCTGGACATCAAGGTCAAGGATTACCCGACCCATGCCGCCAACCTGCCGGTGGCGCTGATCCCCAACTGCGCGGCCACCCGCCACGCGCATTTCACCCTGGACGGCAGCGGCCCGGTGATGCTGGACCCGCCGTCGCTGGAAGACTGGCCCAAGCTCACCTACAACCCGACCAATGCGCGCCGGGTCAACCTGGACACCATCACCCGCGACGAGGTCGCCAGCTTCAAGCCGGGCGAGGTGATCCTGCTCAACGGCAAGCTGCTGACCGGCCGCGACGCCGCGCACAAGCGCATGATCGACATGCTCAACCGTGGCGAATCGCTGCCGGTGGATTTCACCAATCGCTTCATCTACTACGTCGGCCCGGTCGACCCGGTGCGCGACGAAGTGGTGGGCCCGGCCGGCCCGACCACAGCCACCCGCATGGACAAGTTCACCCGCCAGATGCTCGAACAGACCGGGTTGCTGGGCATGGTCGGCAAGTCCGAGCGCGGTGACGCCGCCATCGATGCGATCCGCGACAATAAGGCCGTCTACCTGATGGCGGTCGGCGGTTCGGCGTATCTGGTATCCAAGGCGATCAAGGCCGCGCGCGTGCTCGCGTTCGAAGACCTCGGCATGGAGGCGATCTACGAGTTCGAGGTCAAGGACATGCCGGTCACCGTCGCGGTGGACTCCAGCGGCGAGTCGGTGCACAAGACTGGCCCGCGGCTGTGGCAGTCGCGGATCGGCAAGATTCCGGTCGTGGTCGAGTAAGCACCGCCAGGAAGCGGTCATGCGCACCGCATTGCCGCTTCCGCCAGCATGCCCCCGCCTGGAGCTGACTGTCGTGGCGAACATGTGTGTGTAATGCTGCGTGCGCATCGATGCGCACGCAGCGGGCATGACGCCGCTTTCGCCATCACCGCAGGCGTACCGCCAAGCCGGAAGCGGCTATGCTCGACCTTCGATTGCCGATGTCCCGGGAGAACAGGAATGCTCCGACGTCTGTGCCTGATCATGGCGATGTGCGCCAGTGTTGACGCAGCCGCGCAGCAAAAGGCCGCGTCCACGGTGCTGTTTCCTTCGGGCAACTACGCGCCGCCGCCCACCGCACCGGTGCCGTTCGCCGAACCCACGCCACTCGAACCGAGTGCGACCTCGACACGCTTCAGCGGGCCGACGGCGGGCGAACGCTGCATCACCCAATGCAACGACAGTGCCAGGCAGTGTCGCGCCAACCGACCAAGCGAGAGCAGCTGCCGCGCGTCGATAGCGCCACGGGGAAAGCGCTGCGACGACGCGCAAAACCCGGCGCAGCGGGCCAACTGCATGGCGCAGGTCTTCGATTGCAGCCAGCAGAGCGACGACAGCCGCTGCGAACCGCGCAAGCTTGCCTGCCTGCGTGCCTGTACCGACAACAGCGGCCAATGAACAACGCAGGCGGCTGTCGTGTGCGCGTGGACGGCGCGCAGGTGGCGCCTTGAATGGACCAATCGCACCGACGGCGGACGCCGGCACCGCCTGCCCGACGATCTCCCCTTCGTTTCGTGACCTCAGCTAACCTCATCTCACCCGGGAATCCGCATGACCACCACGCTGTACCACACCCCCAGCACCGCCGCCCTGGTCGTGCATTGGCTGCTGATCGAACTGGATGTTGCCCACGTGCTGCATCCACTGGATTTCGAGCGCGGCGAGCATAAACAAGCCGATTACCTGGCACTCAATCCCGCCGGCGTGGTGCCGACCCTGGTGCTGGATGGACAGGTCCTGACCGAGGCGGCAGCGATCGTGCTGCACCTGGCCGACCTTTATCCGCAGGCCGGGCTGGCACCGCCGGTGGGCACCCCGGAGCGTGCGGCCTATTACAAGTGGATGTTCTTCTGCGCCAATACCCTGCAGCCGGCCTACCGCGCCTGGTTCTACCCGCACGAACCGGCCGGCGCAGTCCATGCCGACAGCGCGCAGGCGCAGGCACGCGAGAAGGTGGAAACGGCCTGGGCCCAGGTCGATGCGCATCTGCAGGCGGGCGGGCCCTACCTGCTCGGGAACACGCTGTCGGCTGCCGATTTCATGCTGACCATGATGATGCGCTGGTCGCGCAACATGCCGCGGCCGAGCGATACCTGGCCGGCCCTCAAAGCGCATGCGCAGCGTATGAAAGCGCGCCCCGCGTTTCAGGAAACCTATCGGCGCGAGGGCCTGGCGGACTGGACCTGAACCGGCGGCGCGCGGCTGCGAATTCCTGTGCGCATAAGCCCGGCCGGAGCGGTTTTGTCGCGCCTGCCACATAGTACGATCGCGACACCAACCAGAGAGCAGGGGCTCGTCCATGTCGCATTCCGCATCCCGTCGAAAATTGCTGCAGGGCGCCTGTTGCGCACCGATCGCCGCCGCTGCCGGCTCGCTCCCGTTCGCGGTGCGCGCGGCGCCCTCGAAAAAGACCGACCTGACCGCCGAGCAGGCACTGCAGGTCCTGCGCGACGGCAATGCCGCCTTCGTCGAGAACCGCCCCAAGAAGGTGATCTCCGACAGCAAGCGCCGGCTGGAGCTGGCCTTGGGCCAGACCCCGTTCGTGATCCTGGTGTCGTGCTCGGACTCGCGGGTTCCGCCGGAGCTGCTGTTCGGCCGTGGGCTCGGTGAAATGTTCATCGTCCGCAACGCCGGTAACACCGTGGACACCACCGCGCTGGGCTCGATCGAATATGCAGTGAGCCAGCTGGGCGTACCGCTGGTGGTGGTGATGGGGCACGAGAGCTGCGGCGCCGTGGCAGCAGCGGTATCGGTGGTGGAGCAGAACGCATTCTTCCCGGGTGCCATCGGCGCCATGATCGAGCCCATCGTCCCGGCGGTGCTGACCGCCAAGAGCAAGGGTGGCGATGATCTGCTGGGCGCGTCGGTGAAGGCCAACGTCAAGCGCACCGTCGATCGCCTGCGCGCTGCCTCCGAACCTGCGTTGCTCGAACCCCTGCGCGCCGGTGCCTGCAAGGTCGTGGGTGCCTATTACACGCTGAAAGACGGCAAGGTGGATTTCTTCGACGTCTGATCCGCCGGCCTGCGGCACGCGATGCAGGCTGCGAGGCTGTGCCGCCTGCATCGTGTAAGCCGCTGTCATCGGCAATGCATGACTGCGCCATGCAGACGCAAAAAAAAAGCCGGCAGCAATGCCGGCTTTTCGCGTTGCGTTTCGCGCGTGCGACAGGGCTGCAGCCGCGCGGCCCTGCATTCAATCGTGTGCGGTGCGCCGCCCGGGCGCACCGCCAGGACTCAGAACCACTCCAGCAACGACACGCCCAGGCCGATGTAGGTGGCCTTGTGGTTGTAGTCGATCAGGCTTTCGCCGTAGCCGTCGAACACCTGCACATGGCCACGCAGCAGGTTGGTGATTGGAAAGCCGTAATCCAGCTGCACCGAACCGTGCGAACGGTCGCCGCCGCGCAGCGAATGGCGTGCGATCAAGGCGAATTCGTGGCCGTCCTTGTTGTAGACCAGGGTGGCATCGCCACGGCCCATGTAATCCTCGATATCGGGATTATTGTCGTCGGCGCGGTCTTCCTTGATGCGGAACCACGGACGCAGGCTGAGTGCCCAATTTTCGCGATCCAGCCCGAAATTGAGGATCACCCGGTTCCAGGAGCGCGACAGCGGATCGGCGCGGCCGTTGGACATGTGATTGAGGCTGATGCCGCTCATGCGGCCTTTCCAGCCGAAGATGCTGTAGTTGTTGCGGAACACCAGCATCGCTTCGGGTTCGTAGTTGGTTTCACGGAACGGGCGCGAGGCATCGGAGTTGTACGCCTGCCAGCGCGAACTCTGGGTGTACCCCATCCAGATGTCCCCATTGTCGCCAAACAGGTCTTCGGCCACCTTGGTCTTGAAGCTGAGCTGGAACTTCAGCTCCGCGCTGTCCAGCTGTTGCGGCGTATTGACCGAGTTGGCCGGGTTGGGCGACTGCGGGGTGCGGTTGCTGTCGCTGGTCCAGAACGCCGGCAGCAGGTAGACCGGCTTGTAGCCGCGCAATTGAAACGTGCCCAGCTTGGAATCCTTGGCCAGCTCCCAGCGGCTGTCCAGCAGCGAGCCACGCCCGGCATTGGCAACGGCTTCTTCCTTCGACGGGTCCTGGCCGTCGGCACGGAAGAAATCGCCCACCCGGCTGAGCTTGCGGGCGTCATCCGGCTTGTCGGCCTGCTTGGCCAGCTGCGCTGCGGCATCTGCCTCCTGCAC
Organism: Xanthomonas cannabis pv. cannabis; assembly: GCF_000802365.1. GTDB lineage: Bacteria > Pseudomonadota > Gammaproteobacteria > Xanthomonadales > Xanthomonadaceae > Xanthomonas > Xanthomonas cannabis. The sequence goes on from NZ_JSZE01000015.1 coordinate 33,467, forward strand.
GGCCTGCGGGGTATGGCCCAGGGCCTGGTCGTAGCAGGCCAGGCGCGCCGCGTCCGAGGTCACCGAGGTGCAGGCCTGCGGTGAAGCCGGTTGCGGGGCGATTTCCTGCGCCTGCGCCATCGGCGCAGCGGCCAGGGCAATCAGCATCAAGGGGCGGGTGCGGTGCTTGGACATGGTCAGTCGGGCCGAGGTGTTGCGCCGGGCAGGCGCAGAGGTGTGTAGCTTAATGGTCGCGTCTGCATACGCGATGTGTACACGGCCATAACATTCGTCGGTGCGGTGTGGGCATTGCACGCGGTGTTGCGTCTTGCCAGGATGCCTGGGCACGCCGCCACGGTCGGATGGACGCCGGCAGTGGGCAGCGCGGCTGCCAGCACGGCGCTTGCCAGGCATGTCATCGCCGCAGCCGGTCAGGCGTGGCGAGTAGATGTTTGCCAAACCGCTGCAGCGATCGCCAGGCGCTAAAAGAACCAGGCGATCGCAAACACGCCGAGCATGCACAGCCCCAGTGCCAGCTTGGTCGCCGCGCCGAGCATGATGCCCAGCCAGGTACCGACGCCGACCTTGGTGGCCTGGCCGCTCTTGCGGGTCTGGTAGTACTCGCCAAGCCAGGCCCCGGCAAACGGCCCGACGAACAACCCGATCGGCATGAAGAAGATGCCGGCGATGGCGCCGATCACCGAGCCCCACAGCGCCGTCTTGCTGGCGCCCACGCGCTGGGCACCGTAGGCGGTCGCCAGAAAATCGATCAGGAAGGAGCCGGCCGTGATCAAGCCCAGGATCACCAGCGCAATCCACCCCACATGGGTGAAGCCATCGGCCCAGGCGGCGACCAGCAGCCCGGCAAATACCAGCGGCAGGCCGGGCAGGGCAGGCAGGATCACCCCGGCCAGGCCGATCAGCACGAGCGCTCCGGCCAACACGTAATAAACGACGGTGGTGTCCATGATGGTTTAGAAATGTCCTATTTCAGGCTTGACAAAAATGCGCAAGGGGTGCTTGAAAATTCGTTTTGCGCGGGTTAAGTTGCAGCCGCTGCTGTTTGCAAAGGTCACCGTGAATCGTGGCCTGATGCGGTAGATCGTTCGATCCGCTACATCCATGTACCTCGCTTCCTCCTTGCAATCACAGCCACCACCGCCAGTCCATCACAGTGTCGTAGGGAGTCAGTCGAGATGTCCAACATCGAACGCGAGAATGGTGTCGTGAAGTGGTTCAACGATGCCAAGGGCTTTGGGTTCATCAGCCGCGAAAATGGCGAGGACGTGTTCGTCCATTTCCGCGCGATCCAGATCCAGGGCTTCAAGAGTCTCAAGGAGGGGCAGAAGGTCAGCTTTACCGTCGTGCAGGGCCAGAAAGGTCTGCAAGCAGACGCGGTGCAGGTGGTCTAAGCGCCGCAGCGTGCCAGCACGTTGCACGGACAGCAGAAAGGCCCGTCACCGGGCCTTTCTGCTATCTGCCGCCTGGAGACCTGCGCCGGTCAGCGCAGCACCACGCGGCCGTTGACCACGCGCACGTAGGCGTTTTCGCGGACACCCGCCAGATCGCGCTGGTTCACTACGATCACCCGGCCATCGTCCATGCGCACCTGCACGTCGAAGCTATCGCTGGTGACGTTGTTCTGGATGGCGTTGCCGGCAAGCGCGCCGGCGGCGGCACCGGCCACGGCCGACACGTTCTTGTTGCCCTTGCTGCCGCCGGTTTCCTTGGAAATCTGGCGGCCGGCGACGGCACCGACAATGCCGCCAAGCACGGCACCGGTGCCGGTCGGCGCGGTGCGGGTCGGGCCCACCGCGTCGATGCGGGTGACGATGCCGCAATCAACGCAGCGCGGCGCCGGCTGCGAATAGCCCTGATCGTAACCGCGGTCGCCGCGATAGCTGCCGTACTGGGGCTGGGAGGTGGCGCAACCGACCAGGGTTGCGGTTGCAGCCAGGCCGATAACGAGCAGTCGGGTCTTCATGAGGTGTCTCCGGATGGTTCTGAAGGCGGTCGGGGCCGCGGCGATGTCATCCTGGGATGGTCCAGGTGAACAGTCTGCCAACTGCATCACTCCAGGCTTAACGAAACCCGAGCGCCCTATTCATCGAAAGTCACGGTGACAGGCCTCGCAGGCGTCGGCGATTTGCATTCCCGATTCGGCAACTGCCGCGCAGTCGGTGGCCGGCGCGGGTTGCGCGCGGTCCAGCGTCGCGCGCAGCGCGTCGGCATGTTCGACGAAGCGGCGGTCCTCGCCGAGGTTTCCGAATGCGGGCTCCAGTTCGTCGGCGAGCAGGCGGAGCGAGCGCAACCGCGCGCGTTGCTGCGCCAGGGTGCAGGTTGCAGTGGGCGGCGCTTGCAGGGCGCGCAGTTGGTAGGCCATGACCTGCATCAGGCTGTCCGGGACTGGGTCGCGTCTGGCCTGCAGCACACGCGCCACCATCACCGTGGCCACCAGTCCGATCAATCCCCCCAGGACCAGCATGAAGGCGTAACGCGCCGTGCGCGATTGATTGGGAGGGGAGTCGGTCATGACGCGTGCTCCGGCAGCGAGGTCTGGCGTTAGGCGGACGCGCGGTGGATGGCACGCGTAAAATAGGGTGATGAAAGCACAATGGCGTGAACGCTTTGCCGGTATCGACCGGCTATACGGGGTCGGCACGGTAGAGCGCCTGGCCGCCTGTCGCGTGGCGGTGGTCGGCATGGGCGGGGTGGGATCGTGGGTGGTGGAAGCGCTGGCGCGTACCGGCGTCGGCCACATCCGCCTGATCGATGCCGACGACCTGTGCGTGTCCAACACCAACCGGCAATTGCCGGCGCTGGCCGGGCAGTACGGACGCAACAAGGCGCGCGCGATGGCCGAGCGTTGCATGGCGATCAACCCGGAGATCGAGGCCGATGCGGTGGAGGCGTTTCTCACTGCCGGCAATATCGAAACGCTGCTGGGCGATGGGTTCGATCTGGTGATCGATGCCTGCGACAGTTTCCGGGTCAAGGTGGAAACCATCGCCTGGTGCCGCCGGCGCAAGCTGCCGTTGCTGACCGTCGGCGCCGCCGGCGGGCGTACCGATCCCACCCTGGTGCGCGTGCGCGATGTCTCGCGGACAGAACACGATGCGATGCTGGCGCTCATCCGCAAGAAGCTGCGCAGCGAGTTCAATTTCCCCAAGAATGCGCAGCGCTACTTCGGCGTGCCGGCAGTGTACTCGCTGGAAAACGTCAAGTACCCGCAAGCCGATGGCAGTGTGTGCGGGATTCGCCCCCAGCTCGATGCCGACGCCACCCTCAAGCTGGACTGCGGCGCCGGGCTGGGGGCAGCTACCCACATCACCGGCACCTTCGCATTCGTGGCAGTGGGCAAGGCGTTGGAGATGTTGCTCAAACCCAGGACCACCGCGTCCAAGCCGGTGGCCGAGGCTGCGGCGGCGCCGTGAGCATCACCCGCGCTGCGGCAGTGCGCTGCGCGGACCAGGCCAGGCCGGCAAGCCGAACAGGCGGCACGCGTTGGCCGTGGTCTGCTCGGCAATGACGGCGGCATCTTCGCCCCGCAGCTGCGCGATGCAGTCCAGCACCGTACGCAGCAATGCCGGCTCGTTGCGCTGGCCGCGGATGCTGGCGTCGGGCTGATCCGGTGCGTCGGTTTCCAGCAGCAGCTGTTGCAGCGGCATGCGTGCGGCAAGGCCGCGCAGGCGATTGGCGCGCGGGTAGGTGACCGGGCCGCCCAGGCCGATCAGGAAATCCAGTTTCCATAACTGCTGCGCCTGCTCGGGGCTGCCGGCAAAGCTATGCACCACGCCACGTAGGCCGCCGACTGCCCTGATGCGGGCGATGACTTCTTCGGTGGCCCGGCGTGCATGCACGATCACCGGCAGGTCGAAGCGCTTGGCCAGGCGCAATTGCCCATCGAAATAGTCGCGCTGCGCGCCTGCGTCCAGGCCGTCCAGATAGAAATCCAGACCGCACTCGCCGATGGCGCAGGGGCGCTCGCGCGTGATCCACTCGGCCAGCAGCTCCAGATGGCCGGGCTGGTGCTGGTCCAGAAAGATCGGGTGCAGGCCGTAGGCCGGATGCAGTCCTGGCGCCTGGGAACAGACCTCGCGCAGGCCCGGCCAGCTGGCGGCAGTGATCGCCGGCACCACCTGCTGCAGGATGCCGGCCGCGCGTGCGCGCGCAATCACCTCGGCGCGGTCGTGATCGAATTCGCTCGCGTCCAGATGGCAGTGGCTGTCGATCAACTGCATCAGTCGCGGCGCACCGATGCCGGCAGCGGCGCCTTCCGGGTTTTCCAGTTCGCCAGCAGCAGCGTGGTCAGCCCGAACAGCAGTTCGTCCACAAATGGCACGACATCCGGCACCAGCACATCCACCACAAACAGCGTAGCTGCCAGCTTGAACAATGTGGGGTACCGCAGCCTGGCCGCCCATTCCAGGGCACGTGCAGTGAAAGGATTTCGCATGCGAGAGCTCCGCCTGTTAGATGTGCATGAAGTAACCGCTAGCTGAACTTAACCGAGTCGTTCATGAGCGAGGGCGTTTTCGTTCAGGGTTCACATGCTGGAATCACGCCGTCAACAACGCGGTGCGTCCGCAGGGAGCTGGTTATGAAGAGCAATACGACAACTATACTGGTCGCTGCTGGTGCCTTGCTGGTTGGAGGCGTGGCTACGGCCGCCTTCATGAATAATCGTCCGTCATCGGGCGACTTCGTTGCAAACGGCCAGCCGGCGCCGCGCGGCCTGGAATACGCCGACGTGGTTCGGGTGGCTCCGATCACCCAGCGCGAACCGCAGTACGCCCAGGTCATCAACAGCAACGCCATCCGTGAAACCACCACCAGCTCTTCGCCGCGCGAAGTGTGCCGCGACGTCGTGGTGCAGGAGCGCCTGCCCGAGCGCGATGGCAATGTCGGCGGCACCGTGGCCGGCGCGGTCATCGGTGGCCTGCTCGGTAACCAGGTCGGTGGCGGCAACGGCCGCAAGCTGGCCACGGCCGCAGGTGCGGTGGGCGGCGGCTTCATCGGCAACCGCGTGGACCGCAACCATGTCGGCGGCCGCGTGGTGGATCGCACCGAGCGCCAGTGCCACACCGAAAATGCCAACTCCTCGTCTTCGCGCGTGGTTGGGTATGACGTGACCTACCGCAATGCCGATGGCACCACCGGCACCATGCGGATGGACAACAAGCCGGGCGAGCGCATTTCGCTGGGCGATGCCGACAACGTGGTGGCCTACGACGTGACGTATCGCTACGACGGGTTCGAAAAGACCGTGCGCATGAACGACAAGCCGGCGAGCGATCGCCTCGCGGTCGTCGATGGTCAGTTGGTGACCCAGACCGCCTCGACCGCGGGAGACGCGGGCATCCGTCAGGACGGCATGAGCAGCCGCCAGTGATGGGCTGAGCCCCCTGTGTCAACGAGAGCCGGCATCGCCGGCTCTTTTTTTGCCCGCGCCCCTGCGCAACGAGGCCGCGTACGCCCGGCAACTGACGGATACTTGCCACAACTCCCTGCTTGGAAGCGGCGATGCCGGTGCGTGCCGATGATCTGTTCGATGTGCGTGGGCTGCTCACCGACGACGAGCGGGCGGTGCAGGATGCGGTGGCGCGCTTCACCGACAGCCGCGTGCTGCCTGCCATCGGCGATGCCTTCGACGCGGCGCGGTTTCCACGTGAATGGGTGCCGGAATTGGCGGGGCTGGGCGTGCTGGGCGCAAGCCTTCCGGTGGACGATGGGGGTGCGGGCCTGGGCGCGGTGGCGTATGGGCTGATCTGCCAGGAACTGGAGCGTGGCGACAGCGGGGTGCGCAGTTTTGTCAGCGTGCAGTCCTCGCTGTGCATGTATCCGATCCATGCCTATGGCAGCGAGACGCAACGTCGGCGCTGGCTGCCGGAGATGGCTGCCGGCCGGGTGATCGGCTGCTTCGGGCTGAGCGAGGCGCAAGGGGGTTCGGACCCGGCCGCCATGACCACGCGCGCGGTGCGCGAGGGCGACGGCTGGCGCTTGAACGGTGCCAAGCTGTGGATCACCAACGGCAGCATTGCCGGCCTGGCCGTCATCTGGGCGCAGACCGATGATGGTGTATGCGGGTTTCTGGTGGAGACCGACAGCCCCGGTTTTGGCGCGCAAGACATCTCGCACAAGATGAGCCTGCGTGCGTCGGTCACGTCGGCGTTGTTTCTGGACAACGTATTCGTGCCGGAACCCATGCGGCTACCGAACGCGGCCGGGCTGAAGGCGCCGCTGGGCTGCCTCAACCAGGCCCGCTACGGCATCGCCTGGGGCGCGATCGGCGCGGCGGTAGCCTGTCTGCGCGAGGCGCTGGCCTACAGCGGCGAGCGCATCCTGTTCGGCCGGCCCCTGGCGGCCACCCAGAGCGCACAGATCAAGCTGGCCGACATGGCGCGGCGCATTGCCACCGCCCAGTTGCTGGCGCTGCAGTTGGGGCGGCTGAAGGACGCCGGCACCGTGCGACCGGAGCAGATCTCGCTGGCAAAGTGGAATAATTGCCGCATGGCGCTCGACGTGGCGCGCGAATGCCGCGAGCTGCTGGGCGCGGCGGGCATCACCACCGAGCATGCGGCGATCCGGCATGCACTGAACCTGGAATCGGTGATCACCTACGAGGGCACCGAAACCGTGCATCAGCTGGTGGTGGGGCGTGCGTTGACGGGGCTCAATGCGTTTTGACGAGGAGCGGGTGTTGATCGGCAAGGATGGGGTGGGACGCCTGCGTGGCGTGGTCTGGATGGTGTGGGTGTGGTGTGCGATCAGCGCCGTGGTGGTCGTACCGGCGCAGGCCAGCGAGGCGCCCACGATGGCGCCGGTGCCGGCATGGGTGGTGGCCGATGCGGTGCCCGACCATGTGCCGGGCGCGAGCGGGCTGCGCTATGAGCTGGTGTCCGACCAGGTCGATCTCACCGGACGCGCGCCGCGCGCCTACCGGCGATTGAGCTACACGGTGCAACATGCCAAGAGCCTGGACGAGGCCGGCCAGATTTCCGTCGACTATCAGCCGCAGTACCAGACGCTGGAGCTCAACAGCCTGGACGTGTGGCGCGACGGCAAGCGCATCGACATGCGCGGCCGGGCCCACTACGCGCGCCTGCGCCGCGAAAGCGGGCTGGAAGATGGCCTGATCGATGGCGCGTTGACCCTGTCGATCACCCTCCCGGATCTGCGCGTGGGCGACCGGGTCGATTATGGCGTGACCGTCACCGGCAGCAATCCGGTCTTCGGCAAGGGCTATCACGACGTGTTCGATGCACGCTATGGGGTGCCGCTGGGCGAACGTCGGGTCCGCGTGCGTTACCCCGCCGCGATGGCGTTGCAGTGGCGCATCAGCGCGCCAGGCTTCAGCCGAAACGTCAGCACCGTGGACGGGGTCACGCTGTTGAACATCGGCGCACGCACGATCGCCGCCGTGCAGCCGGAAAAGGACGCTCCCGACGATGTCGACCCATACGGGTTGATCGAGATCTCCACCGCCGGCAACTGGGCGGCGGTCGCGGCGTGGGCGGCGCAGCTGTATCCGGATGCATTCAAGGACGCGCAGGTGGCCGCCGGCATGGCGCAGAGCCTGCGGCTGCGCAGCGACGATCCACAGGGCGCGTTGCTGCGCGCGGTGGCGTTCGTGCAGGGCGAGATCCGTTACGTCGGGCTGGACATGGGCGAGAACTCGCACGCCCCGCATGCGCCGGAAGTGACCCTGCGCAACCGCTATGGCGATTGCAAGGACAAGGCGACCTTGTTGATTGCGCTGCTGCAGCTGGCCGGCATCCGCGCCGAGCCGGTGCTGGTCAGCAGCGACAAGGGCGGCACGCTGGATCAGCGCCTGCCCAGTCCGTACGCGTTCAACCATGTGGTGGTGCGTGCGCATCTGCCCCAGGGCGAGATCTGGGTGGATGCCACGCGCGACCGCGAGGACGGTGCGCTTGCGCAGCGCCAGCCACTGCCGTTCGTGCGCGGATTGCCGGTGCTGGCCGGGCAGGACGCCCTGGTGGCGGTGCCGGCGCCGATGCCGACGTTGCCGCAGGTCGAGGTGGTCGAGGACGTGGTCGTGTCGCTGCGCAAGCCGCAGCGCGTGGCGCGCTTTGCGGTGGACACCATCTAC
>NZ_JSZE01000150.1 GCF_000802365.1 Xanthomonas cannabis pv. cannabis
CACCTTCCCCCGCAGGCGGGAGAAGGGAAAGATCATCAGCGCTGCAGTGGACGTATCACTTTACCCCCCGCACCTAGCCCTGCACCTAGCCCCTCCCTTCTCCCGCCTGCGGGAGAAGGTGGCGCGAAGCGCCGGATGAGGGGCACTCCGGATGAAGCCGGCCAATTGGGCGCAGCCTTCGCGCGGCCGCGACGTCAGGCCCATGATGCTCTGCATCCCTTTCCTGTCGCGCCTGCCATGAAACTGCTCAGTCACCTGTTCCGTGCCGGTCACTTCGTGATCCTGGCGTTCTTCGTGCTGTGCGCGGCGGGCCTGGTGACCATGGCCGGGCTGGAGTTGTGGCATGGCTTTACCCCCGGCGGCGACATGGTGGTGCGCGACCGCTTCAATGTCGTGCTGGAAGCGGTCGGCCTGCTGACGGTCGCGCTGGTGACGCTGGAACTGGGGCAGACCATCTTCGAAGAAGAGATCCTGCGCGACGTCAAGGTCAGCGGGCCCACGCGCGTACGGCGTTACCTGTCGCGTTTCTTCGTGGTGATCGTGATCGCGCTGGCAATCGAGACGCTGGTGTCCATCTTCGAGCTGATGCACGCCGACCCGGCCAAGCTGCCATACGCCGCAGCGGTTGGCTCATGCGCGGCCTTGCTGCTCATCGCGTGGGGCGTGTTCGTCAAACTCAATCGCAGCGCCGAAGAACTGGAACCGGAGGCGATGGAAGAGACCAAGCGCGAGGATCGCGAAGTGCAGGAGTAAGCGCGGCTGCCGATCGTCGCGGGCGGTCGCCAGAAGTTCCGGCATTGCCGGCGCTTCTCAGGAGGCCGCGCAGTCGTTTAGTTCGCCGCTCGTCGCCCGGTCATTCGGCGGCCGACGGCAGCGGCGGTACCGACGTCGGCTTGCCGTCGGCATCCAGCGCAATCATCACGAAGTGCCCGCGCGTACACAGTTCGCGTGCGCCGCTGAGCAGGTCTTCGGCGATCAGTTCCACTTCCACCTTGATCGAGCTACGCCCCACCGACACCACGCGCGCGATGGTTTCCACCATCTGGCCCTGGCGGATGGGCAACTTGAAATCCACCTGGTCCGAGCGCGCGGTCACCACTGCGCGCCGCGCATAGCGCGAGGCCGCCAGGAATGCGGCCTTGTCCATCCACGCCAGTGCCTGGCCACCGAACAGCGTGCCCATGTGGTTGGTGTGGTTGGGGAACACGATCTCGGCCATGCGCGCTTCGATCGGCGGGTGGGTCTGCGAGCTGTCTGACATGGTGATGATCCGTTGGGGAAAGCGCTGGTGGCCGACGCCGTGCGTGCCGCTGCGATCGCAGCAGCAGTGACGCTGGAAGGCAGGCCGCTGGACGCAGCGGCGTGCGCGGGAGCGTAGTGAGGTGCTTGCTGACGGGAATGCGGCGTCCTGGAGCAGGTGCGACTGAGCGGGCCATGTCTGGATGCAGAAGCGTGCCATCTGCTGGATATCGATGGCGCGCTGCTTGGCGGTATCGGTAAGTCCTCGCGCCAGGGCCGCTCCTACGAAGCGTCGGTGCGTACTCGTGACCATTCACGCCATCGCTGCCTGGCCGTTCCTACGAAGACGTTGGTGCGTACGGCGACCGGCGCGGACCTGGCCGCTCCTCCGGGGAAGCACCGCCATTGCGCATGCGGGCGCTCGGACCTACCGATGATTCAGAGGCTGGTCCTGACCGCAGTTTCCACCTGCGCCGGCGACTGGAAGCCAGGCAGGCGCGCCACCTCACTGCCATCGCGGTACAACGCCAGGGTCGGCGTCTGGCGCAGGCCCAGGTCGCGGAAGAATTCCTCGCCCACCACTTCCAGCTTGACCTTCAGCAAGGCCACGCCACTGGCGGCTTCGCTGTTGGCGAACTTGTCCAGCGACATGTCCAGCATCCGGCAGCCGGGGCAATTGTCCTTGTAGAAATCCACCAGCGCGCGCGGATGCGCGGCCAGGGTCTGGGTGTAGTGCTCAGGCGACGTGACGGTAATGGTCTGCATTGGGATCGTTCTTGCATTGGGCCAGAACCTCGTCGGTCCAGGCGGCGATGGCCTGCGCATCACGCTGGCCGTGAGGCATCTGTTCGATGGTCAAACGGGGAAACGGGCTGTCGAAGAAGTGCGCGATGCGATGCACCGCCCCGCAAAAATACTCTTCGCCCCACTGCGTTTCGCCGGTGCCGAACACAGCAACACGCGGCGGCTTGCCCAGCGTGTCGACCAGTTCGACGATGAAACGTTTCATCTCTGCTGGCGTACGGCCGCCGTTGCTGGTCCAGGTACCAAGCAGAAACAACTCGTACTGTTCGTGCGCATGCGGCACCTGGTCCAGCCGCTGCACATCGGTTTCCAACCATGTCACCGCATGCCCGGCCGCTTCGCAGCGCAGTGCAACACTGCGCGCGACATCACGCGTGTTACCGCTCAACGAGGCCAGGGCGAGCAGGATGTTCATGGGGCGGGGATTGGGGAGTCGGGATTAGGGATTCGCAAAGGCGGCAACTGGTACCTCATTGAAGGTCGTTAATCGATATGTCTTAGCGCAAATGCTGCTGTGACGAATCGCAAATCTCGAATGCCTAATCCCGGCGCTTCAACGAATCCCCAATCCCGAATCCCGGCTCCTCACAGATCGTCGAAGCCGTTATCCGAATTGGTCTTCTTGTACGAGGCATTGCGCATCTCGAAGAAGTCGGTCTTGGTCTCGGTGAAGTTGTCGGCGTAGGCCTTGATCCACGGCATCACGTTGTCGTTGGCGCCTTCGTACAGCTTCTCGATGCCGAGCATGCCGGCCATCTTGTTGGCGCGGTACTTCACGTAGCGGATCATCTCGTCGACGTCGATGCCGTCGATGCCGTCCAGCACTTCGGCGGTCCACACCGTTTCCAGGTCGATCGCGTGTTCGAAGGCCTTGTGCACGTAGTCGGTGAGCTCGTCGCCCTGCAATGCCTGGTTCTCGCCGATGATGGCGCGAATCAGTTCGCTGATGAACTTGGAATGCGCCAGCTCGTCGCGGTTGATGAAGCTGATGATCTTGCCGGTGCCGGTCATGCGGTTCTGGCGGACCAGATTGTAGAAATACGCAAAGCCGGAATAGAAGTTGATGCCTTCCAGGATCGAAGACTGGATCAGCGAACGGATCAGCGTTTCGGCCGTCTTCTCGCGCATGAAGTCTTCGTAGGCGCCCATGATCGGCGCGTTGCGCTTGATGATGGTCGGGTGCGTACGCGCGATTTCGAACACGCGGTTCTGGTCGGCCAGGCCGGTGATCGAGGCCAGCACGTAGCTATAGCTCTCGTTATGGATCACTTCCTGCTGGCCGATGATCGCGGCATTGGCATGCGCGGCCGGGTCGGTAATGTATTCGGCCACGTTGTAGATGAAACGCGTCTGCGGCGAATCCAGCGTGGCCAGCAAACCGATGATCGAATCGTAGGCATTTTTTTCGCGCGCCGACAGCTCGTTGTACTGGCGCGCATCGCCCTTCATGTCCACCTCGTCGGGGATCCAGAAGTTGGTCGACAGTTCCTTGTAGGCCCGATAGAAGGACGGGTACGGGATGTCGTTCCAGTTGAGGATGCCCGAGGTCTGACCGTTGATGATGCTAGTCGAACGGTTCGGGTGACGCGGCTCAAGAATTTTGATGCGTTCAAGCGGTGTTGCGGACATGGGTCTCTACTCGTGTTTCAGGCGTCGCGCGCGTGCAGCGGGACGACAGCAGCAATCATTCTGGAGGAAAGCCCCCTGAGTCAGGGGGCGCGCCGAAGGCGCGGGGTGTGGAAGCTGGTGAAGCAGGGTCCACGGTTCGCAAGGCGAACCGTGGAAGCGAAGCGCGAATGCGCTTAGCTACTGCACCACTCGCACTCACTGATATCGATATCGTTGGAGCGCACGTAATACGTGGTCTTCAAGCCTTCGCGCCAGGCGGTCATGTGCAGATCCAGCAACGTGCTCGCACGGATGGTGCTGGGCACGTAGAAGTTGAAGCTGATCGACTGGTCCACGTGGCGCTGGCGGCGCGCGTTCTGGCGCACGCTGGCGAACTGGTCGACCTTGTAGGCGCCCTTTTCGTAGTACGGCCAGGTCTCCAGCGACAGACCGGGCGCGGCGACCGGGCGACGGAAGTCCTTCTTTTCTTCGTAGTAGAACGCGCTGTAGATCGGGTCGATCGACGCAGTGGAACCCGCGATCTGCGCGGTGCTCATGTTCGGCGCAACCGCCAGCATCCACGCGTTACGCACGCCGTTGACCGCCACCTGCGCGGACAGCTCCAGCCACTGCGGGCTGTTGTAATCGCGCGCACGGAAGTACTCGCCGGTGTGCCAGTCGCTGCCGCGGAACACGCTGTAGGTGCCCTTTTCCTTGGCCAGCTCCATGCTCGCCTGGATGGTCAGGTAGTTGATGCGCTCGTACAGCTCGTCGCTGTAGTCCTCGGCTTCCTTGGCATTCCAGTGGATGGACTTCTGTGCCAGCAGGTGATGCCAACCGAAGGTGCCCAGGCCAATGGCACGGTACTTCTGGTTGGTAATGGTGGCCTGCGGCACGGGGAGCTGGTTCAGATCGATCACGTTGTCGAGCATGCGCACCTGGATCGGAATCAAGCGCTCCAGCACGTCGGCGCCCAGCAGATCGGCCTGGTCGGCCTGCACGGTGATCGCGCGGCCCAGGTTGATCGAGGACAGGTTGCACACGACGAAGTCGCCCGCCTTCTTGGTGGTGACGATCTGATTGCCGCTGATGATCTCCTGCATCATCCGCGTCGGGCTCATGTTCTGCAGGATCTCGGTGCACAGGTTGGACGAATAGACCATGCCCTCGTGCTTGTTCGGGTTCTTGCGATTGACTTCATCGCGGTAGAACATGAACGGGTTGCCGGTTTCCAGCTGGCTGACCATGATGCGCTTGAAGATGTCGATCGCCTTGACGGTCTTGCGCGTGATGCGCTCGTCGGCAACCACTTCCTCGTACTTGCGACGGAAGCTGCTGTTGGCGTCGCCCTTCTTCTCATCAAAGAAGTCCTGCAGGTACCAGCCCTTGATCCGCTTCACTTCGTGCGGGTCGAACAGGTACCAGTCACCGCGGCGCTCGACCGCTTCCATGAACAGGTCGGGGATGCACACCGAGGTGAACACGTCGTGCGCGCGCAGACGCTGGTCGCCATTGTTCAGGCGCAGGTCCAGGAACGCTTCGATGTCGCGGTGGAAGATGTCCAGGTAGACCGCGATGGCGCCCTTGCGCTGGCCCAGCTGGTCCACCGACACGGCGGTGTTGTTGAGCTGCTTGATCCACGGCACCACGCCGCCGGACGAGTTGGACACGCCGCGGATCGCCGAACCCGACGAACGCACATAGCCCAGGTAGGCGCCGACGCCGCCGCCGTGCTTGGACACGCGCGCCACGTCGGTGTTGGAGTCGTAGATGCCCTGCAGGCTGTCGTCGACGGTGTCGATGAAGCAGCTCGACAGCTGGCCGCCGACCTTGCCGGCATTGGCCAGCGTCGGCGTTGCCACCGTCATGTACAGGTTGGACAGCGCCCAGTAGGCCTCGCCCACCAGCTGCATGCGGCGCTCGCGGCTGCCCTTGCCGGTGCCGATCTCGTCCTGCATCAGGTACAGCGCAATGGTCAGCCAGCGCTCCTGCGGCAGCTCGAACACGCCGCGCGAGTTGTCGGTGGCCAGGTAACGGGTGGCCAGCAGATACAGGCCGTTATAGGCGAACAGCTTGTCGCGCTCGGGCTCGATCATCTTGCCGGCTTCGATCAGCTCGTCCTTGGAATAGCGACGCAGGATGTCGTTGGAATAGACATTGCGGTCGGCCAGGCTTTCCTGCAGGCCCACGAACGAGCCGTACTTCTGGCTGGCGTCGTAGAAGCGGTTGCGGCTGGCGCGCTTGTACAGCCGGCGCAGGTACAGACGCGCAGCGAAGTGCTCCCACTCCGGGGTGGTCAGATCGACGCGGGCTTCGGCCTCGCGGATCAGGTGGTCGACCAGGTCGTCGGCATTGACGCTGTCCTTGCGCTCGACAAAGCCGAACACCGAGCGCTTGTAGTCGGCCACGTCCAGCTGCGGGAACTCGGCATGGATCTGGTCGATGGCGCGCTCCAGGCGCTCCGGCTCGAACGGAATCTTGCGATTGCCCGCTTCCTTGGTGATCCAGGTGGAGACGTTTTGTTCTTCGATGGTCTGTGCGTGCATTGCAATGGCTTGGCGGGGAGGCGGCACGATGTCCGACGGGTCGGTCAATTCCGGCGCGCCACAGGCAGGCGCGGCGACACTGGCGGAGACGCTGGTGGGTGTTGCGGTACCGGCGGCGATCGCGGAAAGGGTGTCGTTGGTGGTCATGCGTCCTCCATGCGTAGGCACACGAACCCGCTCGGGGAGCGAGTTGCGGCCGGATCCGGACTCCCTGGACAGTGATGACGGTGCAGGGCGAGCGGCACGCAAGACAGACGTCTGCGGCGGCATCGACATCACCAGCCATCTCCTCACCGGAGATTCCACGGCCGCCACCGCGCGGTGTGCTGTCGCGTGGTGGTCGGTGGCGAAACAGCAGCGGCGCCACAAGACCACATCACCAAACCCAGGCCGAGGCCCGGATGGCTGTAGTCATGAGTACGACCGCGGCGGGGAGGCCCTCGACCGCGGCCCCGCCGCGATACGTGCTCCCACTGGTCCGGCCGCCTTGTGCGACCAACCACCGACTCCCCCAAGATAGTGGGGTACCCGGGAGGGGTCAACACCAAATGTGGGAAAAACCCGCAAACCCTTGTAGCGCAAAGAACTGTCTGACGAACGGTCGTCCCGGGCCGGCGAACCTGTCCAAGTGGACTGCGCAGTCAAGGCCCAAACCGGCTTTCTGCTGACTGGTCGGGTTCGGCTGGGACGACCGCCGCACGTCTCGATGCTGCAGCCGGTCACAGTGGGCCGCCACTGCCATGAAGGGGACTGCAGCAACGGCGCAGATGATCCGCTCTCCGCCTGATCTGCCGGTATTGAGCAATCAGATCAAGGCGCCGGCACGGTACGTCTCGCGGTCACTTGGCTGTCTTCACGCCTGGTCGAGGGCGCGGTGCCCTCACCGCTCGCGGGACACGCCGTTAACCCGTCCATGGGGGCTCGTTGGCGGCATCCATGCCGCCAACGGTCCCGCAATCGGTAAGGGCACCGCACCAGACAGTTGGCTGGTGGTTTGTTGAAGAGCGAAGAAACAGCGTCGCAAATTTATTGAT
>NZ_JSZE01000151.1 GCF_000802365.1 Xanthomonas cannabis pv. cannabis
ACCGCGCCCTCGACGGTGGTCGGTGCGTCAGGCTTTCCAAAAGCAATCAGCGACGTGATGCCTTCGTTCTTCAAAAAACAACCAACTCTGCGGTGCAGTGATTCGTCATCGCGCACGAACACACCCGCCCTCACCAACCAGCTAAAGAGAGGCTGACAAGACCCACGCCCTCAGTGCCCGCCACCATCCAGCGCCTTCAACTCGCTGACCAGGGCACCGGCCGCCTCCGCTCCATCGCCGTACAACATGCGCGTGTTGTCGGCGTAGAACAGCGCATTTTCGATACCGGCAAAGCCCGTGCCCTTGCCGCGCTTGATGACCACCGTGTTCTTCGAATTGACCACGTCCAGGATCGGCATGCCGTAAATCGGGCTGGCCGGGTCGGTCTTTGCGACCGGATTGACCACGTCGTTGGCGCCGATCACCAACGCCACATCGGTGCTGGCGAATTCGGGATTGATATCGTCCATGTCGCCGATCAGGTCGTACGGCACGCCGGCTTCGGCCAACAGCACGTTCATGTGCCCGGGCATGCGCCCGGCGACCGGATGGATCGCAAACTTCACCTTGACCCCGCGTGCGATCAGGCGCTGCGCCAGCTCCCAGATCTTGTGCTGCGCCTGCGCCACTGCCATGCCGTAGCCGGGCACGATCACCACCCGCTCGGCGAACGCCATCATCGCGGCCACATCGCCGGCCTCGATCGGCTTCTGTGCGCCGCTGATCTCCTGCGTCTGCCCGCCGCCACCGAAGTTGGAAAACAGCACGCCACTGATCGGCCGATTCATCGCCTTGGCCATCAGGCGCGTCAGCAGGATGCCGGCCGCGCCCACCATCATGCCGGCGATGATCAACGCCTCGTTGCCCAGTACATAGCCCTCGAAGGCCACCGCCAGCCCGGTGAAGGCGTTATAGAGCGAGATCACCACCGGCATGTCGGCACCGCCGATCGGCAGGGTCATCAGCACGCCCAGCGCCAGCGCCAGCACGAAGAAGGCGATGATCGCCAGCGGCTGCAGGCTGCTCGCTGCCCAGATGCCGAGCGCCAGCACTGCCACTGCCACCAGCAGATTGAACGCCTGCTGGCCGGGGAAGGTCACCCGCCGGTCGAGCCGGCCGTCCAGCTTGGCCCAGGCGATGATCGAGCCGGACAGCGACACCGCCCCGATCGCCGAGCCAACTACCGCCAGCGCCACGGTGGTGGCGTCCGGCCGCCGCGCCGCCAGCTCGGCAATGGCCTGCGCGCTCCAGTGCGCAGTGTCGCGGTTGGCAAGGAAGGAAAACCGCAGCAGCTCCACTGCGCCGATCGCCGCCGCCGAGCCGCCGCCCATGCCGTTGTACAGCGCCACCATCTGCGGCATGTCGGTGATGGCCACCTTCTTGGCCGACCACCACGCCACCCCGGTGCCGATCGCCAGTGCCGCCAGGATCAGCGGCACGTTGTGCAGTTCGGGAAGGAAGAACGTGGCCACGGTGGCGATCAGCATGCCCAGCCCGGCCCAGCGGATGCCGCTGCGCGCGGTCACTGGCGAGGCCATGCGCTGCAGTCCGAGCAGAAACAGCGTAGCGGCGACCAGATAGCTGGACTTGACCAGCCAGTCCAGCAGCTCGGCAGTGGTGACGGTCATGGCTCCTCCCTGGCCGCCGGCTTCTTGCTGGCCCTGAACATGTCCAGCATCCGCTCGGTCACCACGTAGCCGCCGGCCGCATTGCCCGCGCCCAGCACCACGGCGACAAACCCCAGCGCCTTTTCCAGCGTGGTATCGGCATGGCCCAGCACCACCATCGCCCCGATCAGCACGATGCCGTGGATGAAGTTGGACCCCGACATCAGTGGCGTATGCAGGATCACCGGCACCCGCGCGATGATCACATGGCCGGCGATGGCCGCCAGCATGAAGATGTACAGCGCTACGAACCCGTCGCTCATGGTCTTTCGCTCCACTGGCCGGTGCGGCCCGCCGATCATACCCATGCATCGGCGTGTCAACCGAATCGGCGCCCGGCCGTTGACGTCGTATCGTCTTCGCGGAAGCTACGCTGTGCTGGTGGGAACCCCTTTCGATCCGCAGCCTGTTGCACCGGCCGCTGCCGTCCCCGTGTCGCTGGATGCATTTCTGGCCGGCATCGGCCCGCGCGCGTTCCGCTTTGCCGAGGCCGGTTTGCGTCACCGCGAAGACGCGCTGGATGCCGTGCAGGACGCCATGGTGAAGCTGCTCGGCTACCGCGAGCGGCCCGCAGAAGAATGGACGCCGTTGTTCTGGAGCATCCTGCGCAGCCGCATCATCGACCTGCAGCGCCGCCGCACGTTCCGCCTGAAGTCCTGGGCACCGGCCGAGCGCGCCGATGACGAAGGCCCCATCGACTGGGCCGACCCGGGCATCGGTCCGGTCGGCGAACAACAACACCAGCAGGCCTACCAGCGCTTGGTCGATGCGCTGCGCTCGCTGCCGGCACGCCAGCGCGAGGCGTTCACGCTACGCGTACTGGAAGACCTGGACGTGGCCACCACCGCCAAGGCCATGGGCTGCTCCGAAGGCTCGGTCAAAACCCACCTGTCGCGTGCCCGCGACGCGTTGCAAAAACAGTTCGAGGATTTCCTGTGAACCGCTCCCACGATCCGGCCCAGTTGGATGCGCAGCTGCGCCAACTGCACGCCACCGCGCTCGCCCAGCTGCCGCCGCAGACCCTGGCGCGCCTGCGCCAGGCACGCCAGGCGCCGGCGGCGCGCATGCGCCGTGGCCATTGGTTGCTAGCCACCGCCTGTTCGGCCTTGCTGGCTGTCGGCATCGGCCTGCAGATGCGGCCCAGCGACACTGCCCCGGCAGGCGCGGCGCCACCCCAGGCGGTAGCCGGCAACACCGCCAGCACCGACACCGACGACCTGCTGACCCAGAACCCCGACCTGTACGTCTGGCTCGGGTCCGACACTGCCCTGGCCATGGAATGAGCACGATGACCCGCACGACCCGCCTATTGTTGACCCTGTTGCTGTGTGCCGGGCCGTGCGCCCTGGCGCTGGCCCAGGACCGCCCACCCGGGCCGCCGGGCCCGCCCATGGACGGGCCCGGCCCCCGCGGCCAGGGCCCGCGCGACGAGACCCCGATGCCCGAATGGGACCGCCTGACCCAGCAGCAGCGCCAGGTATTGATCGATGCGCTGCGCGAGCGCTGGAACGACGTACCCGAAGAACGCCCGCGCATGTACCGGCACGCCCGCCGCTGGCTGGACATGACGCCCGAGCAGCGCAAGCAGGCCAAGGCCGGCATGGACCGCTTCCGCAACATGAGTCCGGAGCAGCGCCGCGAAGCCAAGGCCTTGTTCGACCGCATGCGCACGCTCAACCCGCAACAACGCGACGCGCTGCAACAGCGCTGGCAGAAGATGAGCCCGGCCGAACGCAGCACCTGGCTGCGCGAGCATCCGCCAACCGACGACTGACGGCAGCGTCGCCGCGGCGAGCGCGGCACGCCCTCGCACGGCTGCATCCCGGGCGCAGGTGGACGTACGTGCGGCCACCGTAGGAGCGCGCTCCTACCCGGAACCGCCGACGCACAAGGCGCATGGACTCGGCGGGGCTATGCAGTCGATGTGGCCGACCAGCGTGTCCTGGCCAGCAGTTCGTCGTCCCAATCAAACGACAGCGCGCCGTCCTTGATCAACAATGCGGCGAAGGCATACACGTTGCGCGCGAACATCTCGCTGGCATGGACTGCGCCCTGGCTGGCCAGATCGAGCGGGCCAGCGATGACCACCCCGTCGAGATCATAGGTGTCGCCCGGACGGGTGGCCACGCAGTTGCCGCCGGTTTCCGCGGCCAGATCCACGATCACGCTACCGGCGCGCATGTCGCGTGCCATCTCCGTGGTCAGGATTTTCGGCGCCGGGCGCTCGGGCACGGCTGCCGTGCAGACCACCACGTCCACGCCCTTCAGATGCTCGGCCAGACGGCGCTGCTGTTCGGCGCGTTCGTCGTCGGTGAGCTGCCGCGCATAGCCACCCTCGCCGGCGGCGCTGACGCCAAGATCCAGGAAGCGTGCGCCCAGCGAGGCGATCTGCTCGCGCGTTTCCGGGCGGACATCGAACCCTTCCACCTGCGCGCCCAGCCGCTTGGCCGTGGCGATCGCCTGCAAACCGGCCACCCCCGCACCGATCACCAGCACCTTGCACGGCCGCATGGTGCCGGCCGCGGTGGTCAGCATCGGAAAGAAACGCGGCGCCAGTTGCGCGGCGATCAACACCGCCTTGTAGCCGGCCATGCCGGCCTGCGAGCTCAACACGTCCATCGATTGCGCGCGCGTGGTGCGCGGCAGGCGTTCCAGCGGAAATGCGATCACCTCGCGCTCGGAAAGGGCCTGCGCGCGTGCAGGGTCGGCATCGGGCGAGAGCATGCCGATCAGCACCGTGTGCGGTTTGCATTGCAGCAGGACATCGGTCGGCGGCGCCTGCACGCATACCACGACATCCGCCTGGCCGAGCGTCTGCGCGTTGGCCAGCTGCGCACCGGCCTGCAGATACGCCGCATCGTCCATGCTGCTGGCGCGGCCGGCATCCGGCTCGATCCAGACGCCGGCGCCAAGCGCGACCAGCTTCCTGACCGTTTCGGGCGTTGCGGCCACGCGGCGTTCGCCAGCGGCCCGTTCTTTCAGCACCAGCACCTGCACAGCCATGGGTTGCTCCGGTCTTGCGCCCAGTCGGGGCGATGCTAGCAGAGCGCGGCACCGCCGCCGGCCGTGCCAACCGATACGCGGCGGATGCAGCCATGCCCGGGCACGCCGCCCGAGCGGTAGAGCGCGTCGTCAGGGTTCGAGCACGGCGTGCAGCAGCGGCGCAAACACCACCTCGGGCGCAAAGGCCAGCAACGCCGTGTGCTTGCGGTCGATCGCCAGCGAGGCATAGCCGTGCACCGCGCTCCAGGCCAGCAGCGTGCGTTGCTGCAGCACGTCGGTGGCCGGGGCGTGGCCGTGGCGGGCGATCCACTGCGTCCGCACCGTCTCGCGCAGGCTCGCCATCGCCGCGTCGCTGGCCTGCACCAGCCGCGGCAGGCTGCGCGAACACACCTCCAGCCCAAGCATCAGCCGAAACTGCTGCGGGTAGTCGAGCGCGAACCGTACATAGCCCAACCCACAGCCCAGCAACGGGTCGGCCAGTTCCCGCTGAGCGGTGAGGATGCAGGCGAGCATGCGCTCATAGCCATCGGCCGCCAGCTCCGCCAGCAACCCGTCCAGCGAACCGAAGTGATGCGCCGGTGCCGCGTGCGAGACACCGGCGCGGCGTGCGCATTCGCGCAGGGTCAGCCCCCGCACACCGGATTCGCCCAGCAGTTCCCAGCCGGCCCGGCGCAATGCAGCCGGCAGATCGCCATGGTGATAGGCAGCAGGAGCGTCGGTGCGCGACATGGCGGCTTCGCTTTTCGGGATTCCAGTGGAGCAGATCATCTTGACGCTGACAAGATACGACCGCAGACTCGCTGCATCTTGGCATCGACAAGATGCAATCCGCCCGACTCCACAAGGATTTCGCCCATGCGCGCGCCCATTGCCAAACTGCGTCTACGCATGCTTCGCGGTGCGCTGGCTGGCGCCAGCCGCCTGGCCCCCGGCCCGACCGGGCGCTATCTGGCGCGCCGCTTCGTGACACCTGCCAACGCAGGGCGCCGGCAGGCGGAGGCCATTGCGGCGACCTTGACCGGCGTGCACCGCCAGACGCTGCAGATCGACGGGTTCGACATCGCGGTGTACCAGTGGGGCGACCTGCGCCAACAGCCGTATGTGCTGCTGTCGCACGGCTGGTCCAGTTACGGGCTGCGCTTTGCCGCATGGGTGCCGCAGCTGCGCGCGCTCGGCTATGCGGTGCTGGCGTTCGATCAGGCCGCGCATGGGCTGAGCAGCGGCAAGATCAGCAACATGCCGCATTTCGTGCAGGTGCTGCGCCAGATCGGCAGCCGCTTCGGTCGCCCTGCCGTCTTCATCGGGCACTCGATCGGCGCGGCAGCGGCAGTATTTGCCAACGAGCCGGCATGGCAGCCCGAGCGCTACGTGCTGATCGCGCCGCTGGTCGAACCCGGTGGTAGTGCGCATCGTCAGTTCCGCGCCTCCGCGATCGCGCCTGCGGCATTTGCACCGTTCGAAAACTGGCTTTGCCAGCTGACCGGCCTGCGTTTCGCCGATCTCGACGCGAGCCTGCATCTGCCGCAGCTCGATCGCCCGGCACTGGTCATCCACGACCGCCGTGATCGCGAAACGCCGTGGGACGAAGGCGCGCGCTTTGCCGCCCTGTGGCCGGGCGCGCAGCTGTTCAGCACCGAAGGCCTGGGCCACAACCGTCTGGTCGATCATGCCTCGGTGATGGCGCGGGCATTGGAGTTCATCGGACCGGCAGCGCGGTAAGCGCGCCGGCCGTGCGCTGTACGCACTCGCGTCGCCGGTGCCATGAGTGCCACTGTTGCGCAATGACACGCCGCTTGCGCGCACCGCGCGGGCCCGGCAAGAAACGCACCCGCGCCCGTTCTGATCCACCACGCTGACGCAGCGACACGAAGAGCGCCGCTCAGTGCACCGTGCTGTTGTTATGCAGCGGATCCAGCCGGTCGATCACGCCCTGCATCGCGCTGTCGAACGCGCCATCGTTGATGTGCTCGCGCAGGCGGCCCAGCCGCACCATCACCGCCAGTTCTTCCGGCGAGGCAACGCAGAAGCGCACGCCACGCCGGTTGACGAACAGCAACCGCTGCGAAATCGGGCTTACCCAGGACAGCTTGCCGGCCTGCACCTTGCCGTCCTTGTCGACGAAATCCAGCCAGGTCCCGATATCCATCGCACGGAAGCGCTCGGCATCGGCACTGTCGATGCTCTGGGCCACGGCATCGGCACCAAGTACCACGCTGACACTCTCGGCCGCCGGTGGCGGCAGATTGACCTGCGGCAGTTCCGGCAAGGCCTTTTCCAGCTCCGGGCGCGCTTCGGCGATTGCCTGCAAGGTGTCGTGCAGCGCGGTAATGGCCACCACCACCGCATCGCCATGCAGACCGACGCTGGCGAAGACGCGGTGCAGGGCCGGTTGCCAGACCTGCAGCCAGGGCTTGCCGATGATGTGCCGGCGCGCCTCGCCCAATTCTTCCAGCACGCCGTCGGCCAGCGC
>NZ_JSZE01000152.1 GCF_000802365.1 Xanthomonas cannabis pv. cannabis
GAAGACGCGGTGATGGCCAAGGCGGTGATGATGCGCGGGCGCATGGTGCACCCGGTCAACGGGGAACCGCAGCTGCAGCGCTATGGCCGCGACGACAGCGAAGTGATCTGGTCGATCCATCGCGCCGCCTTGAACGTGGCCTTGCTGGATCTGGCCGAACAGGCCGGCGCCACCGTGCACTTCTACCGTCGCCTGCACACGGTCGATTTCGATGCCGGCTACGCGCGCTTCATCGACGACCGCGACGATCAGCCGCACGAGATCCACTTCCAGAGCCTGATCGGCAGCGATGGCGCCGGCTCGGCGCTGCGCGCGGCCATGCAGCGCAAATCGCCGCTGGGCGAGCGCATCGAGTTCCTGGATCACTCCTACAAGGAGCTGGAAATCCCGCCGCTGCCCGGCGGCGGCTTCCGCATCGAGCGCAACGCGCTGCACATCTGGCCGCGCGGGCGCTACATGTGCATTGCGCTGCCCAACGACGGCGGCACCTTCACCGTGACCTTGTTTTTGCCCAACGCCGGCGAGCCCAGCTTTGCCACCACACGCACCGGGGAAGAAGCGCATGCGCTGTTTGCGCGCGACTTCCCGGACGCCTTGCCGCTGATTCCGCAGCTCCAGGAGCACTGGGAAGAACATCCGCCCGGCCTACTCGGCACCCTGACCCTGGACCGCTGGCATCTGGACAACCGCGCCTTGCTGATCGGCGATGCCGCACATGCGATGGTGCCGTTCCACGGCCAGGGAATGAACTGTGCGTTCGAAGACTGCGTGGCGCTGGCCGAACAGATGGACGTGCACGACGACATTGGCAGCGCATTTGCCGCCTTCGAGGCCGCACGCCGCGACGATGCCGCGGCAATCCAGCAAATGGCGCTGGACAACTATCTGGAGATGCGCGACCGCGTGGGCGATGCGCAGTTCCTGCTGCAGCGCGAACTCGAACAGCAATTGCAGGCGCGCTGGCCCACCCGCTTCGTGCCGCACTACACCATGGTGACCTTCCTGCGCACGCGCTACTCGATCGCACTGGCGCGCAGCGAGATCCAGCGCGAGATCCTGGTCGATGCCACGCGCGGTCACAGCGATCTGTCGCGCATCGACTGGGCTGCGCTGGAAACCAGCGTGCACGCGCGCCTGGAGCCACTGGAGGGCGCGCACTGACGACTGCGACGGCAGTGGCCCACGGCAACACTGCCTGCGCTGCAGGCCATGCCCTGGCGTCACCCGGGTCTTAGCTGATCTCTCTAGCGTCGCAGTCGGCGGCTGCGCGACAGCTACAACTGCCCTGCGCGTGCCGGTCGGTTAGTCAACGCAAATCGCCGGCGCACCGGGCCACTGCACGCGCGCACCATCCACGCGCACCAACCCTCCGCACAGCCGCGCCTCAGCGTGCCGGTGCTGCGATGGGGGATACTAGGCGGCACCGGCAGCGCATACGCCGTGCGCTGCGCATCTGGATCTTGCACCCGCATGCCTGACAGCTTTCTCTTCTACGACCTGGAAACCTTCGGCCAGGACCCGCGCCGCACCCGTATCGCGCAGTTCGCGGCGGTGCGCACCGATGCGCAGCTGCGGGTGATCGAAGAACCGATCAGCTTCTTCGTGCAACCGGCCGACGATCTGCTGCCCTCCCCGTACGCCACCATGGTCACCGGCATCACCCCGCAGCATGCGTTGCGCGAGGGCGTGAGCGAAGCCGAGGCATTTGCACGTATCGCCGAGCAGATGAGCCGGCCGCAGACCTGCACGCTGGGCTACAACTCGATCCGCTTCGACGACGAGTTCGTGCGCTGTGGCCTGTTCCGCAATTTCTACGATCCCTATGAGCGGGAATGGCGCGGCGGCAATTCGCGGTGGGATCTGCTGGACGTGCTGCGCCTAGTGCACGCACTGCGCCCGGATGGCATCGCCTGGCCACAGCGCGAAGATGGCGCCACGTCGTTCAAGCTGGAGCATCTGGCCGAAGCGAACGCCGTGCGCGAAGGGGATGCGCACGAAGCGCTGTCCGACGTGTACGCCACCATCGGCATGGCGCGCAAATTTCAGCAGCATCAGCCCAAGCTGTGGGACTACGCCTTGCGCCTGCGCGACAAGCGCTTTGCCGCCACCCTGCTCGACGTGATTGCGATGGAGCCGGTGCTGCATGTGTCGCAGCGCTACCCGGCCTCGCGCCTGTGTGCCGCCGCAGTATTGCCGCTGACGCGGCATCCGCGCATCGACAGCCGGGTGATCGTGTTCGACCTGGACGGCGACCCGGAGGTGCTGTTGCGCCTGAGCCCCGACGAGATTGCCGACCGGCTATATATCCGCGCCGCGGATCTGCCCGAGGGCGAGCAACGCATTCCGCTGAAAGAGGTGCATCTGAACAAATCGCCGGCACTGGTGTCCTGGCAGCACCTGCGCGCGGCGGACTTCCAGCGCCTGGGCCTGGACCGCGACGTGGTGATGGCCAAGGCCGCACGGCTGCGCGAGCTGGGGCCCGCGCTCGCCGAAAAGGTGCGCCAGGTCTACGGCAACGACCGCGCCGCTGCCGCAGCGGCCAACGATGCCGACGCCTCGCTCTACGACGGTTTTCTGGCCGAGGGCGACAAGCGCTTGCTGGCCCAGGTCCGCGCCAGTGCGCCAGACGAGCTGGGCGCCCTGGAAGCGCGTTTCCGCGATCCGCGCCTGGTCGAACTGCTGTTCCGCTACCGTGCGCGCAACTGGCCGCAGACCTTGTCGCCCGAAGAACACGACCGCTGGAACGTCTACCGTCGCCAGCGCCTGCTGGAAGACCGCGGGTTGGGCGAAGTCACCCTGGAGCAGTATGACGCGCAGATTGCAGATTTACGGCTCGCTCACCCCGACGATGCTACCAAGCAAGCCCTACTCGACCAGCTCGCCGCCTGGGGTTCGGACCTCCAACGCACGCTATGACCACCTACTTTTCCGACGCCAGCTTCAAATTCCTGCGTGCCCTGGCTCGCCACAACGACAAGACCTGGTTCAACGACCATCGGCACCAGTACGAAGCGCATGTGCGTCAGCCGTTCCTGCAGCTGATCACCGATCTGCAGCCGGCATTGGCGCAGGTCAGCGAGCACTATCGCGCCGACCCCAAGACCCAGGGCGGCTCGCTGTTTCGCATCTATCGCGATGCGCGCTTTTCCAACGACAAATCGCCGTACAAGAACTGGCAGGGCGCGCGCCTGTTCCATGAGCGCCGCCGCCAGGTTCCCGCGCCGTCGTTCTACATCCACCTGCAGCCGGGCGAGAGTTTCGTCGGCGCGGGGCTGTGGCACCCGGAGCCGGACACGCAACGCAAGCTGCGCCAGTTCATCTTCGAAAACCCCGGCAGCTGGAAAGCCGCTGCATACGCACCCAAGCTGCGTCGCAAGTTTGCGTTGGACGACAGTGAAAAACTGGTGCGTGCACCGCGCGGTTTTCCAGCCGATTTCGAGTTCATCGACGATCTCAAGCATCGCAACTGGGCGTATCTGCGCCACCTGGACGATGCGCTGATGACCGGCCCGCGCCTGCGCCAGACCATCGAGGCCGATCTGGTGACATTGGCGCCGTTTGTCGATTACCTGTGCGCCGCGCTGGATCTGGAATTTTGACAGCGCATGCAGTGCCACCGCTGGGCGGTGCGCTGCCGTCGATCAGTGCGTGCCGGCCATTTGCCGCAAAGTGCAGGCAACCACCACCGCCCTTGGCAACGGAATGCGAACGATGAAAAAACGCTGGTGGTTATTGCCCTTGCTGATCGTCGCCTTGCTGGCCGGTTATGTGGTGGCAGGGCCGTACCTGGCCATCCGCGGCATCAGTCAGGCGGTCGCCGACCGCGATGCCGGGCAGCTGGATCGCCATGTCGATTTCCCCAGCCTGCGCGTCAACCTCAAGGCGCAACTGGACGATTACCTGATCCGCCAGGCCGGCAGCAGCGCGCAGTCGAGCCTGTTCGGCGGTGTTGCGCTGCGGTTGGCCAGCGGCATCAGCGGCGCAGGCGTGGATACCTTGATCACGCCCTTGGGCATTGGTGCACTGCTGCAGGGCCACAGCGTGTGGAACCGCGTCATCGGCGACACCGTCAGCGCCGACACCTATGCCGCGCCATCTCCTGCCCGCCCGCTGCAGGGCGCGACGCAACGCTTCGAATCCACCCGCCGCTTCACCGCCACCACGTACACCGCCACCGGCGCACCGGTGGTGTTCGTGCTCACCCGCCGGGGCCTGCGCTGGCGACTGACCGACATCCAGCTGCCGCTCGGCGACCAGGGCGATTCGCCCACGCCGTAGGCGTTGCGTACGGATGCGGACGACCTGGCGTGCGAGCAAGCGCTGGTCGACACGCTGCACCAATGGCCTGCACAGTCAGCGGGCGAGCGCCGCGTGGCTGCCGCCATCCCCGCTTGGCGCACCACGCAGGGTGACGCCTTACGCAAACCGCCAGGCGCGCTCGGTCCATGCCGCCTGCAGCCGCAGCATCGAAGGTCGCAGCTGCCGGCGTGCTGCCCACGGCAACGGCGCCAGGACCTGTTCCGGGGTTGCCGGGGTATGTCGGCGGTTCCAGGCAAACACCACCTGATTGCGCAGGTCCGGCTCGGGCAACGCCAGCACCAGACCGTCGAATAGCGAACGCAGCTGTGCCAGGTGCCCGGCGATGGGCACGTCGTACAGGTTGAACGCCAGCACGCCGTCAGGGGTCAATGCCGCGCGGCACTGCGCGTAGAACGCCGGCGTGCACAAGGCCGGCGGAATCCCGTCGGTGTCGTAGGCATCCAGCAGCAACAGGTCATAGCGACCGGCACGCGGGCCGATCCACTGCGCGCCATCGCCCAGGCTGATCTCCAGCCGCGCATCGTCGCGCGGCAGCGCGAACGCATCGCGCAGCGCCAGCACCTGCGCATCGGCTTCCACCGCCTCCACGCGTGTGTTGCGCAGATACCGATGGCAGAACTTGACCTGCGCACCGCCGCCCACACCGATCACGCCGATGCGCTCGGGCCGCGGCTGCAGCCACAACGCCGCCAACATGCTGCGCGTATACGGCAGCATCAACCGATGCGGCGCCCAGCGCGACATGCGTGTCTGGACCGTCTGCTCGTCGAAGCACAGCTCCAGGGTGCGCCAGCGACGGCGCAGCGCAGCGCGTCCGGGCGGCGGCTCACTCATATGCCCGGCGGATCGTTGGCCACGCCGTGCGGCACATGGCCGGCTGCCACGTGCTGATGCTGGCGTGCGCTATCGATGTTGTGTTGCGAGTCATCGAAGAAGATGTCTGCACCGAAGGCTTCCAGGAACGGCCCCTTGTGCCGCCCGCCCAGAAACAGCGCCTCGTCCAGCCGCACGCCCCATTCGCGCAGCGTGCGGATCACCCGCTCATGCGCCGGTGCAGAGCGCGCGGTGACCAGCGCGGTGCGGATCGGCGACGACTCGCCGGCCGGAAACGCCGCCTGCAACGTGTGCAGCGCGGAGAGAAAATTACGGAAAGGCCCCACCGATAGCGGCTCGCGGGCACGCTCGCGCTCGTGCCGCCCGAATGCCTCGACACCCTGCTCGCGGGAAATGCGCTCGCTCTCGTCGCCAAAGATCACCGCATCGCCATCGAAGGCGATACGCAGCTGGGTGGACAGGCGGCTCTCGTCGTTGTCCACGATGGCCGCAGCCGCCTCGGCACGCTCGCCCGGCGCACGCGGCATGATGGTCGCTGCGGCGATGCCATGGGTGAGCGCGCGCCGCACCGATTCCGGATTGGCCGACAGGAACAGATCGGTGCCGAACGGCTTCACATACGGCCAGGTCGGCTCGCCGGAGGTGAAGGTGGCGCGTACGATGCCCAGGTTGTAGTGCTGGATCGAGTTGAAGATGCGCAAACCGGTATCGGCGGAGTTGCGCGACAACAGGATCACTTCCACCCGCGGGGTCTCCTCGGGCACATCGTGATTGAGCGCCAGCAGCTTGCGCACCACGGGGAACGCCACGCCCGGTTGCAGGATGTCGTCTTCGTGCTCGCGCTGGAACGCCGAATACGCCTCCACCCCGCTGGCCTCGAACAGGGCATGCCCTTCTTCAAGATCGAACAGCGCGCGCGAGGTCACCGCGACGGTCAGGAGCCTGGGGGAGTTGTCAGCCATTTGGGTGCCGGGATTCGGGATTCGGGAATCGGGATTGGTGAGCAGCAGCGCGTGCGGATTTGAGATCAGGAACACGATGGCGCGAGCCGCATCGTAACGCGTCGACGTGCTCGCAGGCGGCCAGCGTGCGCGGCTCCCGTCGTTGCCAATCCCGAATCCCCAATGCCCAATCCCCGCCCCTCACACCGCAAACTGCTCGCTGAAGATGCGCTCTTCCAGGTTGTGTTCCGGATCGAACAGCAACGTGACCCGGCGCTCGGTGGATTCGCGGATGGTCACTTCCACCACGTCGCGGATCTCGTGCGAATCGGCGGTGACGCTGACCGGGCGCTTGTACGGATCGAGCACGCGAAAACGCACTTCGGTATCGGCCTTGAGGATGGCGCCGCGCCAGCGGCGCGGGCGGTACGGCGCGATCGGCGTCAGTGCCAGCGTATGCGAGCCCAGCGGCAGGATCGGCCCATGTGCCGAATAGTTGTAGGCGGTGCTGCCGGCCGGTGTGGCCACCATCACCCCGTCGCCGATCAGCTCGGCGATGCGGGTCTGGCCGTTCAGATCCACGCTGAGATGCGCGGCCTGGCGGGTCTGCCGCAACAGCGAGACTTCGTTGTACGCCAGCGACCCGGCGCTGCTGCCGGATTCGGTCTGCACCAGCATTTCCAGCGGCCGCAGATGCGCCGGCTCGGCACGTTGCAGACGGGCCAGCAAGTCGTCTTCATCGTCGCGATACTGGTTCATCAGGAACCCGACCGACCCCAGCTTCATGCCGAACACCGGCTTGTCGGCGGCACCGTGGCGATGCAGTGTCTGCAGCATGAAGCCGTCGCCGCCCAGGGCGCAGACGACATCGGCCGTCTCCAGCGGATGATCGCCATAGCGCTGCACCAGGCGCGCGCGCGCGTTGGCCGCGGGCTCGGTGGGGCTGGCCAGAAAGGCGATGCGGGGTGGTGCGGTCATTGTCGACTCCAAAGCATGCGAATCAGCATACCGCAGCCC
>NZ_JSZE01000153.1 GCF_000802365.1 Xanthomonas cannabis pv. cannabis
GCCCATGGTCATGCCGCCGATCACCTGGCTGCGCGCAGACTTGGGATTGAGGATGCGTCCGGCTGCGCATACTGCGAGCATGCGTCGGATGCGCACCTCGGCGGTGGCGACATCCACGCCCACCTCGACAAAATGCGCGCCGAAGGTCGACAGCTGCTGCTGCTTGGCGAGGTCGCCGAATTCGATCTTGTCCTCCACCACCAACGCACCGTTGGCAGCGGCATCACCGAGCGCGATGCGCTTGCCGCCGGCACGCACGTAGCCATCGGCAAACTCGGCCTTGGCCGGGTCCAGGCCCAGTCGCGTGGCGATGGCCTCGCGCAGCTTGACGGCGGCCGCGTAGACGCCGGCGGTGGAACTGTTGGCGCCCCACTGGCCGCCGGAACCGGCCGATGCCGGGAAGCTGGAATCGCCCAAGCGCACGTCCACCCAGTTCAGCGGCACGCCGAGCATTTCGGCGGCGGTCTGCGCAATGATGGTGTAGGAGCCTGTACCGATATCGGTCATGTCGGTTTCCACCACCACGCGGCCGCCCTGCTCCAGCCGCATGCGCGCGCCCGAGGTCATGACCGGCGCGTTGCGAAACGCCGCGGCCACACCCATGCCGACCAACCAGCGCCCGTCACGGGTGGCAGCCGGCTTGGCCTTGCGCCTGGACCAATCGAACCGCTTGGCACCATCCTCCAGGCACTTCACCAGCTGCCGCTGCGAGAACGGGCGCTGCGGATTTTCCGGGTCCACCTGGGTGTCGTTGACGACGCGGAAGGTAACCGGGTCCATCTCCAGCTTCTCGGCCATTTCATCCATGGCAATTTCCAGCGCCATCAGGCCGGGCGCCTCGCCAGGGGCACGCATCGCGTTGCCTTCGGGCAGGTCGAGCACCGCCAGCCGGGTGGTGATCAGGCGATTGGCACCCGCGTACAGCAGCTGCGTCTGCGCCGCGGCGATTTCCGGCTCGCCATCGGGAAGGTCGCCAGACCAGCTGTCGTGGCCGATTGCCGTGATCTTGCCGTTGCGCTCGGCGCCGATACGGATGCGCTGCACCGTGGCCGGGCGATGGGTCGTGTTGTTGGCGATCAACGGCCGCGGCAGCATCACCTTGACCGGCCGGCCGACCTCGCGGGCCGCCAGCGATGCCAGCAATGCGTCGGCGCGCAGGAACAACTTGCCGCCAAACCCGCCGCCGACATAGGGCGACATGATGCGCACGTTTTCCCGCGGGATACCGAGCGTGGTGGCCAGATCGCCGGCGCCCCAGTTGATCATCTGGTTGGAGGTCCACACGCTGAGCTTGTCGCCTTCCCACATCGCGATCGAGGCGTGCGGTTCCATCATCGCGTGCGAGTGATCCGGCGTGGTGTATTCGGCATCCAGTTGCACCGGCGCAGCGGCGAACGCGCCGTTGAAGTCGCCGACGTCGCTGTTCGGCGCACCGCCGGCCTTGGTGACCTTTGCGCTGTCGCGTGCCTTGCCCAGATCGTACACACCGACATGGCGGCCGTAGTCCACCTTGATCAGCTGACCGGCTGCGCGTGCCTGCTCGAAGGTTTCCGCGACCACCACCGCAATCGCCTGGTGGTAGTGCTGAATCTCCGGTCCACCCAGCAGCTTGGCCGTGTTGCGCTTGCCCTTCTGCAGCTTGCCGGCGTTCTGCGCGGTAATGATGCCAAGCACGCCCGGGGCCGCGCGTGCAGCGCTCAGATCGATGCTGCGGATGGTGCCCTTGGCAATTCCGGCGCCCACCACGTGCCCGTAGGCGGCGTGTCCGGGCAGGTCGTGGTGCTCGTACGCGTACGGCGCCTGGCCGGTGGTCTTGAGCGGCCCGTCAATGCGGTCGACGGGCTTGCCGACGAGCTTGAGTTGATCGATGGGGTTGGTACCGGCGGGAGTGTCAAATTTCATATCAGGCCCTCGTGTCGGCCAGGATCGCAGTCAGGGTGCGCTCGACCAGCGGCACCTTGAAGGCGTTGTGTTCGGTGGGCTGTGCGCCGTCCAGCAGCACAGCGGCGATGCCACGTGCGCCCTGCCGCGACTGCGCCTCGGCCGCTTCGCTGCGCCAGGGCTTGTGCGCCACGCCGCCCACGCCAACGCGGACGCTGCCGTCGCGCTGCACGACAGCGGCCACCGAAACCAGCGCGAATGCATACGAGGCGCGGTCACGCACCTTGCGATACACATGCGTTCCACCCAGCGGCTTGGGCAGGGTCACCGCGGTGATCAGTTCGCCGCGCTCCAGGACGGTTTCCAGATGCGGTGTGGTGCCCGGGGCGCGATAGAAATCGGCCAGCGGCAGCGCGCGCGTCTGTCCATCAGGACGGACCGTCTCCACCACCGCATCCAGTACGCGCATGGCAATGGCCATGTCGCTGGGATGGGTGGCGATGCAGGCCTCGCTGGCACCGATCACGGCCAACTGCCGGTTGAAGCCGCCGATGGCCGCGCACCCGCTGCCCGGCAGACGCTTGTTGCACGGTTGATTGGTGTCGTAGAAATACGGGCAGCGCGTGCGCTGCAACAGGTTGCCTGCGGTGGTGGCGCGATTGCGCAGCTGGCCCGACGCGCCTGCCAGCAACGCACGCGACAACACCGCGTAATCGCGGCGCACACGTGCATCGGCGGCCAGGTCGGTATTGCGCACCAGGGCGCCGATGCGCAAGCCGCCATCGGGCGTGGCCTCGATGGTGTCCAGGCTCAAGCCGTTGACATCGATCAGATGCGACGGGGTTTCGATCTGCAACTTCATCAGGTCCAGCAGATTGGTGCCGCCGGCGATGAACTTCGCACCGGGCTGCCGCGCCGCCTTGGCGGCCGCATCCGCAGGCGAGGTGGCGCGCTCGTAACTGAAAGCCTTCATGCGCGGTCTCCTGCAACATCGTTGATCGCATCGACGATGTTGGAATACGCACCGCAGCGGCAGATGTTGCCGCTCATGCGTTCCTGCAGTTCCGGCGTCGTCAGCCGGGTCCTGGCGGTAAGGTCTTCGGTCACATGGCTGGGGATGCCGCGCTTCACTTCGTCGAGCACGGCCACTGCCGAACAGATCTGGCCGGGTGTGCAATAGCCGCATTGGTAGCCGTCGTGCTTGACGATGGCCGCCTGCATCGGATGCAGCTTGTCCGGTGTACCCAGGCCTTCGATGGTGGTGACCTTGGCGCCCTGATGCATCACCGCCAGCGACAGGCAGGAATTCATGCGCTGCCCATCGACGATGACCGTGCAGGCGCCGCACTGGCCGTGATCGCAGCCTTTCTTGGTGCCGGTCAGCTGCAGATGCTCACGCAGTGCGTCCAGCAACGTGGTGCGGTTGTCCAGGGTCAGCGTCACCGGCTTGCCGTTGACTTCGAAGGCAACCTGGCTGGAGGCGTTGGCCGGCTCGACTGCCTGCCGCTGCGACATGGCAGTGGCAGCGGTCGCAGCCATCGATTGGGTTGCGGCAACGCTGGCTGCCGACGCCGTGCCAGCGATCAGTACCTCGCGACGGGTCATCTTGATATCTCTCATGGCTGGCATCTCCAACAATGCTGGCTTGTTCAGTTCTTTATCAATGTGCAGCGCCGCCGGTCACAAGCGCGTGAGTACCGACGCCTGTTACACATACTCCAGGGAACGATCAGTCCAGTGCCGGCCTGTACAACCTGCAGCGATGTTGGCGTCTGCACGCATCCATGGAACGTGCTCATCACGGCGTTGCGCCCGCGCATGCGCGACAGCGTCTTGCATACAACGATGAAGCCGCGCCATTTAGCGTCGACGGCGTTGGAGCCATCGACGCGGGCCGCTGCAGCACTGCAGACAATCTTCGCTGCGCCTCGCGGTCTTGATGCTGTGATGCAATGCGCAGTGTGTGTTTTATCAGCGTGCCGGCTCCGCTGTGAGTGAGCCGGCATCGCCGGGTGGGCCACGGCGTCAGAACTCCAGCACGATCTTGCCCAGATGGCCTCCGGACTTCTGCAAGGCGAATGCTTCGGCGATGTCGTCGAGTGCGTAGGCCCGGTCGATCACCGGGCGCAGCGGCAAGCTGTCGAGCGCCCGCACCAGCGCCTGCTGATGCCGGCGGCTGCCCACGACCAGCCCCTGCAGACGCTGCTGGCGGCCCATCATCTCCGCTGTCGGCACCGGCCCGGCGGCGCCGGTCAATACACCGATCAAGGCAATGTGCCCGCCCACACGCGCCGCGCGGATCGACTGCGCGAGCGTGCCAGGCCCACCGACCTCGACCACATGGTCCACACCACGCCCGTCGGTGATCTCCAACACCTGCTTCGACCATTCGGCATGCCGGCGATAATTGATCAGGTGGTCGGCGCCCAGCGCCCGCACCTTGTCCAGCTTCTCGTCCGACGACGAGGTGGCGATCACGGCCGCGCCCATGGCCTTGGCGAACTGCAGCGCAAAGATCGATACGCCGCCGGTGCCGAGCACCAGCACCGTGTCGCCTGCCTTCAGGCCACCATTGGCTACCAGAGCCCGCCAGGCGGTGACGCCGGCCGTGGTCAGGGTGGCGGCTTCGGCATGACTGTAGCCGGCCGGTGCATGGGTGAACGCATGCGCAGCGGTGACCACCGCCGAGCGCGCGTATCCATCGACCCCGTCGCCCGGGGTGGTGGCGAAGCCTGCATGCAGCGGCTCGCCGTCCAGCCAGGACGGGAAGAAGGTGGACACCACGTGGTCGCCCACTGCGAACTCGCTGACGTCCGGGCCGACCGCTTCGATCACCCCGGCGCCATCGGACATGGGGATGCGTCCGTCCGCCGTCGGCATCTGGCCAAGCACGATGCCCAGATCGTGGAAGTTGAGCGAACTGGCATGCAGACGCACACGGATCTGTCCGCGTGCGGGCTGCCCCGGGTCGGGCACATCGACCGACTGCAATGCATCCAGACCGCCGGGTTGCGAGAGACGAATGGCGCGCATGAGAGCTCCTCGGATAACGAATCGACTCCCGGAATACCACGCGCAACGTGATGCGGATGCAGTCGAGCTGGCTTGCACTGCAACGGCGGTCACGCCGGATGCTGATGCGCACCACCGAGTGACGGCCGCACGTGGCAAGCGGACTGCAGCGCAGCAGTGCGCTGCCAATCACGGATCGGCGCTGTGGTTGCGCGACTGCACACGGTTGCCACTGCGGCCACGCGTAGGCTGGCACACCGGTTGCATCGCCCTGGTGTCCATACAGGTAGCCACAGTGACGTCAACAACCAAGCGGTGGCGCCAACGTGCACAACGCCTCGCGTTGCACTTCGTGCTGACCATTTCGTGGCTACTGCTGCTCGGTTCGGAGTACTGGTCCATCCATGAGGAGCGCGCGAGCGCCCTGCGCAGCGCCGAGGCGCAGTCGTTGAATCTGGCTAATTCGCTGGCTCAGCATGCCAGCGACACCCTGTCCATCGCCGACGCGGTGCTGTCGGGCCTGGTCTCGCGGGTCGAACACGATCAAGGCAAAAACGGCGCGCACTCGGCGATGCACGAGTTTCTGGTCCGTGAGGCCAGGCGCTCGGACCGCCTGCATGGCATCTTCATCTATGCGGCCGACGGCAGCTGGGTCAGCTCATCGCTGGACAGCACGCCCCGCACCCACAACAACGCCGACCGCGCCTATTTCAGATATCACCGCGACCACCGCGATGCATTGTCGCTGGCGGGCCCACCCGTGCGGAGCCGTTCCGATGGCAGCTGGGTGATGACCCTCAGTCGCCGGCTCAACGACAGCGATGGCGAATTTGCCGGTGTGGTGCTGGTGACGCTGCAGCTGAAGTATTTCCAGAATTACTACAGCACCTTCGAAGTCGGCCCGAACGGCACCATCGGCATGACCAACGACGATGGCATCGTGCTGGTACGCCGGCCCGACAAACACGACGTCATCGGCACCTCGATCGCGGGCACCTCGATCTACGTCACCATGCGCGCGCGCAAGCACGGCACTGCGACCTATCGTTCGCCGATCGACGGCGTGGAGCGCATCTCCAGTTTCGCTCCGGCGCGCCCGTATCCGTTGACCGTGCTGACGGGTGTGTCGGTGGACGATGCGCTGGCCAATTGGCGGCAGGCAGCAACCCAGCGGATCGTGATTGCCGCACTCGGCTGCATCGTGCTGCTGGGCGTGGGCATCTGGCTGGACCTGCAACTGCGCCGCATGCATCGCAACGAGGCCAAGCTCAGCTCCGAAGCCTGGGTGGATGCACTGACCGGCATCGCCAACCGGCGCGCGTTCGACTACCGCCTGTCGCAAGCATTGCGCGAAGCAGTGCACCAGCAGTCGCCGTTATCGGTGCTGATGATCGATGTGGACCACTTCAAGCTCTACAACGACACCTATGGCCATGTGAATGGCGATGCCTGCCTGCGCCTGATTGCCGGCGCCATCGCGGCCTGCTCGCGCCGCAGCGAAGACGTGGCGGCCCGCTACGGTGGCGAAGAGTTCGGCATGATCCTGCCGCATACCGATGCCGCCGGCGCGTTGCGCCTGGCCGATGCCGTGCGCAGCGCCGTGGCCGGCCTGGGCCTGATGCATCTGTCCAGCCCGACCAGCGCGCATGTCACCGTCAGCGTGGGCGCCGCGACCTTCGAACCGGGCGAAACACCGCAGACGCCGGACGCCATCGTGCACGACGCCGATTCGGCGCTCTACCGTGCCAAGCAAAGCGGGCGGGATCGCACATCGGCGTAATCAGGCGCCAGTCCGGTCGCCGCCTCGCCGACGACGTCAGCCGCTGCTGGACAGCGAACCGTCCCGCCAGCCGGTGACGCCTGGTTCCCGATGACACTGAATGCAGAAGGCCCGCACATGGCGGGCCTTCCGGATGACGAGGGCGACAACGCGGCTCAGAACGGGATGTCGTCGTCCGCGAAATCGTCCATCGGCGGCGCCGATTGCTGCTGGGCCGGCTGCTGACGACGCGGCGCGTAATCCTGCCCGCCGCCCTGACCGCCGCCGTATCC
>NZ_JSZE01000154.1 GCF_000802365.1 Xanthomonas cannabis pv. cannabis
CCACTGACCACTACCAGAAACATTCCCGACTCGACACGGCCACCGAGCACCCAGTCGGCCAGCAGATGCACCGCCACGCCGATCCCTCCGAGCAAGCCGAGTGCCACGACCGCCGTACGCCGGCGATGCGTGCGCAAGGTCGCATCCGAACTGGCCACCACGATCCAGGCCGACACCAGGCCGAAAAACGCCGTCAAGCCAAACCCGATCTCCGCCGCAGCGCTCGACCAGCGCTGCAGTGCCGGGCCGCCGTACATCGGGTTGAACAAACGAAACACCACGTCGAGCAGCCCCAGCGGAATGCACATACCGAAGAGGGATACCGGCACCAACAGCACGAGATCGCTCAGCTGCGGGCGGGATGCGGGCGGCTCAGCGCGCACCGGCCAACTCGGCGATGCGCGCGTTGTGTGCGATCAGCTCGCGGCATTCCACCGCGAAGATGCCCATCTGCCCGACCTTGAACTCGACCCAGGCCAGATCCAGTTCCGGCAGCAGCTTGATCAGGTGCTGCTCGGACTCGCCCACTTCGCAGATCAGCAGACCGTCTTCGCTCAGGTGCTGCGGCGCATCGCGCAGGATCTTCAGCACCAGATCCAGGCCATCGTCGCCCGCACGCAGGCCGAGTTCGGGCTCGTAGGAATACTCCTGCGGCAGCGCATCGGTTTCGTCGTTGGTGACGTACGGCGGGTTGGTGACGATCAGGTCGTACCGGCGCCCGGCCAGGCCAGTGAACAGATCCGACTTGAGCAGGGTGACGTTGTCGGCATGCAGGCGCGCCTTGTTGTCGGCGGCCAGTGCCAGCGCGTCGTCGCTGATGTCCACGCCATCCACATCCCAGTGCGGGTTGTAGTGGCCCATGGCAATGGCGATGCAGCCCGAGCCGGTGCACAGGTCCAGCGCGCGGGTCACTTCACGGCCGCCCAGCCAGGGCTCGAAGCCGGCTTCGATAAGCTCGGCGATCGGCGAGCGCGGCACCAGCGCACGCGCGTCGCTCTTGAAACTCAGCCCGGCGAACCAGGCTTCACCGGTCAGGTACGCCGCCGGGACGCGCTCGGTGATGCGACGCTCGAACAGGCCGAGCACCCGCACTTTTTCCTCACGCAGCAGACGCGCCTGGCCGTAGGCCGGGCCCAGGTCGTGCGGCAGATGCAGGCTGTGCAGCACCAGCTGGGTGGCTTCGTCCAGCGCGTTGTCGTAGCTGTGGCCGAAGGTCAGACCGGCTGCATTGAAACGGCTGGTGCCGTAGCGGATCAGGTCGATGATGGTGTGCAGTTCGTCGGCCGCGGCGGCAGTCATGGCAACAACTAAAGAGGAATCGGCCCCCGATTATAGAGGTCGGATCGGTATCATGAGCGTCCGTTGCACTGGAAACCGCCATGTTCAATCGCAATACCGGCATCGTGCTGCTGGTGGCGCTGGCCGCCGGCCTGGGGCTCTTGCTGGGGCAGAAGTTCTCCGGCGGCGCGCCCAGCTCGCCCTGGCCACCCACCCGGACCATCACCTTTTACCCGCAGCCGCGCCCGCTGCCGCAGTTCAGCCTGCGCCAGTCCGACGGCACCCAGCTGGTGCCAGGTGAACTGAAGGGGCATTGGACGCTGGTGTTTCTGGGCTTCACCTTCTGCCCGGACGTGTGCCCGACCACGCTGACCGATCTGGCGGTGGCGCAGCAGCAGTGGGAAAGCATTCCCGATGGCCTGCGCCCGCGCGTGCTGTTCGTCTCGGTGGACCCGCAGCGTGACCCGCCCGCGCGGCTGGGCGAATACGCGCATGCCTTCCACAAGGACACCCTGGCCGCCACGGCGGACGTGCCGGCGCTGGAGCGCTTTGCCACCGCGCTGGGCTTCGTGTTCCAGAAGGTGCCGGGCAAGGGCTTCGAGCAGAATCCCAACGACTACAGCATGGATCACTCGGCTGGCATCGCCGTGCTCGACCCGCAGGGCCGCCTGGCCGGCCTGATCCGTCCCCCGCTCGATCCCAAGGCGATTGCCGCCGACCTCCAACAGCTGACCAAGGTAACCGCCCCGTGAGTTTCGTCACTTCCCTGACCTACGTGCTGCCTCACCGGTTGCTGTCGTCCATGGCGCGCGCGCTGGCCTACTCGCAGACGCCGTCCACCAAGCAGTGGTTGATCGACACGGTGACGCGCAAATTCGGCGTGGACCTGAGCGAAGCGCAGGAGCCTGACCCGCGCGCCTACCCCACCTTCAACGCGTTTTTCACCCGCGCCTTGAAGCCCGGCGCGCGCGTGCCCGATGCCGACCCGGCAGCGTTGCTGATGCCGGCCGACGGCCGCATCAGCCAGCTCGGCCCGATCGAGAACGGCCGCATTTTCCAGGCCAAGGGGCAGTCGTTCACCGCCGCCGAGTTACTCGGCGATGAAGCGGCCGCAGTGCCGTTCAACAACGGCCTGTTCGCCACCGTGTACCTGTCGCCCAAGGACTATCACCGCGTGCATATGCCGTGGACCGGCACCCTGCGCGAAACCGTGCATGTTCCCGGGCGGCTGTTCAGCGTGGGCCCGGACGCGGTGCGCAATGTGCCGCGCCTGTTCGCGCGCAACGAGCGGCTGGTGTGCCACTTCGACACCGACTTTGGCCCGATGGCGTC
Organism: Xanthomonas cannabis pv. cannabis; assembly: GCF_000802365.1. Classification (GTDB taxonomy): domain Bacteria; phylum Pseudomonadota; class Gammaproteobacteria; order Xanthomonadales; family Xanthomonadaceae; genus Xanthomonas; species Xanthomonas cannabis. The sequence continues at coordinate 2,611 of NZ_JSZE01000154.1, forward strand.
GGTGATGGTGGGCGCGCTGCTGGTCTCCGGCGTGGAGACGGTCTGGAGCGGCGTGGAGATTCCGCGCTATGGCGACCGCATCACCCGCAAGGATTACCGCGGCAAGGGCATCGTGCTGGAACGGTTTGCGGAGATGGCTCGCTTCAACTATGGCTCGACCGTGATCGTGCTGCTGCCGCCGGGTGTGGCCACGCTCGATGGTGCACTTGCTGCCGAGACATCGGTGCGGCTCGGGCAAGCGCTTGCGCGTCGCCAGTGAATTGCAACGACACCGTATCAGGAGCGGACCTGGTCGCGGCCAGGGATTCCCAACGATGCGTCGCTCCTACGCGCGCCGTTTTGCTCAGCCCAGATAACGCAACACACTGCACACAACAGGACTACTTGGACGGCTTCGTCGCGGCCAGGTCCGCTCCTACGGCAAGCAGCCTTGTCGTGCGCTCGCCGCCATCGTAGGAGCGAATCTGGCCGCGACGAGGCATTCCCGACAAGGCGTCGCACACCCGCGCGCCGTTGCCAAACCTTCGATTGAAAACACGCTGCCCAGACCCGGGCTAACGGAGCGGCGTTCGCGCGGCCTGGCCTGCTCCCACGCCAGCGGGTTCAGGCCGATGCGCACCGCCGTCTAAAGGGTGCGGCCATCAGCACGGCACCACGCGCGCAACTCAGCGGTCGCAGCCCGCCAGCTTGATGCTCTGCCCCGGCTTGAGCGCATACGCCGGGGCCTTCAGGCCGTTGGCCTTGGCCAGCTCCTTGATCTCGCACCGATACTTGTTTGCGACGCGGCCGAGCGTGTCGCCCTTGGCGATGGTGTAGCTGCGCGCCTGCCTGGCCTTGGGCTTGGCGACCGCCGGCTGGCCGGTGGCCACGGTGGTCGGCACGCCGGCCATCGGGCTCACGTCGCCGACCGCCACGCTTGGCACGTACTCCGGCGATGCGCTGCTGCGCACGATGGCGTTGTTGAGATCGGCCGTGATCAGGGTGCGTGCCAGGTCCGCACGCGGGCCGCTCACGCAGTAACGCGTGTACAGGCTGGCGATGCGGTTGGTGGCGTTGATGACGGTGCCGGCCGGAATCCAGCCATCGGATTCGTAGCGCGGGTTGAGGTTGCGCAGCGCACGCATGTAGCCATCACGCGCGCCCATGCCCCCCAGGCAGATGGTGAGTTCGTAGATCGTGGTCGACTTGGCCAGCTTGAGCGTGGCCGGCTGCGCGTCGAGCTTGGGGAAGTCCACGCCGTACTGTCGCGGGTGCAGGAAGATCCACGCCGCCGCGATCACCATCGGCACGTAGTCCTTGGTTTCGGCCGGGAACTGGTTATAGACATCCTGTTCCCAGAAGCCGCGCCCGCCAAATTGCGAAAACACGCGTGCCGCGCGCCCTTCGCCGCCGTTGTAGGCCGCCAGTGCCAGCTCGATGCTGCGGTTGAGCCCGGCCATGCGCTCGTTGAGATAGGCGGCGCTGGCTTCGGCGGCGCTGCGTGCATCGAAGCGCGTGTCGAAGCCGGTGCCGTCCGGGCCCAGCCCGAAACGGCGCCCGGTGGCCGGCATGAACTGCATCAGTCCGGCCGCGCCGGCGCGCGAATTGGCGTGCACCTTGCCGTTGGATTCCTTGGCCATGATGCCGAACAGCAGCGCCTCCGGCAGCCCGCGCTTCTGCCATTCCGGCCACATCACCCCGCGCAGGTTGCTGTAGTTGTCGTAGCTGGTCATCAGCGCCGGGCGCATGTCGGTCAGCCAGCGCCGGATGCCGGCCTGCACCGCCGGATTGTACTGGACCATCTTGTCGAACTCGTGGCGCTGGTCGTTGAGCAGCGTCGCCGCCCGCGCCGCTTCGGGCACGCCATTGGAAGCCGGGCCGAGATGGTCGGGGTCGGCCTGCAGCAGGGTGTCGTCATCTTCCGGGTCTTCGGCGGCCGGCGCTTCGGCGTCGGCGCGCGCCTTGAGCAGGCGCTTGTAGGTGGCCAGTTGATTGGCGACCAGGCAACCGCGCTGCTTGATGCAGGCGTCGATGACGTCTTCCATGTCCTCCAGTGCAGCGTCGCCCTCGGCGGTGCCCTTCGGATCGGAGTTGTTCACCAGCACCAGCGCATCGCGGTAGCGCTTTTCGGCGGCGGCCATGCGCGCATCGAGCGCGGCGGCCTTCTCCGTGTCGCGTTTGGAGATCGCGTGGGCGGCGGGGACGACAGACATCAGCGCCACCACAGCCAGGACAGGCCATGGGCGCAAACCAAAATGAGCGAGCGGCATCGTAGGCAGTACAGCGGAAAGGCAGGCAGGGTAGCCGCCGGGGCGATACCGGGGCAAGGCGCGGCGGACGCCAGGGTCAGTGGCCCGTTAGCTTGGCGAGCGAGCGACACGCAGCCACATCGCATCGGTACGGCGGTTCGAGGACGGGACGGTGCAGCGCCGACCGCCACTCGCCGCAGGCGTGCCAACCCGATCGCAGGGCCAGTCCCCAAGTCGTTATCGCCTGCCCGGACGGGCGAGGTTGCCCGCTAGAATCGGCGTCTTTCTTCCACCGGATCTGTGCCATGGCCTCGTTCCTGCTCGGCAAAGGCGTTACCGACGACATCCCGGTCACCCTGGAAGGCCGCTTCGGTAATCGACATGGTCTGGTGGCCGGCGCCACCGGCACCGGCAAGACCGTGACCCTGATGACCCTGGCCGAAGGCTTTTCGCGGTTGGGGGTGCCGGTGTTCCTGGCCGACGTGAAGGGCGACGTCGCCGGGCTGGCCGTGGCCGGCGACGGCGCGCCCGCTGTGCTGCAGCGCGCCACGGATGTGGGCATCGCCGACTACGCGCCGGCCGCCAGCCCGGTGGTGTTCTGGGACCTGTTCGGTCAGCTCGGCCACCCGGTGCGCACCACCGTGAGCGAAATGGGCCCCACCCTGCTTGCGCGCATCCTGGAACTCAACGACACCCAGTCCGGCGTACTCGACATCGTGTTCAAGCTCGCCGACGACCGTGGCCTGTTGCTGCTGGATCTGGACGACCTGCGCGCGTTGCTGGCGCTGGTGGTGGAAGAGCGCAAGGAACTGTCCACCAGTTACGGACTGGTGTCGGCGCAGTCGGTGGCCGCGATCCAGCGCGCGCTGCTGCGGCTGGCGCAGGACGGCGGCGAGCAGTTCTTCGGTGAACCGGCGCTGGAACTGGCCGAGCTGATGCGCGTGGCCCCGGATGGCCGCGGCGTGATCGGCATCCTGGCGGCCAATCAACTGGTGCTCAAGCCGAAGCTGTATTCCACCTTCCTGCTGTGGTTGTTGTCCGAACTCTTCGAGGGCTTGCCGGAAGTGGGCGACCTGGACCAGCCCAAGCTGGTGTTCGTCTTCGACGAGGCGCACCTGCTGTTTGACGATGCGCCGGCCGCGCTGGTGCAGCGCATCGAACAGGTGGTGCGCTTGATTCGTTCCAAGGGCGTCGGGGTGTATTTCTGCTCGCAGTTTCCCGACGACATCCCGGACACCATCCTCGGCCAGCTCGGCAACCGCGTACAGCACGCGTTGCGCGCCTACACCCCGCGTGACCAGAAGGCGGTCAAGACCGCCGCGCAAACCTTCGTGGCCAATCCCAAGCTCGACGTGGCCAGCGCCATTTCCAGCCTGGGCACCGGCGAAGCCCTGGTATCGCCATTGCAGGGCAAGGGCGTGCCGGCGCCGGTGCAGCAGACGCTGATCGCGCCGCCGCGTTGCCGCATGGGCGCCATCAGCGCGCCCGAACGCGCGCAGGTCCGCGCGGCCAGCCCGGTTGGTACCCGCTACGACACCGCGATCAATCGCGAATCGGCCGCCGAACTGCTGGTACGCCGCGTGGAACAGGTGGCCACGCAGACCGCCGCCCCACCCGCCCGCAGCCGCGCGCAGGAGGACGCGCAGGACAGCGGCTTCGGTAAGGCGGTCACGATGCCGTGTTCGGCACCGGACGCCGCCAGGGCATGCTGGAAACGATGGCCAAGCAGACCTCGCGCACCATCGGCAACAAGATTGGGCAGCAGATCGTGCGCGGTATTTTTGGAAGCATTTTTGGCGGAAAGCGCTGAGCTCGACGCCCACCAAGGAATGCCATGAGCAAGGATACGAAGAATACGACAAGGTGCTGAGAGGAACGCGCTGACGGCGGCGCGCCCTATCTTCGCGCGAAGGCCTTTGCCGCGAGACAAGCGATTTTCAAGCAGGCTCCTGGTGGACTGGCCGTCACGATTCTGCTGATGCGGTTCACCTGCCTTGTAACGCGTAAGCCGCGTGACTTTGTCGTCTTGCAGGTTCCAACGCACGACAAGCCGCCTATCAACGCTTGCGCTCACGGGTGCTCATCCGCGAGCTAGTCCAGCACGCCATGCAGCTTGGCGTACTGCAGCAGCATGATGGTCTTGGCATCGGCGATCTCGTCGGAGCCGATCATTGCCAGCGCACCGTCGAGTGACAGTTCAAGCACCTCGATCTCCTCGCCGTCCTCTTCGACGCCGCCGCCGTCGCTCACCTTGTCGCCGTCGAAGTATTCGCCGACGAAGAAGTACAGCCGCTCGGTGACCGAGCCCGGACTCATGAAGGCCTCGAATACCTTGCGCACGTGATCGATGCGGTAGCCGGTTTCCTCTTCGGTTTCCTTGCGGATGCAGGTCTGCGGATCGTCGCGGTCCAGCAGGCCGGCGCAGGCCTCGATCAACAGGCCGTCCGGATTGCCATTGAGCAGCGTCGGCAGGCGAAATTGCCGGGTCAACATCACCGTCTGCCTGGCGCGGCTGTAGAGCAGGATGGTGGCGCCGTTGCCGCGGTCGTATGCCTCGCGCGACAGGGTCTGCCAACGGCCGTCCTTGCGCAGGAAGTCGAAGGTGACCTTGCGGAGCACATACCAGTTGTCGGACAGCACATCGATGCTGCGAATACGGACCTGCGGGGTGTCCAGGGTCGATGGATTCACGCGGAGCTCCTTGCGATAGGAAAAGGACAGGCGCCATGGGATGGCACGGGAAGCGCATGGCATCTGGGGCGCGCGGCCCCACGCGGCGAACCGGCGACAGCGAGCGGCAGGCCGCAAGCAGCTGACCCGCCCGAACCGCAGTGGCCGGAAGGCGTCAACGCCCAATTGCACGAGGCCGCGCATGGTCGCACAATCCCTTCACATCACACGCTTGGGGAGCGTCATGGAAGACCGTTTTCGCGCGCGCAAGGCCGTGAAGGCCGCGCCTGCGCCGTTCTGGACCCGCATTCCCGCCATTGCCACTTACCCGCTGCGCGGCTCGGCGCTGTATGCGCTGATCGCGCTGACGCTATGCAGTGCATTGCTGGTGTTGCCGGGCATTCTGAAGCTGCTCGTCATGGGCGTGCTGGGCATGGCGACCTACACCTACGCCTTCGACATCCTGCGCCACACCGCCGATGGGCAAGCCGATGCGCCCCGGCTCGGATACAACAGCTTCGACAGCGCGGTGCTGCGCCTGATCCTGCTGGCCATCGCGTTGGGCATCGTGATCGGCGCGGCCGCCGTGGTCGCGGGCCCGTTCGGGCTGACCATCGCCTATGTGGCAACCCTGCTGCTGTTGCCCGGCATGCTCATTTCGCTTGCCATCGATGGCAGCCTGCGGCGCGCGTTGAACCCTGCGGTGTCGATCGACATGGCGATGCGCATCGGCTGGCCGTATCTGGCCGCCTACGGGCTGCTGTATGTGATCCAGGGCAGCGGCACGGCGGCGGCGTTCATTGCACTGACATATCTGCCGCCCATCGTGCGCGAGGCGACCACGCTGGTGGCCTCCATCTGGGCCCTGTTCGCCAGCTTCCATCTGATGGGGTATCTGGTCTACCAGTACCACGAAGCGCTGGGCTATACCCCTAATGGCGGCGACGTACAGGAACGTGCCGATCCGGATCAGCGCCTGCTCGATGAGGCCGAACACCATGTGCGCGAGGGTCACACCGACGAGGCCTTTCAGGCAGTGCGCGGTGCGGTGCGCTCGCGTGCGGTGAGCCTGGCGGTGCACGAGCTGTATCAGCGCCTGCTCCGACAGCACCATCGCAGCGACGAACTACACGAACACACCCGGCACTACATCAACCGCCTGCTGCAGGAAAAGCAGGAACGCCGCGCGCTCGCACTGCAGCGCGAAGCGCTGGACAGCGACCCCGCTTTCACCCCGCTGCTGCCGGAGCAGGCCACCCTGCTGGCCGAGCGCGCCAAGATGGCCGGGCAGTTCCAGCTGGCCACCGATGGCTTGCTGGCCGCCATCGCAGCCTGGCCGCGCGACCCGATGCTGCCGAGCTGGTCGCTGGACGCGGGCCTGATGCTGGCCGAGCGCTTCGGCCGCGACGACCAGGCACGTGCGCTGCTGCAACACGCAACGGAGCGCTGCGACGATGCAGCGCAGCGCGCAAAGCTGGATGCGGCATTGCGCGCGGTTGCGATCCAGCCGGCGTAAAGACAGCCGCAGAGGCGCGAGCGATCGTCAGCGTGGCACGTCGGCCGATGGCTGCGGCCACCTGATAGCCGCTGACAGAACCACTGCGCTCATTGCCAGGCGGGCGCGGCATGCGTTCGAATCGGCGGATACCTCGCGCGCACTCCGCCTTCTCCGCGTCGTCCCCCCACCTGACAACGCGCCGCTAGGTGTCGTTCGCCACGCTCATCCGTTCTCGAGCAGAAACCGTGCCTTGGCTGCCTGCCCCTGCTCGGGAAACTGGTCCAGCACCTGGCGCAGCAACCGCGTGCGCTGCTCCCCGGCGTGCAGGTCGCCGTGGCGCAATGCCAGCACGAACCATCGCTGGGCAAGCTCGGCCCGCGGCGTGTCGCTTTCGCAGTCCTTCAACACACGCTCGGCATCGGCCAGCAGCCCGTTGCCGAGGCAGGCGTCGACCAAGGCCATGCGAGCCGGCAGCTCGCACAGGGCCAGGTCCTTGCCCAGCTCTGCTGCCACGCCCAGCTGGAGTTGTGTCTGTTCTGCCGTATGCGACGGCAGGCGCAACATAGTCTGCGCGTGTCGCAGCGTGTCCTGCCTGCTCCCGGCATTGCGTGCAACGCGGTAGCGCGCCAGCGCGATTTCCAGGCTCTGCGGCATTTCATCGGCCAGCTCGGCCAGCAACCGCTCTGCCTCACGGTTTTCCATACGCCCCAGATGCGACTGCGCGCGCGCCCAGCGGTCATCGGCCTGCGCAGGCGCGTGCTCGTCCATGAACGCCGGGCGGATCTGACGCGTGGCCACGAGGATCGCGCCCAGCAGCGCGCCACTGACCAGGCCGCCGGCATGCGCCTCGAACGCCACCGAGCCGTTCTCGCTCCACAGCAGGCTGTAGATTTCCCAGCCCAGCCATAGCGGCAGCAACAGGATTGCAGGCCCACGCACGTAGTTGAACACCACGAAAAACCAGTAGAAGAACCGCACCCGACGGCGGCCCCAGACCACGCAAAATGCGCCCATCAGTGCGGCAATGGCGCCGGACGCGCCCAGCCCGCCACCGGGCTGACCCCAACGCCACCACAGGCTCGCCGCACTGGCGCCGAAACCGCCCGCCAGGTACAGCAGCAGGAACCATCCGCTGCCGATCGCACCTTCCAGCAAGGTACCCAGCGCCAGCAGAAACACCATGTTGCCGAACAGATGATTCAGGTCTCCATGCAGGAAGGTGGCCGACAGCATGCGCGCAGGCGACCATTCGGAACTGCGTTGCAGATGGCGCAACGTGAGTACCCTGGACAGCCGCGCGTCGTACAGCGCACGCAAGCCCTGCCATTGGCGCAGCTGTTCTTCGTTGTTGAATAGCGTGCCGCGGCGCAATGCCTGCGCAAAGGCGACATCGTGCATTGTCAGGTGGGCCAGATAGGCGGTGCGCTGGCGCGCAGGAGCGGCAGCCAGCTTGCCCTGCCGCGCAGCACGCAACCTGGGGTCGCTGGTCTGTTCCAGATAGCGGGCGTGCGCCGCGGCTTCCAGCGTGCCCAGCCCGGAGTCGACGTAATAGCGCACGGCATCCTCGACCAGCGCATCGTCCTTGCGCTGATAACCGACGTAGACGACCACGTTGATCAGCACCAGCAGCAGCGTCACCCAGGGAATGTTCTGGCGCGACCAGGGTTTGTGCAGCGGCATGAGCAGCATGACGACATCCGTGTCCGAGAATGGCGGAAAGCTTCGCTGTGCGGCGGCAGATGCGCAAGCACGCCATGCGCGCTAGCATCGCGCCCCCGCCGTTCGATGCCACGCCCGACCATGAGCCGCTGGCGCCCGCCTGCCGAAAAAAGCACCGCACTGATCACCCCGGAAGGCCATGCGCGCCTCAAGGCCGAGCTGGAAGAGCTGTGGCGCGTGCGCCGGCCGGAGGTGGTGCGCGCACTGGCTGCGGCCGCTGCGGAAGGCGACCGCTCGGAAAACGCGGAGTACACCTATCGCAAGAAGCAGCTGGGCGAGATCGACCGCCGCGTGCGCTACCTGAGCAAGCGCCTGGAAGCGCTGCGCGTGGTGGACACCGCGCCCACCGACCCGCAGGCGGTGTTTTTCGGCGCCCAGGTGGAACTGGAAGATGCCGACAGCGGCGAGCTGCTGCGCTACCGCATCGTCGGCCCGGACGAAACCGATGCCGCACGCGGCTGGATCAGCATCGATTCGCCGCTGGCGCGCGCGCTGCTGAAAAAGCGCGTGGACGACGAATTCGACGCGCAACTGCCGTCTGGCAAGCACAGCTTCGTGGTGGTGTCGGTAGATTACACCGGCCAGTAGCCCGCGTGATTGCATTCCGCTGACGCTCGGCGGCCGGGGCCAGGATGGCCTTGGCGCGTGCAGAAGCTCACTTATGCGCGATGGGGCCTTATCGATAACGCCTCATCGCGCACAAGCGCGCTCCTACGGACTGCGGTGTCCCGACACGTGGCCGGTTACACCATCTGCAGATTCAACGACCGCCCTTGCTGGATCGCGCCATTGGCCGGCAGCGCATCGCCGAACAGGTCGTGCTCGTCGCTGTCGGTGATTTCCACGTCGACCAGGTCGCCCACCTTCAACTTGAGCTCGCCGCCGTTTTGAATATGCACCAGGCCGTCGATTTCCGGTGCGTCCGCGCGCGAACGTGCCACCGCGATGTCGTCTTCGATCAGATCCACCAGGCATTGCTGCACGCTGCCGATCTTGGCTTCCAGACGCAGCGCAGAGATCTCCGCCTGCTTGGCCATGAAGCGCGCCAGGCGCTCCTGCTTCACTTCTTCCGGCACCTGGTCCGGCAGCGCATTGGCACTGGCGCCATCGACCGGCGAATACGCGAACGCCCCCACGCGATCGAGCTGCGCCTGGTCCAGGAAGTCCAGCATGGACGCGAACTCGGCCTCGGTTTCACCGGGGAAGCCAACGATGAAGGTCGAGCGCACGGTGATCTCCGGGCACATCGCCTTCCAGCGCTGCACACGCTCCAGGGTTTTTTCCACCGCGCCCGGGCGCTTCATCAGCTTGAGGATGCGCGGGCTGGCGTGCTGGAACGGGATGTCCAGATACGGCAACAGCTTGCCGTCGGCCATCAGCGGAATGACGTCGTCCACGTGTGGGTACGGATAGACGTAATGCAGGCGCGTCCACACGCCCAGCTCGGACAGGCCTTCGCACAACGCCTTCATGCGGGTCTGGTACATGCGGTCGCGCCACGGGCGCTCGGCGTACTTCAGATCTACGCCGTAGGCGGAGGTGTCCTGCGAGACCACCAGCAGCTCCTTGACCCCGCCGCGCACCAGCCGTTCGGCTTCGCGCAACACCTCGTCCACCGGACGCGACACCAGATCGCCGCGCATCGAGGGGATGATGCAGAAGCTGCAGCGATGGTTGCAGCCTTCGGAAATCTTGAGATACGCGTAATGCCGCGGCGTCAGCTTGATGCCGTAGTCCGGCACCAGATCCACGAACGGGTCGTGCCGCGGCGGCAGCGCGGCGTGCACCGCTTCCATCACGCTCTGGTAGTCCTGCGGGCCGGACACCGCCAGCACCTGCGGGTAGGCCTCGCGGATCTGCTCCGGGCGTTTGCCCAGGCAGCCGGTCACGATCACCTTGCCGTTGGCGTTCATCGCCTCGCCGATCGCATCCAGCGATTCGGTCACCGCCGAATCGATGAAGCCGCAGGTATTGACCACCACCACGTCGGCGGCGTCGTAGCTGGGCACGATGTCGTAGCCCTCCACGCGCAGCTGGGTGAGGATGCGTTCGGAATCGACGAGCGCCTTCGGGCAGCCAAGGCTGACGAAGCCGACTTTGGGGTTCAGCTGGGACATGGAAGCAGGAGCCTGGGAGTGGAGCGGCCTGGGGCCTGGGCAGGGCCAATTATAGCGGCGCGCGGGCAGCGCCCTGAACCGCCGTGCATCGCCAGCGGGGTCGGCTTTGCGAAACCCTCACTTTTCACGATGCCGGTCCGGTCGATAATGCGCGCCTCGCCCGCTGCACATCAGGAATTCCCATGGGTCACTGGACCACGCTCGACACCCCCGACGGCCAGGTTGCCGCCTGGCACGCCACCCCCGCCTCCAGCCCGCGCGGCGGCCTGGTGGTGATTCAGGAGATCTTTGGCGTCAACGAACATATCCGCGCGGTCGCCGACGATTACGCCGCGCGCGGCTACGAGGTGCTTGCACCGGCCTTCTTCGATCTGGAAGAAAAGGACGTGCAGCTGCCCTACGACCAGGAAAGCCTCCAGCGCGGTCTGGCATTGGCCAATGCGGTCGGCCTGGAGCGCGCGGTGGAGGTGGTGAAATCCGCCGCCACACTGCTGACCCGCGCTGGCAAGGTGGGCACGGTGGGCTATTGCTGGGGCGGCTCGGTGGCGCTGTTGTCGGCCATCCGCCTGGGCCTGCCCTCGGTGAGCTATTACGGCGGCCGCAACACCCAGCTGCTGGACGAAACGCCCAAGGCGCCGGTGATGTTCCACTTCGGCGAACAGGACGCCAGCATCCCGCCGGAAGCGATCCAGGCGCATCGCGAGAAGCTGCCGCAGATGGAAACCTTCGTGTACCCCACCGGCCATGCCTTCAATCGCAGCATCGACCCCACCCACTACGACGCCGACAGCGCCGAACGCGCGCTGGAACGCACCTTGGGCTTCTTCGAAGCGCACCTGGGATGAGTGCACCGGCATCCGGCAGTGCTGCAGCGGACGGGTTTCAGCTGGATCCGCGCCTGGCGGCCGACACGGTGTTCGTCGCCGACGGGCCGTTGTCGCAGGTCCGCCTGATGGACGACGCACGCTTCCCGTGGCTGGTGCTGGTGCCACGGGTGGCCGATGTCAGCGAGTGGATCGATCTGGATGGCGGCCAGCAGCGCCTGTTGCTGGCCGAAATCAACCAGCTGTCGCAGTTGCTGCGCGTGGAGCCCGGCGTGGGCAAGCTCAATCTCGGTGCGCTGGGCAATATCGTGCGGCAGCTGCACGTGCACCTGGTCGGCCGTCATCCGGGCGATGCGGCCTGGCCCGGGCCGGTCTGGGGCAGTGGCAGTGCGCAGCGATTTGCCGCCGACGCCCTGCAGGAGCGTGTCGCAGCATGGGCGCAACGGCTACGATAGGCGCCCGTTCGCCAAACTGCCTTCTCGCATGAAATCCAATGTCGTCGCCGCGCTGATCCTGATCCTGGTGGGTCTGCTGTTCCTGGCCAACAACCTGGGCTGGACCAATCTCAGTCTTGGCCGGCTGATCGCCACCTGGTGGCCGGCGGCGCTGGTCGCCTGCGGCATCGGGATGCTGTTCGGGCGCGGCAAGTAGGTCGGGCGGGGATTCGGGAATCGGGATTGGGGAATCGTCAGAGCGGCGTGCTTGCGCTGAAGGTTCTCCGTCCAAACAGGGTTCTCCGTTCGGCGGCTTGCTGTGATTCCAGGGAGGTGATGCCCGGTTCTGGTCCTGGCGTTGCAAACGAATCACCGGGCGCTCCCTTCTCCCGTCGGGACATTACCCTCCTTTATGGGGGGAGAAGGTGCCCCACAGGGGCGGATGAGGGTACGGGCCAAGCTCCTGCACTTGCCGACTGCCCCCTGCGCCAGGACATCTTGCTCTGCCGCATCTGCCCGAAAACTGACAGGCAACGCATTGCATGCCCTGGTCAACCATCCTGACGCGCTCAGTAGGGATGCAACATGACGACTGTCATCCGCAACTGTTGACTTCTGGCACCTGATCGGCAGCCGTATCGCGCGCAGCATGGCCTCACACCAACCGAGGATGTCGCGATGCACTACCGCCTGATTCCCGCTCTGTTTCTAATCGTCCTGGGCGCGTTGTTTCTGCTGGACAACCTGGGGCTGGCCGATCTGGATGTGGGCCACCTGATCGCCACCTGGTCGCCGGCCTTTCTCATCGCTGCCGGCGTGCGCCAGCTGCTGCGTTATCGCGGAAAAGCCGCCGCGACCTGCTGAAGGCCACGGCAGCCCCTGCCTCAGGTCCGCGGCAAGGTCACGCCGGTCTGGCCCTGGTACTTGCCGCCGCGGTCCTTGTACGAGGTCTCGCACACTTCATCGGACTGGAAGAACAGCATCTGCGCCACGCCTTCGTTGGCGTAGATGCGCGCCGGCAACGGCGTGGTGTTGCTGAATTCCAGCGTCACGTGACCTTCCCACTCCGGCTCCAGCGGGGTCACGTTGACGATGATGCCGCAGCGCGCGTAGGTGCTCTTGCCCAGGCACACCACCAATGTGTCGCGCGGGATCCGGAAATATTCCACCGTACGCGCCAGCGCGAAGCTGTTCGGCGGAATGATGCAGACATCGGATTCGATGTCGACAAAGCTGCCCGGGTCGAAATGCTTCGGATCAACGATCGTCGAGTTGATGTTGGTGAAGACCTTGAACTCGCGCGAGCAGCGCACGTCGTAGCCGTAGCTGGAGGTGCCGAAGCTGACGATGCGCTGCCCGGCGGCGTCGTGCTTGATCTGCCCGGGCTCGAACGGCTCGATCATCGCGTGCTGTTCGGCCATGCGCTTGATCCAGCGGTCGCTCTTGATGCTCATGCGGTGTTCCTTGAAGACGGGAGGCGGCGGGCCGGGCGGCCCGCGCGAAGACGGCAAATTCTAGCAAGCGGCCGGCATCGGCGGCCGGCCGGTGTACTGAGAGTGGCTAACAGCACGTAGCGAGCAGACGTCAGACGGGCGTAGACGGCGCCGCAGAGTGGTACATGCGATTCCGAACAC
>NZ_JSZE01000155.1 GCF_000802365.1 Xanthomonas cannabis pv. cannabis
CCCGGAGTACGACAGCCGCCAGCAGTACGGCCTGTTTGCCGCGGTGCCGGCGGCGATCCGCGAAACCGGGCGGATGACCGCCGATTCGCTGGGCATGATGAAGCGCATGCTGACCGGCCAGGCCTCGGTCAAGAACATCTCCGGCCCGGTCACCATCGCGCGCGCCGCCAATGCCTCGGCCGAACGCGGGCTCGACTGGTTCCTGTATTTCCTGGGCCTGCTGTCGCTGAGCCTTGCGATCATCAACCTGATGCCCATCCCGATCTTGGACGGTGGGCATCTGCTGTATTACCTTATTGAGTTGGTCAAGGGCAGCCCGATCAGCGAACGGGCCATGATTGCCGGGCAATACGTCGGCCTGGCGGTCCTGGCCGGGCTGATGGGACTGGCGTTCTACAACGACATCCTTGGCCTGGTTCCACGATGAAACTGCTCCACTCTTTCCGCCTGTTGTCGTCGTCATACGCCGGCACCCAGCAACACCTGAAATCGACTCCAACCGGATGTGACATGACGCGTCTTCCCACTCGCCGCCTGCTTGCCCTCGCTCTTGCCGCCGGCCTCAGCCTGCCAGCCGTTGCCCTGGCCGCCGAGCCGTTCGTTGCCAGCGACATCCGCGTCGACGGCCTGCAGCGCATCGCTTCGGGCACCGTGTTCACCTATCTGCCGGTGAACCGTGGCGACACCGTGGACGATGCCAAGGTGGCCGACTCGATCCGCGCGCTGTACCGCACCGGCTTCTTCGAGGACGTGCAGCTGGACCGCCAGGGCAACATCCTGGTGATTACGGTCAAGGAACGCCCGGCGATCAACAAGCTCACCGTGACCGGCAACAAGGACATCAAGTCCGAGGAGCTGCTCAAGGGCCTGGGCGACATCGGCCTGACCGAGGGCGGCACCTTCGACCGCCTGAGCCTGGACCGCGTGACCCAGGAACTGACCCGCCAGTACAACAACCGCGGCAAGTACAACGTCGAGATCACCCCCACGGTCAGCCCGCTGGACCGCAACCGCGTGGACGTGGCGATTGCGATCAAGGAAGGCAAGGCCGCCAAGATCCGCCACGTCAACCTGATCGGTACGGAAAAGTTCGCCAACGAGGACATCCTGGAAAACTGGGAGTCCAAGGAGCACAACTGGGCCTCGTGGTACCGCCGCGACGACCAGTACTCCAAGGAAAAGATGTCCGGCGACCTGGAAAAGCTCAATTCCTGGTACCTGGACCGCGGCTATGTGGACTTCAGCATCGACTCCACCCAGGTGTCGATCAGCCCCGACAAGCGCGACATGTTCGTCAGCGCCGGCGTCACCGAGGGCGAGCAGTACAAGATTTCCGAGATCAAGGTCACCGGCGACACCGTGCTGCCGCAGGCCGACATCGAGCGCCTGGTGATCCCCAAGGCCGGCGACATCTTCTCGCGCGCGCTGCTCGAATACACCTCCGATGCGATCACCAACACGCTCAGCAACGTCGGCTACGCGTTTGCCAAGGTCAATCCGATCCCGACCCCGAACCGCGAGGACCGCACCGTTGCGGTGAACCTGCAGGTGGTGCCCGGCCCGCGCGTGACCGTGCGCCGCATCCTCTACAAGGGCAATAGCCGCACCTCGGACGAAGTCTTGCGCCGCGAGATGCGCCAGTTCGAAAACACCTGGTACTCGCAGGCGGCGATCGACCGTTCCAAGATCCGTCTGCAGCGCCTGGGCTACTTCGAGTCGGTGAACGTGGAAACCCCTGCGGTGCCCGGTAGCAACGACCAGGTGGACGTGATCTATGACGTCAAGGAAACCACCTCGGGCAGCTTCGTGTTCGGCCTGGGTTTCTCGCAGGCCTTCGGTGTGACCACCTCGGTACAGTTGTCGCAGAACAACTTCCTGGGCGGTGGTAATCGTGTGGCAGTGGAAGCGTCGCGCAGCACCTTCCAGCAGCGTTATGCGTTCTCGTATACCAACCCGTTCTTTACCGATGACGGCGTGTCGCTGGGGTACAACCTGTCGTGGCGTTCGCTGGACTACTCGGACTTCAACACGGCGCAGTTCAACAGCAAGAACGGCTCGGCGCAGGTGGTGTTCGGCGTGCCGATCACGGAGAACGACACCGTCTCGGCGATGGTCGGTGTGGACAGCAACCAGATCACTACCTTCTCCGGTACCACGCCGCAGGCCATTGTCGATTACATCAGAGCGATCGGCACCGATACGTTCAAGGCCGTGCGTACCGAGTTCGGCTGGGCGCGCGACACACGCAACGACTTCTTCATGCCGACGCGCGGCATGTACCAGCGCGTGGGCCTGGAAACCACCCTGCCCGGCTCGACGGTCGAGTATTACAAGCTCAACTACCAGATTTCGAACTACTGGCCGATCATTCCGGCGCTGGTGTTGAACACGCGCTTCGAACTGGGCTACGGCGACAGCTACGGCAAGGACAGCACGGCCGACATCTGTGGTGTGGTCACCAATGGGACGCTGAACCAGCAGGCTTGTAACGGCACCAACCGTATCCGCAGCGTCACTGCTACCGGCCTGCCGTTCTACGAGAACTTCTACGCTGGCGGTACCAACTCGGTGCGCGGCTTCGAAGACAACACACTGGGACCGCGCTCCGAAGCCATCAACGGCTTCACCCGCGGTCAGCCGCTGGGTGGCTCGTTCAAGACCGTCGGCTCGGTGGAAATGTATTTCCCGAAGCTGTTCGACAGCCCGTCGGCCCGCGTGTCGGCGTTCTTCGATTTCGGTAACGTCTACAGCGGCGTCGACAACTTCAAGGCCAACGAGCTGCGCGCCTCCACCGGTGTGGCGCTGTTGTGGCGCGCCCCGGTCGGCCCCATCTCGATCAGCTACGCGTTCCCGCTGAAGAAGGAAGACAACGACGAGATCGAGCGCCTGCAGTTCACCTTCGGCGGCCAGTTCTAAGAGACGTGAGCACAACAATGGCGGCCCGACATCTCGGGCCGCCATTGTTTGTTTAGGAACCGCTGGATCCTGCGCAGCTTTTAGCGGTAGCTATCCCAAACGGTGCTCAAGCAGGTGTAGGTGGCGCTCCAGTCGGACGCATCGACGCAGGCAATTTGCTGATCCCAGAAGCCATGCGCCTGGGCACGCTGATCGGCAAAGTCGTCGGCCGACGCAGTGGTCACGGCGCCAAGCAGGAGCAGGCTTCCGACAATGGAGAGGGCAGTTTTCATATGCTTCTTCCTAGGTTCGCCGCACGATTGCGACCTGCGAAGAGATACGCCCGCATGTTTGGCAACTCTTTGGTCGGGTTTTTTTTCCGTAAAAACAGCCACCTAATGTTTACGCGAGGTTCACCCTGATGCACCTGACCGCCAGTGCGATTGCCGAACAGTTTGGCTTGACCGTCGTCGGCGACGGCACCATCGAAGTCACCGGTGTCGCCACCCTGGCCCATGCCGGCGCGGGGCAGCTGAGCTTTCTGTCCAACCCGCGCTATCGCCCGCAGCTGGCCGAGACCCAGGCCGCAGTGGTGGTGGTGCGCGCCGACGATGCTGAGGCAGCCAAGGGCACCGCCCTGGTCGCCAAGGACCCCTACACCGCATTCGCCAAGATCGCCGCGCTGTTCGACGTGGCGCCGGTGCGCGCGCCCGGCATCCATGCGTCGGCAGTGATCGACCCCACCGCGCAAGTCTCGCCGGGCGCCCATGTCGGCCCGTTCGTCAGCATCGGTGCGCGCAGCCGCGTGGGCGATGGCTGCGTGATCGGCACCGGCAGCATCATCGGCGAGGACTGCGTGGTGGACGACGGCAGCGAGCTGCTGGCCCGGGTCACCCTGGTCACCCGCGTGCGGCTGGGCAAGCGCGTGCGGATCCACCCCGGCGCGGTGATCGGCGCCGACGGCTTCGGCCTGGCGATGGATGCCGGCCATTGGATCAAGGTGCCGCAGCTTGGCGGGGTGGTGATCGGCGACGATTGCGAGATCGGCGCCAACACCTGCATCGACCGCGGCGCGCTGGAAGACACCGTGCTGGAAGAAGACGTCCGCGTGGATAACCTGGTGCAGATCGCGCACAACTGCCGCATCGGCGCGCACAGCGCGATTGCCGGCTGCACCGGCATTGCCGGCAGCGCCAAGATCGGCCGCTACTGCCTGCTCGGCGGGCATGTCGGCGTGGTCGGCCACCTGGAGATCTGCGACAAGGTGGTGATCACCGGCAAGTCGGTGGTGCGCAATTCCATTCACGAGCCGGGCGAGTATTCGTCCGGCACCCCTCTCACCGACAATCGCACGTGGCGCAAGAATGCCGCGCGCTTCAAACAACTCGATGCGCTGGCAAGGCGCATCCTGGCTGTGGGCAAGGAGAACGCATGAGTCACCCCGTTTACGAGCTGCCGATCGACGTCAACCAGATCCAGACGCTGATTCCGCACCGCTACCCGTTCCTGCTGATCGACCGGGTCATCGAACTGGACCTGGAGGCCAAGCGCATCGTCGGGCAGAAGAACGTCAGCATCAACGAGCCGTTCTTTCAGGGCCACTTCCCGACCCGTCCGGTGATGCCGGGCGTGTTGATCATCGAAGCGCTGGCGCAGGCCGGCGGCGTGATGACCCAGCTCGGCCTGGGGCGCGATGCGCTGTCCAAGCTGTTCTACATGGTCAAGGTCGACAACGCGCGCTTCAACAAGCAGGTGGTGCCGGGCGACGTGCTGATCCTGGAAGTGCAGATGAAACGCCTGATCCGCAACATGGGATGCTATTACGGCGAGGCCAAGGTCAACGGCGAAATCGTGGCCAGCGCGGAAGTCATGTGCGCCGGCGCCAAGGAATAATCCGTTTTTGGAGGTGAGACACGATGCGTGATCAAGCACCCTTGATTCATCCCACCGCCGTCATCGATCCCTCGGCGCAGCTGGCCAGCGATGTGCGCGTCGGCGCGTTCTCGCTGATCGGCGCGGACGTGGAGATCGGCGCCGGCACCGAGGTGGGGCCGCATTGCTCGATCCATGGCCCGACCCGGATCGGCCGCAACAACCGCTTCATCGGGCATGCGGCCATCGGCGGCGAGCCACAAGACAAGAAGTACGCCGGCGAGCGCACCGAACTGGTGATCGGCGACGGCAACGTGATCCGCGAGTTCGTCACCATCAATCGCGGTACCGGCGGCGGTGGCGGCATCACCGTGATCGGCAACGACAACTGGATGCTGGCCTACACGCACGTGGCGCACGACTGCCATGTTGGCAACCATTGCGTGTTTTCCAACAACACCACTCTGGCCGGTCACGTCACCGTAGGCGACTACGTGATCATCAGCGGCTTTGCCGGCGCGCACCAGTTCTGCCGCATCGGCGCACACGCCTTCCTGGGCATGGGCGCGCTGACCAACGGCGACGTGCCGCCGTTCACCATGGTCGGCAGCGAATCGCTGGGCCGCCCGCGCGGCATCAACAGCGAAGGCCTCAAGCGCCGCGGCTTCGACGCCGAGCGCATCACCGCGATCAAGCGTGCCTACCGCACGCTGTACGTGGCCGGCTTGCCGCTGGCCGACGCCAAGCTGCAGCTGGCCGAACAGGCCAAGAGCAGCGACGACGTGCGCGGCATGCTCGAGTTCATCGACGCGGCAGAACGGCCGTTGTTGCGATGAACGCCGGGATTCGGGATTCGGGATTGGGGATGGAAAGCATCCCCACCAGACCGGGCCAAGTCGTGCACGACGCGCTAGCCAATCCCCAATCCCCAATCTCCAATCTCCGCTCTCCGCGTATCGCGTTGATCGCCGGCGAAGCCTCCGGCGACATCCTCGGTGCGGGGCTGATCGAGCAGCTGCGGCTGCGCTATCCGAAAGCCGAATTTGTCGGCATCGGCGGCGATGCGATGCGTGGGGTCGGGTGCCAGACCTGGTTCGATGCCAGCGAGCTGGCGGTGATGGGCCTGACCGAAGTGCTGCGCCATCTGCCGCGCCTGCTCAAGCTGCGCAGCGCGTTCCGGGAGCGCGTGCTGGCGTGGAAGCCGGATGTATTCATCGGCATCGATGCGCCGGATTTCAATCTGCCGGTGGAGCGTTGGCTCAAGCAGCGCGGCATCAAGACCGTGCATTACGTCAGCCCCTCGGTCTGGGCCTGGCGCGAAAAGCGTGCGGAAAAGATCGGCGCCAGCGCCGACCTGGTGCTGTGCCTGTTCCCGATGGAACCGCCGATCTATGCCAAACATGGCGTGGACGCGCGCTTCGTCGGCCACCCGATGGCCGACGACATCGCCTACCAGGCCGACCGCGAGGCCGCGCGCGCCAAGCTCGGCATCTCCGCGTCCAGCACCGTGCTGGCCGTGTTGCCCGGCAGCCGGCATGGCGAGATCAGCCGGCTCGGCGACACCTTTTTTCAGGCCGCCTGGCTGGTCTCCGAGCATCTGCACAACCTGCATGTACTGGTACCCGCGGCCAACCCCGGCTGCAAGCAAGTGCTGGCCGAGCAGCTCTCGCGTTCGTCGCTGCCGGTGCTGCGCTCGCACCTGCTCGACGGCCAGGCGCGCACCGCCATGCTGGCCGCCGACGTGGTGCTGCTGGCCTCCGGCACCGCCACACTGGAAGCCATGCTGGTCAAGCGCCCGATGGTGGTCGGCTACAAGGTCGCGCCGCTGACCTACCGCATCGTCAAGACGCTGGGCCTGCTCAAGGTCAACCGCTACGCCTTGCCCAACATCCTGGCCAACGACGACCTGGCCCCGGAGCTGATGCAGGACGACTGCACGCCCGAGCGGCTGTGCGTCGCCCTGCTCGACTGGTTCAAGCACCCCGAGAAGGTCGCCGGCCTGCAACCGCGCTACCTGGCCCTGCACGCCGAACTGCGCCGCGACGCCTCGGCGCGCGCGGCCGACGCGGTGGCGGAGCTGCTGGAGGGCCGGGATTCGGGAGTGGGGATTCGGGATTCGTCAGGAGCAACGGCATGACCGACCTCCGCCAGCCGCCCTTGTTTGGCCAATCCCACATCCCGAATGCCGAATCCCGGATGTTGACCGCCGGCGTCGACGAAGCTGGCCGCGGCCCACTCGCTGGTCCCGTCGCGGTGGCGGCGGTGGTGTTCGACCCCGGCAAGCCGCGCATCAACGGGCTGGACGATTCCAAGCAGCTCACCGCCGAACGGCGCGAGCAGCTGTATGCGCGCATCATCGAGCGCGCGCTGGCGTGGTCGGTGGTGCTGATCGACAGCGAAGAGATCGACCGCATCAATATCTACCAGGCGACCATGCTCGGCATGCGCCGGGCGGTGGAAGGCGTGGCGCACGTGGCCGGATTTGCGCGCATCGACGGCAACCGGGTGCCCAAGGGGCTGCCCTGCCCGGCCGAGGCCCTGATCGGCGGGGATGCCATCGACCGCGCCATCATGGCGGCCTCGATCGTGGCCAAGGTCACCCGCGACCGCCTGATGCACGAATTGCACGCGCAACACCCGGAATACCGCTTCGACCAGCACAAGGGCTACAGCACCCCGATCCATCTGGCCGCGCTGCAAAGCCACGGGCCCTGCCCGCAGCATCGGCGCAGCTTTGCGCCGGTGCGGTTGGCGCTGGAAGGCCGGGACCCGGGACCCGGGACCGGGGACCCGGAACAGCTGCGGATCGTGCAACACGCCGGCGCCGTCTAGGCACGGACCGGCGCCCCACCGCCCGTGCAGGAAGCGATGCGCGGGCTTTCAACCAGGTGATCGACCGCTGTTCCGGGTCCCCGGTCCCGGGTCCCGGGTCCCGCCGCCCACCTGTCAAGCCTTGTTCGCCTTCGCCCCCGCCGGTACCCTGACCGCGCATTATTCCGGTCTCGCATGTCCACTTCCCGCTTCGTCCATCTGCACGTCCACACCGAGTTCTCGCTGGCGGATTCCACCATCCGTGTGCCCGAGAAACCGGATCAGGCTGACCCGAAAAAGGCCAAGCAGGCCAACCTGCTGAGCCGGGCGGTCGAGCTCGACATGCCCGCGCTGGCAGTCACCGACCTCAACAACCTGTTCGCGCTGGTCAAGTTCTACAAGGCCGCCGAAGGCGTGGGCATCAAGCCAATTGCCGGCGCCGACGTGATGATCGCCACGCCGGACATGACGCCCTGGCGCATGACCCTGTTGTGCCGCGACCGCGAAGGCTACCTGAGCCTGTCGCGGCTGCTGACGCGCGCCTGGATGGAAGGCCACCGCCCTGAAGGCGGGGTGGCGATCCATCCGGAATGGCTGCAGGCCGGGCACGCCAACCTGTTCGCGCTGGCCGGCCGCGACAGCCTGGCCGGGCGCCTGTTCAACGAGGGCCGCGCGGATCTTGCCGAGCAGCAGCTGGCCGACTGGCAGCGCGTGTTCGGCGATGGCCTGCATCTGGAACTGACCCGCACCGGCCGCGAGGGCGAGGAGCGCTTCAACCAGTTCGCGCTGCATGCCGCCGGCGTGCGCGGGCTGCCGGTGGTGGCCAGCAACGATGTGCGTTTTTTGTACGCCAGCGACTTCAACGCGCACGAAGCGCGCGTGTGCATTTCGTCGGGCCGCGTGCTCGACGACCCCAAGCGCCCGCGTGACTACAGCGACCAGCAGTACATGAAGTCCAGCGAGGAGATGGCGGCGCTGTTCGCCGACATCCCCGACGCCATCGACAACACGCTGGCGCTGGCGCAACGCTGCAACATCGAGATGCGCCTGGGCACCTACTTCCTGCCCGCCTACCCGGTGCCGGACGACGAGACGCTGGACAGCTGGATCCGCAGCCAGTCGCGCGACGGTCTGGCCGCACGCCTGGAAAAGAACCCGATCGCACCGGGCAAGACCCGCCAGGACTACGTGGACCGGCTCGAATTCGAGCTGGACACCATCATCAAGATGGGCTTCCCCGGCTACTTCCTGATCGTGGCCGACTTCATCCAGTGGGGCAAGAACCAGGGCATTCCGATCGGCCCGGGACGCGGTTCCGGTGCCGGTTCGCTGGTGGCCTGGGCGCTGCAGATCACCGACCTGGACCCGCTGCCGTACAACCTGCTGTTCGAGCGCTTCCTGAATCCAGAGCGCGTGTCGATGCCCGACTTCGACATCGACTTCTGCATGGACCGCCGCGACGAAGTCATCGACTACGTGGCGCGCAAGTACGGCCGCGAGCGCGTCAGCCAGATCATCACCTACGGCACCATGGCCGCCAAGGCGGTGGTGCGCGACGCCGGGCGCGTGCTCGGTTTCACCTACGGCCTGGTGGATAGCGTTGCCAAGCTGATCCCCAACATCCTGGGCATCACGCTCAAGGATGCGATGGGCGAAGGCAAGGATTCGGAGATGGCCTCGCCGGACCTGATCCAGCGCTACCAGGTCGAAGACGATGTGCGCGACCTGATGGATCTGGCGCGCCAGCTCGAAGACCTTACCCGCAACGCCGGCAAGCACGCCGGCGGCGTGGTGATCGCGCCCGAGCCGCTCTCCGAGTTCTGCCCGCTGTTCGCCGAACACGACGAGGATGGCCGCGGCAAGAACCCGGTGACCCAGTTCGACAAGGACGACGTCGAAGCGGTGGGCCTGGTGAAGTTCGACTTCCTCGGCCTGCGCACGCTGACCATCATCGATTGGGCGGTCAAGGCGATCAACGTGCGCCATGCGCGCGCCGGCATCGACCCGGTCGACATCACCACCATTCCGCTGGACGACGTGCCCACCTACAAGGGCGTGTTCGCCTCGGGCAATACCGGTGCGGTGTTCCAGTTCGAATCCTCGGGCATGCGCCGCCTGCTCAAGGACGCGCGCCCTGACCGCTTCGAAGACCTGATTGCGCTGGTGTCGCTGTACCGCCCCGGTCCGATGGACCTGATCCCGGACTTCAACGCGCGCAAGCATGGGCAGCAGGAGATCGTGTATCCCGATCCGCGCACCGAAGTCATCCTGAAAGACACCTACGGCATCATGGTGTACCAGGAGCAGGTGATGCAGATGGCGCAGATCGTCGGCGATTATTCGCTGGGCGGCGCCGACCTGCTGCGCCGCGCGATGGGCAAGAAGGTGCCGGCCGAAATGGCCAAGCACCGCGAAATCTTCCGCGAAGGCGCAGCCAAGGGCGGCGTGAGCGCGGCCAAGGCCGACGAAATCTTCGATTTGATGGAGAAGTTCGCCGGCTACGGTTTCAACAAGTCGCACGCCGCCGCGTACGCGTTGGTCAGCTACCAGACTGCGTGGCTGAAACGGCATTACCCGGCCGAGTTCATGGCCGCCACGCTGTCCTCGGACATGGACAACACCGACAAGGTGGTGGGGTTCCTGGACGAGGTGCGCAACCTCGGCCTCACCGTCAAGCCGCCGCGCGTCAACGAATCGGCCTACCAGTTCGAGGCCGCCAGCCCGGACACCATTCAATACGGGCTGGGCGCGATCAAGGGCGTGGGCCAGGGCGCGTGCGAGGCCATCGTCGAAGAACGCCGGCGCGGCGGCCCGTACACCACGCTGCTGGATTTCTGCACGCGCGTGGGCACCGCAAAGCTCAACCGGCGCACGCTGGAAGCGATGATCAATGCCGGCGCGATGGACGGGCTGGGCAAGAACCGCGCCTCGCTGATGCTGCAGTTGCCTGAGGTGATGAAGGCCACCGAGCAGATGGCGCGCGAACGCGCATCCGGGCAGAACTCGCTGTTCGGCGGTCCCGACCCGAGCGCGCCGGCGATGCGCCTGGACCTGCCCGAAAGCAAGGAATGGCCGTTGGGCCAACTGCTCACCGGCGAGCGCGAAACGCTGGGCTTCTATCTCAGCGGCCACCCGTTCGATCCGCATCGCGAAGAAGTGCGCGAGCTGGTCGGTTGCGACCTGGGCGCGCTGGAGAAGATCCTCGCCTCGCAACAACGTGGCGGCGGCGGTGGTGGCGGCGACGGCGAAAAACGCGCCTGGCGCCCGGAAGTCAGTGCGATCCTGGCCGGCCAGGTGGTCGGCGTGCGGCGCAAGGGCGACAGTCAGGTGTTCGTGCAACTGGAAGACGGCCGCGGCCGGGTGGAATGCAGCGCGTTCTCCGATACGATGGCCGAGTTCGGCCACCTGCTCACCCGCGACCGCATCCTGATCGTCAAGGGCGGGCTGCGCGAGGACGAATTCAACGGCGGCTACAGCCTGCGCATCCGCCAGTGCTGGGACTACGAGCAGATCTGCGCCGACCACGCGCAACGGCTGTCATTGCGCCTGGACCTGCGCGAGAAGCAGGCCTTCAAGCGCATCGACGCGCTGCTGGCCAAGCACCGCCCCGGCAAGACCCCCCTGCGCCTGGACCTGCTGCTGCGCGCCCCCAGCGGCGGGGTGGCCGGGATGCTCGACCTCAACGGCAACCACTCGGTGCGCATCGACCAGCAACTGATGGACAGCCTGCGCGCCGATCCGGCAGTGCGGACTGTGAAGATCAAGTACAGCCCGCCATGGGCCTGAGGGGCCGGGATTTGGCATTCGGGAATGGGGATTCGCTACGGCAGTCTACTGACGCGTCGAGGCCATGACGGTGCTCTTGCGAATCCCGAATCCCCAATCCCCAATCCCGGCCGTGCAACCGCACGGCTGCGTACGGGCCAGCCACACCGCTTCAGCTACACTCCCCGCCTTACGTTGACGACGCCATTGCATGAATCCTAACTACCTCGACTTCGAGCAACCCATCGCCGATCTGGAAGCCAAGATCCAGGAACTGCGCAAGGCCAGTACCGGGCCTGCAGTCAACGTGGAAACCGAAGTCCGCGCCCTGCGCGACAAGTTGCGCGTGCGCACCGCGCAGATCTTCCGCGACCTGTCTGCCTGGCAGGTCTCGCAGCTGGCGCGCCATCCGCAGCGCCCGTACACGCTGGACTACATCGGCACCATCTGCGACGAATTCCAGGAACTGGCCGGCGACCGCGCCTATGCCGACGACAAGGCGATTGTTGGTGGCCTGGGCCGCATCGACGGCCGCCCGGTAGTGATCATCGGGCACCAGAAGGGCCGCGACACCAAGACCAAGGTGGCGCGCAACTTCGGCATGCCGCGCCCGGAGGGCTACCGCAAGGCGCTGCGCCTGATGAAGCTGGCCGAGCGTTTCCGCCTGCCACTGCTGACTTTCATCGACACCCCCGGCGCCTACCCGGGCATCGGTGCCGAAGAGCGCGGCCAGTCCGAGGCGATCGCGCGCAATCTGCTGGAAATGGCCGAACTCAAGATCCCGGTGATCTGCACGGTGATCGGCGAAGGCGGCTCCGGCGGCGCGCTGGCGATCGGCGTGGGCGACCGCACCCTGATGCTGGAATACGGCACCTATTCGGTGATTTCGCCGGAAGGCTGCGCCTCGATCCTGTGGAAGGACGCGGCCAAGGCCAAGGACGCCGCCGAACAGCTCGGTCTGACCGCCAAGCGCCTGAAGGGACTGGGTCTGGTCGACAAGGTCATCCGCGAACCTACCGGCGGCGCGCACCGCAACCCCGAGCAGATGGGCAAGCGCCTGAAGGCGGTCCTGCTCAACGAACTGGACGCACTGGAAAAGATCCCGGTGGAAACCCTGCTGCAGCAGCGCTACGAGCGCCTGCGTAGCTACGGTGCTTACGAGGGGCACTGAACCGTCGCGCTCCGTGGCCCGGAGCGCGCAACCCGCAGCACGTACAGGAAGCGCTCCCCCCTGAGTCGCTGCTGCGCTCGATCCTGTTGCAGATGGCCTGCTGCGTGCAGATGGTGTGCAGCGGCTGGTCCGTCCTACCGAATAGTGATCCTGCTGAAGTTCTAGGCCGGCATCGCGATGACGTCAGCCTCGGCTCCTGCGTGCAAGGCGACACCACGCCTTGCACGCAACGCCGCTCAGAACGGCTTGGCCAGCACCAGCCAGATCACACCGACCAGCAGGATCACCGGCACCTCGTTGAACAAGCGCAGTGCACGCCCGCTCGGGACGGCACGCCCCTGGTCCACGCCCTTCAGCCAGCGTCCGGCCACGATGTAGTGCGCCAGGATCAACGCAACCGCGAACAACTTGGCGTGCAGCCAACCGCCAGTCACCATGGTCGGGAAATCGGGAATCACGCGGTAGCCCTGCCACAGCACCGCGCCCAGCAGCAGCGCCAGCCCCAGCATGCTGTGACCGAATTTGTACAGCCGCCGCCCCATCAGCACCAGGCGTGCGCGCACTGCAGATTCGCTGCCGGCTTCGGCGATGTTGACCAGGATGCGCGGCAGATAGAACACCGCCGCCATCCAGGCGATCACGAACAACAGATGGAAGGTCTTGATCCACAAATACAGGGTCATGCGCTGGCTCCGTTGGCTCGCGTAGGATGGCCCGCATTTTCACCCATCCGCACGCGCGAAAGCAGCTGAGACCATGCAGCAGTCAGACCAGAAACAGTACGACGCCCAGTATTTCCGCCGCTGGTATCGCGATGCCGGGCTGGCCGACCCCGCCCGCCTGCGACGCAAGGTCGCACTCGCGGTGGCACAGGCCGAGTACTACCTGGAACGCCCGATCCGCAGCGTGCTGGATGTCGGCTGCGGCGAAGCCGCATGGCGCGCGCCCTTGCTGGCACTGCGGCCCAAGCTCAGCTACCTGGGCTTTGACAGCAGCGACTACGCCGTCCGGCGCTACGGCCGTAGCCGCCAGATCCACCCTGCCCGCTTCGGCGACTTCGCCTGGCTGCGCCCCTGCGCACCGGTGGACCTGCTGATCTGCTCGGATGTCCTGCATTACGTGCCCACGCGCGAATTCAATCAAGGCCTGCCCGGATTGGCCGACATGTGCGCAGGCGTGGCGTTTCTGGAAACCTTTGCCGAAGAAGATGCCTTCGAAGGCGATCATGACGGTTTTCAGGCGCGGCCATCGCGCTGGTACCGGCGCCGCTTCGCCAGCGTGGGCTTTACTGCGCTCGGGTCGCACTGCTGGTTGTCGCCGCAATTGGCTGGAGAGACGTCTGCATTGGAGCGCAGCTGAGCAGATGTTCGCGGCTGCCGACGACCGGGGGAAGGCGCCTCGCAGGAACGGGTTGCGACGACGTACCAGGCTTGACGTGGTTGGTGTATCGCCGGTCGTATTTGAGTCCGCGAGGGCTTCACCACGTACCCTCACCCCAACCCCTCTCCCGCAGGAGAGGGGCTTTGCTTCTGCAAGGCCCTACGTCGGCCTGCCGCCGAACGCCATCTTGCAACCGCGAGCTCTTCCTTCTCCCGTCGGGAGAAGGTGCCCCGCAGGGGCGGATGAGGGTACGGGCGAAGCCTGATGCAATTTGAATGGACGTGGCTTCGCCCCGTACCCTCATCCCAACTCCTCTCCCGCAGGAGAGGGGCTTGCTTCTACGGGCCCTACGTCATCCGGCCGCCTAACGCCACCTTGCAACCGCGCGAGCTGTTCCTTCTCCCGTCGGGAGAAGGTGCCCCGCAGGGGCGGATGAGGGTACGGGCGAAGCCTCGCGCAGGTTGAGTGGACGTGGGCTTTACCCCCTACCCTCACCCCAGCCCCTCTCCCGCAGGAGAGGGGCTCTGCTTCTGCAGGCACTTCGACAGGACTGTCGATTACACGCTGGTCGCATCGCTTCCAACGTCATCCGGCCGCCTAGCGCGATCTTCCAGCCGTGCACACCATCTGAACGAGCACAGACAGCAGCAGATAACGCAGCCTATGTCTGCCATAGCTCCCATGACAGCCTCAACCGCCCGGAGCCCCATTAAGGTGCAAATGCGCCAAACCCGGTATGCTGCGCGGCAGCAAAACCGCACGGATGGGTGGAATGCTTTATCAACTGCATGAGCTGACCCGCAATCTGCTAGCCCCCTGGGTGCATCAGGCCCAGGCGAACGCCAAGATGTTCTCCGACCCCGACAGCCTGTGGGCCTCGCTTCCCGGTGCCGAACGCATGGCCGCCAGCAATGAGCTGTTCCATCGCCTGGGCAAGGAATACGAAAAGCCTGCCTGGGCGCTGGACGATGTCGAGGTCGATGGCCACTCGCTGCCGATCATCGAACGCGAGGTGCTGAGCAAGCCGTTCTGCCGGCTGCTGCGCTTCAAGCGTTTCAGCGACCACGTCGAGCTGATCGGCAAGATGAAGGAGCAACCGGCGGTGCTGGTGGTGGCGCCGTTGTCCGGCCACCACGCCACCCTGCTGCGCGACACCGTGCGCACCCTGCTGCGCAACCACAAGGTCTATGTGACCGATTGGGTAGACGCGCGCATGGTCCCTCTGGAAGCAGGCGCGTTCCGGCTCGAGGACTACATCACCTACATCCAGGAGTTCATCCGCCATATCGGCGCCGAGCGCCTGCATGTGGTGAGCGTGTGCCAGCCCACGGTACCGGTGTTGGCGGCGGTTTCGCTGATGGCCAGCAACGACGAGCCCACCCCGCGCTCGCTGGTGATGATGGGCGGGCCGATCGATGCGCGCCGTAGCCCCACCCAGGTCAACAACCTGGCCACGGAAAACGGTATCGAGTGGTTCCAGAACAACATGATCCACACCGTGCCGTTCCCGTATCCGGGCCATGGCCGTCAGGTGTATCCGGGCTTCCTGCAGCACGCCGGCTTCCTGTCGATGAACCCCAATCGGCACGTGATGTCGCACTGGGATTTCTACACCGATCTGGTCAAGGGCGACCTGCAGGATGCGCAAGCGCATCGGCAGTTCTACGACGAATACAACGCCGTGCTCGACATGCCGGCCGAGTATTACCTCGACACCATCCGCGTGGTGTTTCAGGAGTTTTTGCTGCCGCAGGGCAAGTGGAAAGTGGACGGCCAACTGGTCAAGCCATCGGCGATCCGCAATACCGCGCTGCTGAGCATCGAAGGCGAGCTGGACGACATCTCCGGCCTCGGCCAGACCGAAGCGGTACACGATCTGTGCACCGGCATCGATGCGGCGCATCGCCGTCATCTGGTGGTGGAAGGCGCCGGTCATTACGGCATCTTCAGCGGCCGTCGTTGGCGTGAAGTGGTGTACCCGCAGGTACGCGAATTCATCGCCCGCTACGATGCCGACCCGGTCGGCAGCCGCGACCCGGCCACCGTGACCCCGATCCGCAAGCGCGGCAAACGCGCCTGAACCAAGAAATAAAATCCCCGGCACGGCCGGGGATTTTTTTGTATCGCCACCAAGGTCACCCAGCAAACCTGCTACGCAACCGCCAGGTGCGCGCGGCCCGCGGCCAGAACGGTATATCTCGCGCGCACGCTGCGGTTCCTGTGCGCTGCACACACCCGTCCGACAACTGCTCGCCATGTGTTGCCAGCTGTTCTAGGTGCGACAGCACGCCAAGCAATGCCAGCCTGCAAACGCCATCATCGATGCTGTGCATGCTGAGACATCGCTCGCGCGCGTCACGCAGCCGCTTCGCCACTCTTGACCAACAGCTGCTTGGCGAACATGCCGTGCAGCTTGCCGAAGGCGCGCGCCAGATGCAGCGTGACGAACAACAACAGCACGCCCACCGCGAACAACGGCAACGTCAGCCAGGAACCGGTGATGTCCACGCCATCCCAGGTCAGCACGGCCGTGTTGTCGAACAACACGACAAGCGGTGAAGCGGCCAGCCCCAGCGACAGCGACAGCAGCGTGCAAAACACGGTGAAGTAGAGAGTTCCCAGCGGCAGCATCAACACGAAGTACAGCATCGTGCTCCAGGTGCGCACGTCGGTGAACATCGCGCCGATGCGTTGCAGCCAACTGCCCTGCAGGCCCGGATGTTGCGGGCGACGCGGCATGCGCACGCCCAGCAGCGTTTCGACCACGCGGCCTTCCACCAGCGACAACACCCGTACCGAGCCGAAGAACAACACCAGCAACGGCACGCCGATGATCAGGATCAGCAGCCCGATCGACAGGCTCGCGCCAGTGACGACCCAGGTGAAATAAAACACGCCGGTAAGCAGCGACAGCAGCATGTAGAACAGTGCGCCATAGGTGCGCGGGTCGGCTGCCACACCAAAGAAGTTGCCAATCCACGATGCGCGTTTGGGAGGCGCCGGAGGACGCAACGCGCGGGTCACGGTCACTTCGGTTTCGCGGTAGATCTCGGCCACTTCCTCCGGCGCGCCGTAGCTGCCAGCCACGCCTGCAATGACCTCCGCCTCGCTCTTGCCGTGCTGTTCCGCAAGCTCGGCGCGCAGATATTCTTCGGCGTCGTAGAGCGCGTCCTGGATCATCGCCGGGTCGGCGCCCGCCAGCGCCTGCCGCAGCTGCGCCAGGTAATCGGAAATGGTGGTCGGCAACGGATGTGACTGCGCAACTGTATTCATAAGTGGGTCCCCTGCAGCACTGAGTCAACGGAATCACGGGTGGCGCGCCAGGCGGCGGTCCATTCGTGCAGGCAGTCACGCCCGCTGTCGGTAATGCGGTAATAACGGCGCGGCGGCCCAGACGCGGATGGCTCGATATGGCTCTGCAACAGCCCTGCCCCTTCCAGATTGCGCAGCACCGGGTACAGGGCGCTCTGCTTGCCGCTGAGCACGCCTTCCAGCCGCTCCAGCCGCTTGGCAATGAGGTAGCCGTACAGCGGCTCGTCGGCCTGTGCCAGGACGGCCAGCAAGGCCAGCGACACAGTGCCCGCACTGAGCTCCTTCTGAAATTTGCGTAGGTGGATATCCGGCTCGCTCATCGGCCATCTCCGCTAGGTCGAAGGTGATGCTATGTAGAACCTAGCTATAGTGGATGTGCC
>NZ_JSZE01000156.1 GCF_000802365.1 Xanthomonas cannabis pv. cannabis
TTGTTGCCCACCGCTGCCGCGCCGATGCCGCCAGCCAGCGCGGCGACGCCAACTGCGGTGGCGTTGTCGACGACTGCCTTCGCCCCTGCACCCAACGCGGTGGTGCCTGTACCCGTGGCAGCGGCGCCTTCGCCAGCGGCCAATGCGTCATCGCCTTCCACATAGGCGCCGGCATCGCTGTCATCGCTGCCGCTGGCCTGGAAGTACTTGCTGGTGGCGGCGCCGGCTTCGGCAACCGCGGTGAGCTGATCCAGGTTCACCGCGTCGGTGCCCTGCGTGCCGGCTGCCACGTTGGTGATCTGACGCTCGTTGCCGGCACTGCCCACCGACACCGCGAAGTCGCGATCGGCTACCGAATCGGCGCCCAACGCCACGCTGCTTTCGCCGGTGGATTCGGAGAAATTCCCCAGCGCGGTGCTGTTGAGGCCCGGCGCCCACGCCGCGCCGCCGAGTGCCGTGGAGAAATCGCCGGAGGCTTCGGTCGGCAACAGGCCGAGCACCGCACCGCCGACCGACACGCTGTTGTAGCCACTAGCCACGCTGCCCTGGCCGGCCGCCACGCTGTAGGCGCCGGTAGCGGCTGCATCGCTACCCACGGCCAGCGTGTTGGAACCGCTGGCCGTGCTGAAATTACCCAGCGCGGTGCTGTTGAAACCGCTGGCGGTGGAATAACCGCCCAAGGCGGTGGTGTAGTTGCCGGTGGCTTCGGCACCGAAGCCGAAGGCCGCCGCACTGGTGCCGTTGGCGACGCTCTCCGCACCGACGGCGGTGGCCGATTCGCCGCTGGCGCTGGCGAAATAGCCCATCGCGGTGGATTCGCTGCCCTGGGCCTCGCTCAGCGCGCCGACCGCCAGCGAGCCATCGCCGTACGCGCCTGCCGCTGCGCCGAGCGCGGTGCTCTGCGCGCCGACTGCTTCGCTCTCGCCACCCACGGCCACGGCGTAGTCGCCGCTGGCCTGGCTGAAGGCACCGTTGGACACGCTGCCGAAACCGCTGGCCGCGGCGTTGTAACCGGCCGCATTGGCGTACTGCGCCGTGGCGCTGGCACCGCTGCCGATGGCCACCGCACCGATTGCGGTGGCCTGGCTGCTGGCACCGAACGCGCTGCTGTAATCGCCGTCTGCGGTGGCATTGGAACCGGCCGCGGTCGCGTCGTCGCCCTGTGCGAAGGCGGTGCCGTCACCGGTGCCTGCATACAGGCGCGCGGTATTTTCCGCAGCGCCAGCCACGGCGTTGAGCTGATCGAGATTCACCGCATCGGTGCCCTCGGTGCCGGCCGCAACATTGGCAATCTGGCGCTCGCTGCCGGCCGTGCCAACCGACACCGTGTTGGCGCGATCAGCGACGGCGCCTGCACCCAGCGCAACGCTGTTGTCGGCAGATGCCAGCGCGCCGCCGCCGAGGCTGATGCTCTGCGTGCCCACCGCAGTGGCTTCCCAACCCAGTGCGATGCTCTCATCGCCAGTCGCTCTGGATTGGCCACCGAGCGAAATGGCACGCGGGCCATACGCATTTGCATAGGTGCCCACCGCAATCCCGCCGGTATCGGCCGCAAACGCATTCGCGCCCACTGCCGTGCTGTCATCGCCATAGGCCACACTTTCGGTCCCGATGGCGGTGCCGCCGTTACCCCATGCCACGCTGGCAAAGCCCAGGGCAGTCGATGCGCTGCCATTGCCGATGCTTTCGTAACCGATCGCCGTTGCACCACGCCCGTTGGAAATGCTGTTGCCGCCGACGGCAGTGCTGAAATATCCCGATGCATTGCTGTCGCCGCCGAGCGCAGTGGCGTAGTCGTCGCCGGCGCTGCTGTTGAAGCCCACCGCCGTGGCATTGGCGATGCTGGCGTTGGCATTGCTGCCGACCGCCGTGGTCCCCAGCGCAGAGGCCTGGCTGCCCGCACCGAGCGCAATGGCGTCGTCGCCCGACGCGTTACTGGTGCTACCCAGCGCAACGGTGCGCTCGCCGAAGGCACTGCTGTTTGCACCGATCGCGGTGGATGCGCTGCCACCGGCGGCGGCACTGGCACCGAAGGCGGCACTGTCATCGCCGAACGCGACGCTCGCGCCGCCCACGGCCGTACTGGCGTCGCCGAAGGCCACACTGCCCACACCCAGCGCAGTGGAATCGGCGCCGTTGGCGATGCTTTCGTAACCCAGGGCGGTCGCGCCGCTGGTGGTGGCCTGGCTCGCGCCGCCCACTGCGGTGCTGGACTCGCCCGAAGCGCTGCTGTTGCCGCCGAGCGCGGTGGTGTTTTCGGCGATTGCGGCGCTGTTGAAACCCACCGCCGTGGCGTTGTCGGTGGTTGCATTGGCGCCACTGCCAACGGCAGTTGCACCCTGCGCAGAGGCCGCGCTGCTCGAACCCAGCGCGGTGCTGTAATCGCTGAAGGCCGATGCGTTGGAACCTGCAGCGACGCTGTCGACGCCTTCTGCAACGGCGGCGCCATCGCCGGTGGCGACAAAGGAACGCGCAGTGGTGGATGCAACGTCGGACACCGCGGTGAGCTGGTCGAGATTCACCGCATCGGTGCCCTCGGTACCAGCGGCCACGTTGGTGATCTGACGCTCATCGCCGGCCGCGCCCACCGATACGGTGTTGGCGCGCGTGGCGACCGAGTTGGCACCCAACGCAACCGAGTTGGCGCCCCGTGCAGTGCTGTAGTAGCCGAGCGCGGTGCTGAGTTCGCCGCTGGCCCAGGATTCCGGGCCAACCGCTGTGGCGCCTTCGCCAGGTGCGTAGGCGAAGTAGCCCACGGCGGTGGCTTCGGTGCCGGAGGCTTCGCTGAGCGTGCCGACGGCCGTGGTGTAGGTGCCGGACGCGATCGCACCGGCGCCCAGCGCGGTGGACGCTTCGCCGCTGGCCTGGGTCTGCACGAAGAAACCCAGGCCGGGGATGAGGTCCACCGGACCACCGACAGCAGTGCTGCTGGTGCCGCTGGCGCTGGTCTGCGTGCCCACGGCCGTGGCGTAATCGCCGGCCGCATTGGCTACCGCGCCGAACGCGGACGACTGCGCACCGGCCGCATACGCGCCGACGCCGAACGAGGACGCGGCAAAGCCATCGGCATTGGCACTGGCACCGACCGCGGTTCCGCCGACGCCGGCGCTGGTGGCGCCGGTATCGACCGGCATGCCGCCGTTGGTGATCAACGGCTGGCCGTCTTCGTTGACTGCCGCGCCGCCAACGGCCACGCTGGCCGGGCCAGTGGCCTGTGCGTTATGGCCGAAGGCCGCGCTGTTCTGGCCCGATGCCAGTGCATTGAACCCCACTGCCGTTGCGTTCTCGGCCACGGCATTGGCGCCGCTGCCCAGCGCGGTGGTGGCGGTGCCCACTGCATTGGCGCCATCGCCTGCAGCCAGGGCGCGCTCGCCTTCGACATAGGCGCCGACGCTGTCTTCGCCCGGGCTTGCCTTGAAGAACGTTGCGGTGTCTTCGGCCACATCGGCCACGTCGCGCAGCTGCGCGACATTGACCGCGTCGGTGGCGTTGACGCCGGCGGTGACGTTGGTGATGCGGCGCGTGGCCGGGCCACCGCGGCCGTTGCCGCTGCCCAACGACACCACGTCGTCTTCGTGGGTGCGCGAGCCTGCGCCCAGCGCCACGGAATTTGCGCCGGTGACGCCGGCATTGGCGCCCAGCGCCACGCCGTTTTCGCCGGCCTGACGCACGAAACTGTTGTAGCCGATGGCCACGGCGTTTTCGCCGATCGCATTGGTCTGGCGCCCGATCGCGCTGCTGTTCACGCCGCTGGCGCTGCTGTCGGCGCCGGTGGCCACTGCGCCGGTCGCGCTGGCATGGCTGCCTGCGCCGATGGCGGTCGCCTTGGCGGCAGGTGCAGCAGCGCCGCGGCCGACTTCGACCGACTGCGCGGCGGCGGGGAGCGGCGTGACAAGTCCGGCGCCACCCAGCGCCAGGGTAATGGCGGCGGCCAGGGCCAGGCTCTGGCGGCGGTCGATGAGCGAGGCTGGAGCGACGGCTCCGGGGCTGTCACCGCTGGCCAATTCCGATGCCACGGCCCATACGCCCAGTGATTTGTTCCAGACCTTGCGATAAATCCGATTCATCGACGCACGACTCCTGAGTTGTTTGGACTGGTTTTTGGCGAACACCCACCATCGGAAGGCCGTTCGGCCAGGCGATTCCCCGCGGTTGGTTGCGCTATGGACCTTGCGGCGATGGGCGGCTCGCGCCTGCACCCTGGATAGTCAAAAAGTGAACGCTACCCAACCATAGAACTGCGCGAAGTGTTAACATTCGTCAAATCAGGCGTCAAGTTTTTGACAGAAAGCGAAGATAAGCGTGCATCAGGTCACACTTCTGCTCGCTTTTATTATTTTTTTGATAATTCTTTGGAAAACAGCGCTCTAGATCGTGTCTCGCGAGACATTCGCATCCTGAATAGCCGTGTCTGATGAAGACAAAAAAGCCCGCCGGCAGGACGCCAGCGGGCTTGGTTGCGCAAAACCGTACGCGGAACAGGTCAGAAGGCCGGTCAGCGCGCCCCGTGCCGCCGTCCTCGGGCGGCGCCCTCGTCGCCGAGACCGGTGTTACCTACAGAACTGCGCCAAGAAACCGACGACAGCGCCCCCTTGCGCTGCCGCGTGTCGGATCACTGACGCGCCAGCAGACTCACCCCATCGAAGCCACTGCCATCGAGCCGGAGGAAATAGGTTCCGGTGCGTGGCGCGGTGAAGCGCACGGTCTGGCTGGTGCCGCTGCGGCTGGACATGCCGTCGTTATCGGTCGCGGTCGGCGCGCGGCCCAACGCGACATACAGCGCGGTCTGCCCGCTGCCGCCGAAGCTGATGAAGCTCAGTACCGCGCCGGCATTCGCTTCGAAGGCAAAGACGCCGGCATCGCCGGCCACGTTCGACAGACCGCGTTCGGCCACGCCGTTGCGCAGCGTCTGCGCGTCCAGCTGGCAGCTCAGGTCGCCACTGTCGCAGCGGCGCAGTGCACGATCGATGGCCGCGGCGGCGTCCACGATGCCGCTGCCGGCCGGCGTGGTCAGCGGCAACTGCACGGGAAAGGCGCGCGCGCTGCGCTTGAGCAGGCGTTCCAGCGCGGCAGGTGTCAACGGCGGTTTGCCATCGGCGATCAAGGCGCTCTGCACCAGTGCGGCGGTCCCGGCCACATGCGGCGAGGCCATCGAGGTCCCGGCAAAACCAGGCCCGACATAGGTGAATTGCCCGGACGTGGGCGTGGTTTTGCCGGTGTAGCCGGTCTGCCAGATCCAGCTGCCGATCGGGCCGTCGTACAAGGTGTCGGTTTCCAGATCGCGCGCGCCGCCGCCGGGCGCGGCCAGATCGATCAGGCTGCCGAAATTGCTGTAGTACGCCAGCCCGCCGGTCAGGCGGGTGGCCGCCACCGACACCACGTTGGCACAGTTGGCCGGCACCGCACTGGATACATCCGAGCTGTCGTTGCCGGCCGCCACCACCACGCTGGTGCCTCGCGCTACCGCGCCGTTGATCGCCGCCTGCGTCACCGAATCGCAGGGACCGAATCCGCCCAGGCTCATGTTGATGATTTCCGCCGGATCGCGATTGTCCGGCACGCCATCCACATGCCCGCCGGACGCCCACACGATGGCATCGCTGATGTCCGAAAACGACCCCCCGCAATGGCCGAGCACGCGCACCGGCAACAGCTTGGCCCTGTAGGCCACGCCGGCGCCGCCGATGCCGTTGCCGGTGGCTTCGGCAATGGTGCCGGCCACGTGCGTGCCGTGCCAGGAACTGTCGCGGGCCGCTGAAAAGATGCCGCATTCGCCGTCCGTCGCTTCCCAATCCCCGTAATCCAGCGCCCCCGGCACCCGCGCATCGGTGGCGCGTCGCGAGGTGTCGGCGTTGGTGATGAAGTCGTAGCCCTGCAACAGGTTGCCAGCCAGATCCGGATGTGCAGGCAGGATGCCGGTGTCGATCACGGCCACCACCACGCCCTCGCCTTGCGCGGTCTTCCACGCCGCCGGCGCATCGATGCCGCCGACCGGATCGGTGAGATGCCATTGATGGCTCGCCAGCAACGGGTCGTTGGGGAGGCTGCCACCGCTGTTCTGCAACGGATAGGCGCGGCCATCGATCTGCGCATATTCCACCGCAGGATCCGCTTGCAGCGCACGCACCAGGCGATCGGCGTCGCTGCGGCGCAGTCGAGTGGGCAACTTGATCAACTCGCTGCCCACTGCCAGCGTCCGCACATGCGTCGGCGCCGGATGCACGCCGCTGCGCGCGGCCGGAGCCAACTGCACGGCAGCGCGTGACGCCGCCGCGGTGATCGTGGCCACCGACGCGGCGCCGACACTGCGCGCGGCCACCGTGCCGCTGCGATATTTGACGATGATGCCGTCGACCGGCGCATCGCGCAGGGCCTGCTGACGTTGCACGGTGCGCATGCCGGCATCGGCGGCAGCCGCAATGGCGCTGCCGCCGGACAGCAAGAGTACGGCGCTGCAGGCGATGGCGAGCGCGCGGGAACGATGGGTCTGAATCACGATGACGTCCTCTTCAAGATGAAATGCATGGCGAATGAGTGAGCGCGCAGCGGCCGCACATGCCACCGCTACGCGTGCAAGACCTGCGTTACCAGCCGAAACCGGCACCCACGCCGATCGAGCTGTCGTCGCCGCTGAGCGCACCGCCCACCGTCAACGTCGCGCGCGGGCTGATCGCACGCTGGTAGCCCACCGACAACGCCGATTCGCCGTTCTGGAACCCCACACCGGCACCGATGCGGTTCTGCG
>NZ_JSZE01000157.1 GCF_000802365.1 Xanthomonas cannabis pv. cannabis
CATCCCAGCGACGAGCATCTGCTGCCGCTCTACGTCGCGATGGGTGCGGCCGGGGGCGACCAGCTCGGCGCACAGCGCATCGATGCCGGCATCGATGCGGGCTTTCTGGCGATGGATCTCTATCGCTTCGATGGCGCCGCGGCCACCGCAGCCTGATCGGGTCGCAGGACGGTGCCGGCGTGGCGGCAGGGCTGCGCTCTGAAGCGTTCACGATCGGCTGCCGCGCAGTCTCATAGGCTGAGACGCCCCGGCTGCATGCTGCTTGCGTGAAAATCCTCGACAAGCTCGCCGTCCTTGCCGACGCCGCCAAATACGACGCCTCCTGCGCCTCCAGTGGCGCGAACAAGCGCAACTCGCTCGGCACCGGCGGGATCGGCAGCACCGAGGGCATGGGCATCTGCCACTCGTACACGCCGGACGGCCGCTGCGTGTCGCTGCTGAAGATCCTGCTGACCAACTTCTGCGTGTTCGACTGCGCGTACTGCGTCAACCGCGTCTCCAGCAACGTGCGCCGCGCACGTTTCACGCCCGAAGAAGTGGTCACGCTGACGCTGGACTTCTACAAGCGCAACTACATCGAAGGCCTGTTCCTCTCCAGCGGCATCATCCGCAACTCCGACTACACCATGGAGCAGCTGGTGGAAGTGGCGCGCCAGCTGCGCGAAGAGCATCACTTTGCCGGCTACATCCATCTCAAGACCATTCCCGATGCAGCGCCCGAACTGCTGGCGGCGGCCGGCCGCTATGCGGACCGTCTGAGCATCAACGTGGAGTTGCCCACCGAGCAGGGGCTGACCCAGCTGGCACCGGAGAAGAGCGTCGGCGGCATCCGCTCGGCCATGGGCGAGCTGCGCTGGCGCATCGAAGAAAACCAGCTCGAACGCAAGGCCGAAAAGGTACGCCGGGCCAAGCCGCCGCGGTTTGCCCCGGCCGGACAGAGCACGCAGATGATCGTCGGTGCCGACGATGCCAACGACCGCAGCATCCTGGACACCAGCCATAATCTTTACGGCAATTACCGCATGCGGCGGGTGTATTACTCGGCCTTCAGCCCGATCCCCGATGCCTCGTCGAAGCTGCCCTTGCAGGCACCGCCGCTGCAGCGCGAGCACCGGCTCTACCAGGCCGACTGGTTGCTGCGCTTCTACGAATTCAGCGTGGAAGAAATTGCGCCCGCGCAGTCCAGCGGCATGCTCGATCTGGACGTGGACCCCAAGCTGGCATGGGCATTGCGCAACCCGGAGCGGTTTCCGGTGGATCTGAACCAGGCGCCGCGCGAGATGTTGCTGCGGGTGCCGGGGCTGGGCACCCGCAACGTGGAGCGGCTGCTGTTGTCGCGGCGGCACGCGCGGTTGCGGGTGGGCGACCTTGCCCGCTTGCGGGTACCGATGAAGAAGCTGCTGCCGTTTGTGAGTGTGCTGGATCATCATCCGCGGCAACGCCTGGAC
This sequence comes from Xanthomonas cannabis pv. cannabis, assembly GCF_000802365.1. Taxonomy (GTDB): domain Bacteria; phylum Pseudomonadota; class Gammaproteobacteria; order Xanthomonadales; family Xanthomonadaceae; genus Xanthomonas; species Xanthomonas cannabis. The sequence continues at coordinate 1,449 of NZ_JSZE01000157.1, forward strand.
GACCCGGTGCGCTTGCGTGCGCAGCTGGCGCCTGCACCGCGGCAGGCGAGCCTGTTTGAGTGATGCCTCATCGTCGGCAGGGCGCCGCCTTCTCCCCGGACGAGGATGCCCGACAGGCGGATGAGGGGCAGGCCGCTCGCCGGACATGCGGCGCACGGCAATGTGTTCACGCAGCAATATGGCGCTGCCTTGCAAATTCCCGCTCCCGTCATCCCGCGCTCTGCCCCAAGCGCTTCGGCACCTGGCGGCGTGGGGCGCTTCCTGCGTCAAGGCGGGGTGGGACAGCAACCTCAGGGGCCGGCGCAGTCACGGTTGCGCAGCAGCGCTAGCGAGATCGGGTACAGCCGCGTCGGAGGTGGCTGGCCAGTGCGCGTTGCTGCGTGGGAACCAGGATGATCGGGTGTGAGTGATGTTCAGCGCTGAGGTGGATCCACCGTGGAGTTTCGAGGCGTGGCGTGCGTTGGCGCGGGCCGGCTGGTGTGCGCAGGTTGAGCCGGATGACGTGGCATGGAACGGCGGGGCGCAGGGCGGGTTGCTGATGGGGCAGCGGCTGCAGGACCTGCCGGTGGTGGTGGCACCGCCACGGGTGTCGGCGGACTTCATGCAATTGGCGGCGTCGGTGCTATGCCATCGTGACCCGCAGCGGCATGCGGTGTTGTATCGGTTGCTGTGGCGGATCGCTTCCGGCGAGAAGGCGCTGCTGGAGCGCGCCACCGACGTGGATGTGCATCGTTTGCGGCAATGGCAGAAAGCGGTGCAGCGCGATACCCACAAGATGAAGGCGTTTGTGCGGTTTCGCCGCCTGCCGGGCGAGGTGGAGGACTTCGTTGCCTGGTTCGAGCCCGATCATTGCATCGTGGACCGCGTCGCCCCGTTTTTTGCGCGGCGGTTTGCCGGCATGCAGTGGGCGATCCTGACGCCGTATCGCAGCGTGCGCTGGGATGGCGAGGCATTGTCGTTCGGCGAGGGTGCGGTGCGGACGCAGCTGCCCGCAGACGATGCGCAGGAAGCCCTGTGGCGCACCTATTACGCGCATATCTTCAATCCGGCGCGGCTCAATCCCACCATGATGCGGCAGGAGATGCCGCAGAAATACTGGAAGAACCTGCCCGAAGCGGCGCTGCTGCCGGAGCTGATCCGCGACGCCGGCGTGCGGGTGCGCGAGATGGCCGAGCGCGCGCCCGAGCCGGTGCGACGGCGGGTGCCGGTGGCACCTGTACCAGCCGTGGAAGTGGCAACCCAAAGCCTTGCGCAGCTGCGTGTGGCAGCGCGCGATTGCCGGCGCTGCGAGCTGTGGCAACCGGCCACCCAGACCGTGTTCGGCGAAGGGCCGGACGATGCAGCGGTGATGGTCATCGGCGAGCAGCCGGGCGACGAAGAGGACCTGAGTGGGCGTCCGTTTGTCGGCCCGGCCGGGCGCCTGTTCACGATGGCACTGGGCGAGTTGGGTGTGGACCGCACGACCTTCTACGTGACCAATGCGGTCAAGCACTTTCGGTTCGAACAGCGCGGCAAGCGCCGCCTGCATCGCAACCCGGAGCGTTCGCATGTCCAGGCCTGCAGCGGCTGGCTGCACGCCGAGCGCGCGCAACTGCGACCGGCGCATATCGTCTGTCTGGGGGCGACGGCCGCACAGGCGGTGTTGGGGAGCCGCTTTCGCTTGATGCAGCAGCGCGGCCAGTGGCAGGTGCTGGACGATGGCACGCCGGTGCTGGCCACCGTGCACCCCTCGTGGGTCCTGCGGCAAGGCTCGGAGGCTGCGCGCGAGGAAGGCTACCGCGGCTTTGTCGACGACCTGCGCCAGTTGCTGCATGCACCGATCGCCGCAGATCGCACCGTGAGGACATAAAAGATGCGCGTGCAGCTGCACGCGCATGGTGTCGGAGAACGATGACACCAAACGGGGCCACTGGCGAACCGGTGGTCCCGCACCGCCGCTTCGCGGTGTGGTGGCGCCGCCCGACGTCTGGTGCCCGGACGCGTGCGGCTTCGCTGATCACTCGTGTCTATGTGTCGGAGCAGGAAGCGGACGCGATGGCGCCGGAGTGCTACGCCATCGCATCCAGACAGGTCACTCAAGCGCAGCCAGTGAATTGCTGCGCCGTCATCGAAGGAGCGGGAATCGTTTCGGGATGCGCTTACCGCCAGTGCGCTCCGGCTTGGAGCGCATCTGTCGGGACACCCACAACCGGCACGTGCTCATCACGATTGAACTCCCTGCAAGTGCCGCATGCGCGGTCGGCGTCGACCATCGACGGAACGTGGCTCCGTTCCGCCGATGACGTCGCGCGCAGGCCACCTGCGGGTGGCGCAGCAACTGCCGTTACGGCATCAACACCTTGTCGATCACGTGGATCACGCCGTTGCTCTGGTTGACATCGGCGATGGTGACGGTGGCGGTATTGCCCTTGGCGTCGGTGAGGGTGACCTTCTTGCCATTGAGCTTTGCGGTGAGCGGCTCGCCCTGCACCGTGGTCAGCGTGGCGCTACCGCCGCCGGCCTTGATCTTGGCGATCAGCGAGGCGGCGTCCACCTTGCCCGGCACCACGTGATAGGTGAGGACCTTGGTCAAGGTCGCCTTGGACTCGGGCTTCAGCAGGGTGTCCACCGTGCCGGCCGGCAGGGCGGAAAATGCCGCATTGGTCGGCGCAAACACGGTGAACGGGCCCGGGCCCTTCAAGGTCTCGACCAGTCCGGCGGCCTTCACCGCAGCAACCAACGTGGTGTGATCCTTGGAGGTGGCGGCGTTGTCGACGATGTCCTTGGTGACCAGCATCGGCGCACCACCCACCGTCGGGTTGGACGCAGCGTAAGCAGGAGCCATCGCGCTGGTCAGGGCAATGGCGGTAGCAATGGCAAGCGACTGCAATGACGTCTTCATGAGGCATCGATCCTTTGGGTTGGCGATCGCCTGGATGGCAACCGTAGGGTCAATACGCCTGCCGGTGCGGGCCGGATGCATCACGTGGTCTTGATGTTCATTACGGTGTTTGGCGTGGTGAGTGTGGTGTCAGGAACACTGTTGAATCGAGTCGCCGCGCTGTTGCCGCGATCGCTGCCGGTCGCGTGTGCAGCATCAGGTGCGCTGCCGCCGGCTGCCCAATTGGCATCGGTGTTGCGTGGTGCTGCCTCACGTCCCGGGACGCGGCAGTCTCCGCAGCATTGGTGGCTGTTTGTATCGATGCGCTGCCGCAGGTCACCTGCGATCGAGTGGCCAAGGAAGGGCGGCGCGATGGGCTGGCAGGGCCGAATCGATCGCGCCTGATGGTTTCATCACCGGTTGCAAACCGGTATGTTCCCGTCAGTGCGTTGTTGTGCGTCGCAAGATGATGCCGCACGTACGGCCGTTTCTTCCTCCGGGTTTTACATGCATTCGATCGATGTCGTCCTCGCCATGTTGCTGGCGGTCGCGGCCAGCGGTTATCTGATCCGCATCCTGCCGTTCTCGCTGCCGTTGCCGTTGGTCCAGATCGCGCTGGGCGCGGTGGTCTCCGGTGTGTTCGATGCCGGGCACGAGCTGGAACCGGAATTGTTCTTCCTGCTGTTCCTGCCGCCGCTGCTGTTCCTGGACGGCTGGCGCATTCCCAAACAAGGCCTGTTCCGCGACAAGGCGGCGATCCTGGAGCTGGCGCTGGGCCTGGTGGTGTTCACGGTGATCGGCGCCGGCCTGTTGATCCATTGGCTGATCCCGGCCATGCCGCTGGCGGTGGCGTTCGCGCTGGCCGCCATCATTTCGCCGACCGACCCGGTGGCGGTGTCCTCGATCGCCTCCAAGGTGCCGATTCCCAAGCGCCTGATGCACATCCTGGAAGGCGAGTCGCTGCTCAACGACGCCTCGGGCCTGGTGTGCTTCCAGTTCGCCGTGGCCGCGGTGCTGACCGGTACCTTCTCGGTGGCGACCGCTTCGCTCACCTTCCTGTGGGTGGCGCTGGCCGGGTTGGCGCTGGGCGTGGCCACCACCTTCGGCCTGAGCCGGATCCAGGCCTGGATCTGGCGCCATTTCGGCGAGGAGCCCGGCTCGGCGATCCTGGTCAACCTGCTCACGCCGTTCGCCGCGTACCTGCTGGCCGAAGCCTTCCACGCCTCCGGAATCCTGGCCGCGGTGGCCGCCGGCATCACCATGAGCTACGTGGAAATGGCCGGCAACGCGCCGGGCAACATGCGTCTGCAGCGCTCGGCGGTGTGGGACACGGTGCAGTTCACCTTCAACGGCATCATCTTCGTGCTGCTGGGCGAGCAGTTGCCGGGCATCCTGGACGGGGCGGTGCGCAGCGTGCAGGAGGCCGGGCACCTCAATCCGTGGTGGCTGGCGGTGTACGTGGCCACCATCAGCACCAGCCTGATGGCGCTGCGCTTTGTGTGGGTGTTCCTGTCGCTGCGCTGGAACATCTTCAAGGCGCAACGACGGGGCGAGGCGCATGTCAGCCCGCCCTGGCGAATCGTGGTGGCGGTGTCGCTGGCGGGCGTGCGCGGGGCGATCACCCTGGCCGGCGTGCTGACGCTGCCGCTGATGCTGGAAGACGGCTCGCCGTTTCCGGCCCGCCAGCTGGCGATCTTCCTGGCGGCCTCGGTGATCCTGGTTTCCTTGCTGGTGGCCAGCGTGGCATTGCCGCGCCTGCTGCGCGGGCTGGAGTTGCCGGAAGAGGAAGACGAACAGCAAAAGGAAGACCTGGCCGTCAAGGCCGCCTCGCAGGCGGCCCTGGAGGCGGTGGAGAAGCTGCGCCAGCGGCTGGTGGAAGACAGCGCGCATGCCGAGCGCTACAACGCCGCCGCCAATCAGGTCAGTCAGCGTTACCAGCGCAAGCTGGGTGCCGTGGACATGGCCGAAACCGATCCGGAAGAGGCCGGCGCCTACGAGCAGGCCTTGCGCCAGTTCCGTCACACCGCCCTGGTGGCCGAGCGCAACGAGCTGTTCAAGCTTGCGCGCCGTCGCGAGATCTCCGACGACCTGTCGCGGCGGCTGGTGCGCAACCTGGACCTGATCGAGTCGCGCAAGCGCGCGTAAGTGCTGGGAATGGGGATTCGGGAATAGGGAATCGCAAAAGCCAGGGCAATGTCCACGGTCATCGTAGGAG
>NZ_JSZE01000158.1 GCF_000802365.1 Xanthomonas cannabis pv. cannabis
GAGCCGCGTTCCTGGGCACACAGCCCAGCACCAATCGTCAGCTGTTCTACAACCTGGTGATGCCGGTGTCCGATGCGGTGGAGATGTATTCGTTCGGCGGCCACAACCGACTGGATGGCGACATTACCTACTTCTTCAGGCGCGCAGGGCAGGACGAGACCGTTCGTGCGATCTATCCCGACGGCTACAGCCCGACCCTGGATACCGCCATCGACAATACCTCGATCGCTGCAGGGCTACGCGGGCACGATCTGGCCGGGTTCGGCTGGGACCTTTCGACGGTCTACGGCAACAACACGCAGGACCTGACCTATGACAACAGCGTCAATGTATCGCTCGGCGCCCAGTCGCCGACGCGCTTCTACCGTAACGGCGCCGAGTTCGATCAATGGACCACGAATCTGGATCTGAATCGTGAGATTGCCCTGGGGCATGCAAATCCATTGCGGCTGGCGTTGGGTGCGGAATACCGCTACGAGCGGTACCGTCTGTTCACCGGCGCCGAGGAAGGCTACATCAACGGCGGCATCCCTATCTTGGACGGCCCGAATATCGGTCGCCCATCGATCCCGGGTGCGCAGCCCGGTCCCAGCAACGGGCCGGATGACACTGCGGACCTTGACCGACGCAGCCAGGCTGTCTACGCCGAGGCGGAACATTCGCCGATCGGTGGGCTGCTGTTGAACGCTGCCGCGCGCCACGAGCACTACTCCGACTTCGGCGACACCACCAATTTCAAGCTGGCCGCCCGTGTGGAACTCAATGCGCTCGTGGCACTGCGCGGGTCATACAACACCGGCTTTCGGGCACCGGCATTGGCGCAATCCGGCTACAACGCCTCCAACACGCTGATACTCAATGGATCGCAGGCGATCGTGCGGGTGGCCGCAGTGGATACGCCAGCCGCGCGCCTGGCCGGAGCCTCGGACCTGAAGCCGGAGACGTCCCGCAACGTGTCGCTGGGCACGGTCTTTCAGAACGGCAACTGGTCCGCATCGTTGGACGCCTACCGCATCGAGCTGCGTGATCGCATCGCGATTTCCTCGACGTTTCAGGATGCTCGCCTGACTAGCTATCTAGCCGCCAATGGCCAATCCGGCTTTGCCGCGATCTCATTCCTGACCAATGCGGTCGATACGACCACCCGTGGCCTGGACCTGGTGGTCAACTACCGACGCGTCTTCGATGAGGGCTCCGTTCTGACCGGCACGTTTGCCGGCAACTACAACAAGACCGAGTTCGATCAGATTGCCGGCACCCCCGCGCCGATCGCCGCGTTAGGCATTACGGCGCCACTATTCGACTTGACCCAGCAGCTGCGCTACTCCGACAGCCTGCCGCGCGACAAGCTGATGTTCAATCTGGACTACACGCATGGGCGCTTTGCGGCCAGCATGACGAATACGCGCTACGGCAAGGTTTCCACGGTTGCGATGACGGCCAGGAACGCAGCACAGGTGGCCGCACTGATGCCTGGCTACGACACCCGCCTGGTCGCCGCCTCTGCCAGCACCTACGATGTGATTCAAACGTTTTCTCCGAAGATCATCACCGACCTGGAACTGTCCGCACAGGTAACGCCCGCACTGCGTGTCAGCCTGGGCGCACAGAATCTGTTCGATATCTATCCCGACGAGAATATTGCCTCCACGGTGGCAAGCGTCGCGGCGGGCAGCAACGGTTCGGATAACGCAGGGATGCATCCTTACAACGCAACATCGCCCTTCGGCTTCAGCGGACGAACCGTGTTCATGCGCGCCGCCCTGACGTTTTGATTGGGCTGCCAGTTGATGGCAAGTCGAGACGATCACCTGGCAGCACACAGGACGTCTGCGTAGATGGAGCACGGGTTCACAGGACGTGGCCCTTGCATGGCAGCTGCGGGGCGTCAGCAGCAGCTGACGCGACGCTGCAGTGGTTGGATCAACCTTTGGCTGAGAGGGGGCCACATGCGAGAGCGCCGAGATTTCTTGAAGTTTTCCGCTTCGCTCGCCGTTTCATCGATGCTCCCCGAAACGGGAGCGACCGACATTCCCTCCAACATCCCCCAGTCGCCGAAACCGCCGGATGAGCTCGCCGCGGATGAAGCGCACTGGAGCAAGATTCGAGCGCTGTATACAGAACAGGACGACATCATCAACCTCGAGCACGGCTATTGGGGCAAGATGTCGATGCAGGTGGAGGCCGCTTTTGCTCGGCATACGCACAGGGTCAACAAGGAGCTCTCCTGGTACGCCCGCCGTGCGTACGATGCAGACTTTCTGAACTCACGCAGGCTGGTTGCGGACGCGTTCGGCGTCAATGTCCACGAGGTGATGCTCACGCGCAATGCGACCGAATCCTTTATCAACCTGATCACGCAGTACGACAGGCTGACACCAGGCGACAGCATTCTTTGGGCGGACGCAGACTACCCGGAGTTCAAACGCATGATGGCTTGGTTGAGCAAATCACGTCACGTCGGCGGTCACAGGCTCGACCTGCCAAGCAGCGGTAGTGACGAAGATTATCTCCAGGCGTATGCGCAGGCGTTCGATGCGCACCCACGGCTCAAGCTGGTCCTTCTGACCCACGTCAGCAATCAGCACGGGCTCGTCCTGCCGGTCCGGCAGATCGCCGCCCTGGCCAGGCAACGCGGGATCGACGTCATCTGCGATTGCGCCCAATCCTGGGGGCTACTGGACTTCACGCTCGACGCGCTCGATGTCGATTGGGCGGTCTTCAACCTGCATAAATGGATCGGGTCGCCGGTCGGCGTTGGCGCGCTCTACATGCGGCAAGGCACCCTTGGTGCAGTGAAGCCATTTCCTGGAGAAGAGGAGGGCGATGCGGATGTTGCAAACCGCGTGCATTTGGCGACATCGGACTTTGCGGCCTTCATGACCGTTCCGGATGCGCTGGCCTTTCATCAGGCAGTGGGAGGTGCCAACAAGCACGCGCGCTTGACGTATCTGCGCAATGTCTGGGTGTCGCGACTGGACGCGTCAGATGCGGTGGAAATCCTTGGCGCCGCAGACGCCAGCAATGCATCGGGCATGGGCGGATTTCGCTTGCGAGGTCGCAGTTCGAAAGCAGCGGTCAGCGCGCTGCAGGCATCCTTGCAGAACGAATTCGGCATCTTCACGGTCGTGCGTAGCGACCTTGCCAGCGGCTCCTGCATTCGCGTGACGCCGCAGGTCTTTACGCCGGCAAGTCACCTGCTGGCGTTGGCCGACGCTGTCACGGCGATTGCTGCACGTGCCTGATCATTGCAGTGCCCGCAGCCAGCCCCTGCGTTGATGGGTGATGCGATGCCCGGTGGGCTGCATGCAATGCGCTGCCCAGGCAGACGGAGCTTCTGCCGTATCGGGTTCCCGCGACAAGCGGGGCAGGCGTGCCGAGCCCGGCCGTCGTTGTCGAGGCGGGTAGGGAGCAAGGCCTGGGACGCTTACTTTGCCAACCTGCTGAGCAAAGGTGCAGCGGCAGCCACTGCCAGCAGCGCGATTGCAACTCCGATCAGCGCCGTGATCAAACCGGCACTGTGCGAAACGAATCCGATCAACGCCGGCCCGGCCAGCACCCCTGCGTAGCCAAGCGTCGTCACCGCAGGAATCGCAATGCTTTCAGGCATTGATCGTTGCGATCCGGCCATCGAAAACAATGCCGGCACGATGTTGGCGCATCCCACACCGATAAGCCCGTATCCGACCAGCGATACCTGCCAGACAGAGACCAACGTCGCGATCAGGAAGCCAGCAGCGCCTATCAGGCCACCCACCATGATCGATGAGGTGCGTCCCAGGCGTTCGACCAACGAGTCCCCGAAAAGCCGGGTAACGGTCATCGACAACGAGAACACCACATATCCCAGGCCTGCGAGGCTTGGGGCAACATGCCGTGTCTCGGCCAGGAATACCGCGCTCCAGTCCAGCACCGAGCCCTCTGCCAGAAATGCCACGAAAGCCAGCAGACCGATCAGCAGCACGATCCCGCTGGGCACCGCAAAGGTTGGCCCGGCGTGTTCGAGCTTGTTCGAACGCCAGTGACGAGCAGCCACTGCCGTCAGCACGGCCATCGTCGCAACCGCCAGCAGTGTCGTGGCCAGCAGTGCAACACCTGCGGCCAGCATGAGCGTCATGGCACCTGCGCCAACGAAGCCGCCTATGCTGTAGAACGCGTGGAACCCGGACATCATCGTGCGCCCGCTGTCGCGCTCGACAACGACGGCCTGGATGTTCATGGTGCAGTCCATTGCACCGATTGCGGCGCCGAAGAAGAACAGGGTTATTCCAAGCCAGAACGCGCCGTTCGCAAGTCCAAGCATTGGCAGCAGCCCCAGCATCACCACCGTGGTAAAGACCATGATGGTTCGACAGCCGTGCCTTGCGGCCAGCGCGCCGGCGAGCGGCATGGCGATGAGCGAGCCGGTGCCTAGGCAGAGCAGCACCACCCCAAGCGCGGCATCGTCGAGGCCTGCGTGCGTTTTCGCGAAAGGTACGATGATGGCCCACACGGCAGTGACGAAGCCTGGCAAGAAGAATGCAGCACGTGTGGCGTGTTGTTGCGCGTTGGGCGATGCGGGCATGGTGGTAGACGGCATAGTAAAAGGGGGAGGGCACTGACCTGTGTCAGGGCGCAACCGTGGAGTCGCACGGAACCAGCGAATGCGGATGTACGAGCTCGCGCCAGGCCGGTAGCAACGGTTCGGTGACTGCATGCAGCATTAAATCGACTGCAGTGATGCCCATCTCCTGGATTGGCTGGTGCATGACCGTGCCGGTAGCCGGCCAGGCGTTCGCTGCTATCGTCGTGGCCTGTCGGGCTGGTGATGAAAGCAATCTCTCGGTGCCCCAGTGCGATCAGGTGGGTCATCAGCTCATCGGCTGCGCATTTGTTGTCGATCCTGACGGTACCCACGTCATTGAGCAATCCTGCCGTAGCAAATGCCACAGCCGGCAAATGCAGCCGCCGGAATAGGCTCGAGCCTGCGAGCAATTCAGCAAATCGAGGTATCAGCACCAGAGCTTCGGCGCTGCAGCGAGCGCCTGGGTCACTAGAACATCGGCATCGTCGACTCCGATACCGGAGACGTTGCGCAGCAGGAGTTGCGTGCTGCGGACATTGGCAGCATTGAGGGTGGCAACAAGCACTGCTGTCAAAAAACGGCGCGCGCATATCTGGATGAAGCAGCGCAATGCGTGTCCTGCTGGGGAGTGAGTACTCATTTTTACATAATATACATTATGCGAAATGGCGTATCGGGCGATACGCGCACGACTGCGCTGGATCTGGCTGTGGATCAAGACTTGCCTGCCGAACCGTTCCCCTAGCGAAACGGAGATCGCCGCATGACTGACACCTACAATCTTGACCGTCGCCCGCCGTGCTGGCCTGTTGGCGAGCAATGCCCAAACAGCTGCGCGGCAGATCTGCATAGGCGCGTCGTTACGAACCATCTGGAACTCACCGGTCCCTGGGCTGGCTGGCGCCTGGCTGGGCGCGACCTGGTTGCACCGAGCGGCGAACGGATCCCAGAACGCCGGCTGCGCGGATTGCTCTGGCATGCCAATGCCAGCGACGTCCGGGATTCGGTCCGCAGGCGGAACGCAGCACGCAAAGCGGTTCAGCAGTCGATGGTCAAGGTCGTCGTGGTGGATCTTGGCGAATGGCGAGAACGCCACTTCGGACGCATCGCGGGATAAGGCGTTATCCGTAGGGGCTATGCCCCTACACCCCAGGTCTACAATGCCCACTCACGAACCGGGGGCGGCATGGAACGCAGATATCGGGAAGCAGACTCATCAGACCTATGGTGGCAGATCGCTTTAGGCGGCTTCATCGCGCTACTAGCGCATAGCATAGTCATTGGGCTGTACACCAGATACGAGACCCGCCAAGCGATGGCACAGCTTGAAAGAGAATCGAAACTGGCAACGCAGCAAATGCAGCGCGCACTTAGAGAGAACGTGCAGACACCCAGGCAAGCGCCAGACTTGCGGGAATATGCCCCCCAACGGCCATTAAGCGACGGCGAGCGTTGCTTACAAGGTCGCCGCTTCAAGCGCGTGTCAAATGGCTGGGTGCAGCTGCCGCACGATCCCTGCTGATCCTCTACAGATCAGCGGTAGTCGAAGGAACGCTAGTAGCAGTAGCGTAAGGCTTGGACTCGGGGAAGCTGCCGACTTCACGTGTGCCTCTAGCAATGACAGATCCACCGAGCTGCAACGGCTGATTCTGATGGGCCACCTGCTCGGTCTGTGCCTGCTGCTGTTGTTGCTGCTGCTGCTGGCGCACATCCTTGTACGGGTTGTACGGCGCACCATTGCGCGCAAGCGTGCGGCACATAGGCTGCGGGAGATCGTAACGTGTGCCCTGCTCTGTCATGCACGTACAGGACGCTTCGCGCGGATCTGACGCGGTCGGCATGCTGCGACGTCCCCCCAATTTTGAGTAGCACCTCAGTTTGGAGTCCAATTCCCTACCCCAAGGAGATTGGACGTGAAGAAGCGTTTTTCCGAAGAGCAGATCATCGGCTTCCTGC
>NZ_JSZE01000159.1 GCF_000802365.1 Xanthomonas cannabis pv. cannabis
TGGCTGGCGTAAGCGTGCCCGGCGAAGGCCGGCAGCGTCGGTGTGCCGGTCTGTGACGCATGCGCGCCCGTCGTGGCACGCCCCCCACGCGCGCCGAGCACTCGGTCGCGGCCCGTATCGCGTTTGTGCTGCGTGCCCACGATGCTGGTTGCGCACCGCGGTATCCACCAGCCCCGTATCGGCAGACAGGTACACTGCGGCAGCCTTACGCGCCTGAGGTTCATCCGCTGCGCGCATCCGCGATTGCCACGCTGACGCCGCATTGCGCCCGGAGCATCGTGGCGGCGCCGTGCGCCTGCCCACTGTTTTCAGGAAGACACCATGTCCCAGACTCCGCCCACCGGCGACATCCAACGCCTGCTGCAGCTGATGGCACGCCTGCGCGATCGCGAGCACGGGTGTCCCTGGGATGTGGAGCAGACCTTTGCCAGCATCGCCCCGTACACCATCGAAGAGGCCTACGAAGTGGCCGACGCGATCGATCGCAACGACCTGCCGGGGTTGCGCGACGAGCTGGGCGACCTGCTGTTGCAGGTGGTCTTCCACGCACAGATGGCGGCCGAGCAGGGCGCGTTCGGGTTTGCCGATGTGGTCGCCACGCTCAGCGACAAGCTGGTGCGTCGCCACCCGCACGTCTTCGCAGCGCAGGCGGCCGGCGACGCCCAGGCGGTGAGCGCCAACTGGGAACAGATCAAGCGCCAGGAGCGCCGCGCCGCCGGACACCAGGACGACTCGGCGCTTGCCGGCATCGCGCGCGGTCTGCCGGAGTGGCAGCGCTCCACCAAGCTGCAGTCGCGCGCGGCGCGGGTCGGCTTCGACTGGCCGGGCCCTGCGCCGGTGCTGGATAAATTGCAGGAAGAACTCGACGAGTTGCGCGTGGAATTCGCGCGTGGCCCGGTGGCCGACAATCAGGCGCGTCTGGAAGACGAACTCGGCGATGTGCTGTTTGTCTGCGCCAACCTCGCGCGGCATGCCAAGGTGGACGTGGGCGCGGCACTTCGGCATGCCAACCTGAAGTTCGAACGCCGCTTCCGCGCAATGGAAGCCCTGGCGCATGCGCAGGGCACCGGACTGGACGCGCTGCCGCTGGGCGCGCAGGAAGCATTGTGGCAACAGGTCAAACAGGACGAAGTTGCTGCAGCCCCGATGCCCGATTCGGACCCTGTGGTACGCCGATGAACTCCGCGCTGGGCACGCTGCTGCTGTTCGTCGCCACCGCCGTGGCCGAGCTGGTGGGCTGCTACCTTCCTTATCTATGGCTGCGCAAGAGCGGCAGTGCGTGGCTGCTGCTGCCCACCGCACTGAGCCTTGCGCTGTTCGTGTGGCTGTTGAGCCTGCATCCCACTGCCAGCGGACGCACCTACGCAGCCTATGGCGGGGTCTACATCGCCAGTGCGCTGCTGTGGTTGTGGTGGGTGGACCGCGTCACGCCCACGCGCTGGGACCTGCTCGGTGCCGGCTGCTGCCTGCTGGGCATGGCGGTCATCATGTTCGCGCCACGCAACGCCTGAGCCGGGTAGGCGCTGGTCGCGCACGCCGGCCGACGTAGCGCCGCGCAGCCTTGTCCGTTGCCGCCAGTGTGGTGTGTGCAGCGGGTGCATACTTCGCGCAGGACCGACTCGTCACTGCAAAGAGGCTGCACATGTTTCCAACTTCGTTTCTGGCCATCGCCGTTCTGGTTGCCGGCGTCATCGTGTTGTTCAAGACCGTGCGCATGGTGCCGCAGGGATTCCAGTGGACGGTGGAGCGCTTCGGCCGCTACACCCACACCATGAGTCCCGGGCTGCACTTCCTGGTGCCGGTGGTCTACGGCGTGGGCCGCAAGATCAACATGATGGAACAGGTGCTGGATGTGCCCAGCCAGGACGTCATCACCAAGGACAACGCCGTGGTGCGCGTGGACGGGGTGGTGTTCTTCCAGGTCCTGGATGCGGCCAAGGCCGCCTATGAGGTCTCCAACCTGGAAATCGCCACGATCGCGCTGGTGCAGACCAATATCCGTACCGTGATCGGTTCGATGGACCTGGACGAATCGCTGAGCCAGCGCGAAACCATCAATGCCCAGTTGCTGAGCGTCGTCGACCAGGCCACCAATCCTTGGGGCATCAAGGTCACTCGTATCGAGATCCGCGATATTCAGCCGCCGCGCGACCTGATCGATTCGATGGCACGGCAGATGAAGGCCGAGCGCGAAAAGCGCGCACAGATTCTCGAAGCCGAAGGCTCGCGGCAATCGGAAATCCTGCGCGCCGACGGTGAGAAGCAGGCCGCCGTGCTCGAAGCCGAAGGCCGCAAGGAAGCCGCCTTCCGCGATGCCGAAGCACGCGAGCGGCTGGCCGAGGCAGAAGCCCGCGCCACCCAGGTGGTGTCCGATGCGATCGCCAACGGTAGCGTGCAGGCGATCAATTACTTTGTTGCACAAAAATATGTGGAGGCGTTCAAGGCGCTGGCCACCGCACCCAACCAGAAGTTCGTGCTGATGCCGATGGAATCCAGCGGCATCATCGGCTCGATCGCCGGCATCGCCGACCTGGCGAAGGAAGCGCTGGGCAAGCCCGATACCGCCGGCGTACGCGTGCCGCCGATGCCGCCGCGCGCGGGAGTCTGAGCCATGCGCTGGGATGTGGTGGTATGGGCGGTGCTTGCGTTGCTGTTGATCGCCGCCGAGACCTTGGTGCCGGGTGCATTCCTGTTGTGGATGGGCATCGCCGCGGCGGCGGTGTGCCTGCTGGTGCTCGCAATGCCGGGCATGTCGCTGCTGGTGCAGATCGTGGCGTTCGTGCTGCTCAGCTTCGTGTCGGTGCAGGTCTATCGCAGCTGGTTTCGCGGCAAGGGGCGGCAGAGCGATCGGCCCTTGCTCAACCGGCGCGCCGAGCAATTGATCGGCCGTCGCGTGCTGCTCGATCAGCCCATCCACGATGGCCGCGGTCGCGCAAAGGTCGACGACGCGTTCTGGGTGGTCAGCGGTCCGGAACTGCCGGCCGGCGCACCGGTGCGTATCGTCGGTGTGGATGGCATGACCCTGCTGGTGGAAGCGGCCGGCTGATGCGTGTGCAGATATAGCGTGCTGCTCCGGATGCTGCAGTGCGGGGTGGCAGTGTCAGGCACGCGCGTCCTGGATTCCGGCTGTGCGGATGCACGGCTTCCCCGCAAGTGCGGCTGGGCGGCGATAATGGGCGTCTTTCCCTTGGACCGGCGCTCATGACCCAGAAGACCATCCTCAACGACACCCATCGTGCGCTCGGCGCCAAGATGGTCGACTTCGGCGGTTGGGACATGCCGATCCATTACGGCTCGCAGCTGGACGAGCACCATCAGGTGCGTCGCGACGCCGGCATGTTCGATGTCAGCCACATGACCGTGGTCGACCTGCACGGTGCGCGCGTGCGCGAGTTCCTGCGCTACCTGCTGGCCAACTCGGTAGACAAGCTCAAGGTCGCCGGCAAGGCGCTGTACACCTGCATGCTCAATCCGCAGGGCGGAGTGATCGACGACCTCATCGTCTATTACATGCGCGAAGACTTCTTCCGCCTGGTGGTCAACGCCGCCACCCGCGAGAAGGACCTGCAGTGGATCGGCGAGCAGGCGGCCCGCTTCGAGGTGCGCGTGGAAGAGCGCGGCGACTTCGCGATGATCGCGGTGCAGGGCCCCAACGCCCGCGCCAAGGTCATCGACCTGCTCGATCCTGCCGACACCGCCGCGGCGAGCAAGCTCAGCCGTTTTGCCGCATTGCAGACCCGATCGCGCGATGGCATCGAACTGTTCCTGGCACGCACCGGATACACCGGCGAAGACGGTTTCGAGATCGTGCTGCCGCAGGACGCTGCAGTGACGTTCTGGAATGCGCTGCTCGCGCAGGGCGTCAGGCCGGCCGGCCTGGGAGCACGTGACACCCTGCGGCTGGAGGCTGGCATGAACCTGTATGGACAGGACATGGACGACGCAGTCACTCCGTATGAGGCCGCACTGGCCTGGACGATCACGCTCGACGAAGGCCGCGACTTCATCGGCCGTGCCGTGCTCGAATCGCAGAAGGCGCACGGTGCGCCGCGCCAGATGATCGGCGTGGTGATGGATGAGAAGGGCGTGCTGCGGCACGGCCAGACCGTGCTCACCGCTGCCGGTCAGGGCGAAATCCTGTCGGGCACGTTCTCGCCGACGCTGGGCAAGGCGATTGCCTTTGCACGCGTGCCGGCCGGCAGCATCGAGCAGCTGCGCGTGGACATCCGCGGCAAGCAGGTGCCGTTGCGCGCAGTGAAGTTCCCGTTCGTGCGCGACGGCCAGGCGCAGCCCGGCGTCCTGGGCGACTGAGCCGGACGATGTCGGCCGTCGCTGGCCGGCATCATGCAATCGCATGCAACCCAGCCATACCGCCGCGCGTGCACCTGTCTTGTCGCGCGGTCTAAACTAACCACCTGTCCCGACCCCATTCCCTGACCCAACATTCCCGGAGCACACCCATGAGCGAGATTCCTGGCGACCTCAAGTTCCTCAAATCCCACGAGTGGGCCCGCGTCGAGAGCAACGGCCGCGTGACCGTCGGTATCTCCGATCACGCACAGGGCTTGCTGGGCGATCTGGTCTACGTCGAACTGCCGAGCGTTGGCGACACCGTGCAGGCCGGCAACGGCGCCGCGGTCGTCGAGTCGGTCAAGGCGGCGTCCGATGTCTACAGCCCGGTCAGCGGGACCGTGGTCGAGGTCAACAGCGCGCTGGGCGACAAGCCGGAAACCATCAACGAAGACGCCTATGGCGAAGGCTGGATCTTCGTCGTCGAACTCGACGACAAGGACCAGCTCAACGAACTGTTGTCGCCCGACGACTATGCCGAGCTGCTCGAAGACGACGATCACTGAGGCGATCTCGCCTGCTGCACTCCGATGGCCGCTCCTGGAGCGGCCATTTTTTTGCGCGATGCGGGAGATGCCGATGCGCGAGCATGACCGGGTGGGCGCTTGGATAGTCGCCTGTGCGCGCGCTCGATCGGCCATGCGCATCAAGCGCCGACGGCAACGCGACCACGTCGGATGGCGGCATCCATGGCGCGGTAATCCGATGCGAACACCGGCGAACACGCGCGTCGGATTTCTGACGTGAGTCACCCGTGAGGGTCTGGCGTGCGCCTGGTGAAAAGTTGCCCGTGGCAACGCGCGTCGACCAACCGAGTCAGCGCGCGCTGCATGTGGCGACCAACGTGCAACGACACGCATGCGGCGATCAAACGACGCTATAAGTTTGCGCATTTGGGCATGCGCGACACCAGAAGTGGAGTCGCCGGGCAAAAAATTTTCAGCTGGCGGACAGGCGGCGAACACTGCCGCGACGTGCAGCGCACTGTCGTGGCATCGGGGCGGCGCACGACACGCGTCGTTGCAGCGATTTAGAAAAACAGCAGAAAAGAAGTGCTTTTTTTGATGGCTATGGCGCGGCGGTGCGCACGTTGGCGGTGCGCCGTGCCGCCAACGTGGTGCGCTTGCCGGACGTCGATGCCAGGCATGGCGATGGCGAACTGAAAAAAAATTGCAAAAGAGTGTTGACAGTAAAAAAAAGCGTGATTAGGTTTCGCCCAGCAGACATTGCTGCGAAAGAGAGTGAGCAGAATCGACATCAAGCCGACACGCTTGTTCAAGACGTCCACCAAAGCACGATCACTGGTGGAGTCGGGTCCGCTTCTCTCCAGAAAAGCAGTTGTCGTTTCGATCACGCACCCGCGTCGCCGTTCGATGCGGGTGTTTCTGTATCCGTCCCGTCGCGCATCATCTGCGGACGGTTCCCGACGACGGCATGCCGGCGCGGGGTTTGGTTCAACTGGGCGTTTCATCTCCATAGTTCACTGACGAGGAGCCAATTACATGGCCATTAAAAAAGCTGCGAAAAAGAAACCCACCGCCAAGAAGGCAGTGAAGAAGACCGCCGCCAAGAAGGCGACCAAGAAGGTCGCGAAGAAGGCAACCGCCAAGAAGGCAGTGAAGAAGACCGCCGCCAAGAAGGCCGTCAAGAAGACTGCGAAGAAGGCAACCGCCAAGAAGGCAGTGAAGAAGACTGCCAAGAAGGCAACCAAGAAGACTGCCGCCAAGAAGGCAGTGAAGAAGACCGCAAAGAAGGCGACCAAGAAGACTGCCGCCAAGAAGGCCGTCAAAAAGACCGCCAAGAAGACTGCGAAAAAGGCCGTAGCGAAGAAGGCGACCAAGAAGTCCGCCACCAAGAAGTCCGCTACCAAGAAGCCTGCAGTGAAGAAGGTCGCCAAGAAGAAGCCGGCCGCTCGCAAGAAGAAGGCCGCTCCGGTCGCGCTGCCCGCCACCCCGGCACCGCTGATCTGATCTGCAACACCCGATCGCCGTAAACATCGAGCTCTCTCCCCGACGCCCAGCGGGGAGGGAGCTTTTTTATTGCACGGCCGTCCGGGCCGGGCGCGAGGCCGTGATCGCGCAGCGACCGTAGTCGGCACGACGGTCGGTCATGCGGTGGTGGTGCAGGGCAGGGCAGGCGTGGTGCGGGCGAGCCTTGC
>NZ_JSZE01000016.1 GCF_000802365.1 Xanthomonas cannabis pv. cannabis
CTCGCGCGCGCAGCCGGCCGGCATCCTGACCGTGGCCGAGTTCGTGGCCGATGCGCAATCGATGAGCAGCTTCTTCAGTGCCGGCGTGGACTACGTGCAGGGCGACTTCGTGGCACCGACCGGGCCGCTGATGAACTACGAGTTCGGCTGAGCCAACCGCAAGCCGGCAACGCAGCACAACGAGGCCCGCAGTGCGCGGGCCTTTTGTTGTCTTTGGCAATGATCTCCAGTTGGTCGCTGGCCAGGCCATGCAGCGGACCGGTTCGGTGGGCATGGAGATTGGCGCTACCGCTCCAGCTATCGGAGCCAGTCCCGGCTTCAGCGCCTTCCACAGAGTTCAGCGCCCGCAGCGATCCTGGTACCGCTCTTACACCGCCGTGCCATTGGCCGCCCGCAGTGCGGCGATACGCTCGGTCAGCGGCGGGTGGCTCAGGAACAGGCGACGCAACCCATCGCCCACGCCTCCGGAAATCCCGAAGGCCTGCACCTGCGAGGGCAAGGTGTTCTGGCCATGATTGAGCGACAGGCGCTCCAATGCAGCAATCATCTTGCTGCGCCCGGCCAGATGCGCACCACCGGCGTCGGCGCGGAATTCGCGGCGCCGCGAGAACCACATCGCGATCATGGTCGCGAACAGGCCGAAAACCATCTCCAGCGCGAACACGATGATGTAGTACGCAAAGCCTCGACCACTCTCGCGGTTGCCCGACATCGCGCTGTCGATGATGCCGCCGACGACGCGTGCCAGCACGATCACGAAGGTGTTCAGCACGCCCTGCAGTAGCGCCATGGTCACCATGTCGCCGTTGGCGACGTGCGCGATCTCATGGCCCAGCACCGCTTCGGCCTCGTCCTGGCTCATGTTCTGCAGCAGGCCCGTGGACACCGCCACCAGGGCATTGTTGCGGTTGGCGCCGGTGGCGAAGGCATTGATTTCCGGTCCGTCGTAGACCGCCACTTCCGGCATGCCGATGCCGGCGGCCTGCGCCTGACGCCGCACCGTCTCCAGCAACCAGCGCTCGGTCGGCGTGCGCGCTTCGGTGATCACCTGCGCACCGGTGCTGCGCTTGGCCATGAACTTGGACAGCAGCAACGAAATGAACGAGCCACCGAAACCGAAGACGGCAGCCATCACCAACAATCCACTCATTTGCGCGGGATTGACGCCCAGCACCGACATGACGATGCCGGCGAGCATCAGCACCGCAAAGTTGGTCAGCAGGAACAGGAAAATGCGGTTGAACATGGCGCGGTGGCTCCACTCATGCGGGGTGAACTGCTGCGGATCTGCGGACGCTGCGGCTTGAAATCAAGCAAGCTCCTGACCGACGATTCAGCCTCCCATGCGCCTACTTCCCTATCGCGGCCGTTTTGCGCCCTCCCCGACCGGCCCGCTGCATTTCGGCTCCCTGCTGGCGGCCTTCGGCAGCTGGCTGCTTGCCCGCCATGCCGGCGGCCAGTGGTGCGTGCGCATCGAGGACATCGACCCGCCGCGCGCCGAGCCGGGCGCGTCCGAGCGGCAATTGCGCACGTTGAGCGCCTTCGGCCTGGTGTCGGACCTGCCGGTGATCCGGCAGTCCGCGCGCGAGGCACACTACACCGCTGCACTGAGCGCGCTGATGCAGGCCGGGCTGGCCTTCGAGTGCAGCTGCAGCCGCGCCGATCTGGCCGCCATGGGCGGTCTCCACCATGCGTGCGTCGCCCCGCTGGGCGCGCGCCGCGCGGTGCGTCTGCGGGTGCCGGCGCAGCCGCCGGTCGGCTTCGACGACGGACTGCAGGGCCGCGTGCTGCAGGACGTCTATGCCGAAGTCGGCGATGTGGTGCTGCGCCGCGCCGATGGCTATTGGGCCTACCAGTTGGCCGTGGTGGTGGACGACGCCGCGCAGGCCGTGACCGATGTCGTACGCGGCGCCGACCTGCTCGATTCCACGCCACGCCAGATCCTGCTGCAGCGCGCCCTGGGCCTGCCGCAACCGCGCTACCTGCATCTGCCGCTGATCCTGGACGCCGACGGCCGCAAGCTGTCCAAATCGCACGCCGCGCCCGCACTGGACGACACCGACCCGCTGCCGGCGCTGCATGCGGCCTGGCGCGCGCTGGGCCAGCTGCCGGCCGCGCTGCCGCAGCACGGCAGCGTGGACACGATGCTGCGACATGCCGTGCAGCATTTTTCGCCGGAGCGACTGCCGCAGAGCGCAACCCTGGGCACTGATGGGCGCGCATCGCAGCCCGCGCGTGACTAGAATTGCGACCCAGCACCGGCACCGGGCACCTGCGCCCCGATCGCCTCGGCCTCACCTGCTCATTGGAGTCGTCATGACATCTCGCGTCGCATTGGTCACCGGCGGCACCGGCGGTATCGGTACCGCCATCTGCAAGCGCCTGGCCGACCAGGGTCACCGGGTCGCCAGCAACTTCCGTAACGAGGACAAGGCGCGCGACTGGCAGCAACGCATGCAGGCGCAGGGCTACGCGGTGGCCTTGTTCCGCGGCGACGTCGCCTCGTCCGAACATGCACGCGCGCTGGTCGAAGACGTCGAAGCGTCACTGGGGCCCATCGAGGTGCTGGTCAACAACGCCGGCATCACCCGCGATACCACCTTCCACCGCATGACCGCCGAACAGTGGCATGACGTCATCAACACCAACCTCAATTCGGTGTTCAACGTCACCCGCCCGGTGATCGAAGGCATGCGCAAGCGGGGCTGGGGCCGGGTGATCCAGATCAGCTCCATCAATGGTCTCAAGGGCCAGTACGGCCAGGCCAACTACGCCGCGGCCAAGGCCGGCATGCATGGCT
The DNA here is from genome assembly GCF_000802365.1 of Xanthomonas cannabis pv. cannabis. Classification (GTDB taxonomy): domain Bacteria; phylum Pseudomonadota; class Gammaproteobacteria; order Xanthomonadales; family Xanthomonadaceae; genus Xanthomonas; species Xanthomonas cannabis. Next base: position 2,801 of record NZ_JSZE01000016.1, read on the forward strand.
TCACCATTTCGCTGGCGCGCGAGAACGCCGCCTTTGGGGTGACCGTCAACACGGTCTCGCCCGGCTATGTGGCCACCGACATGGTGATGGCGGTTCCGGAGGAAGTGCGCGCCAAGATCGTGGCCGATATCCCCACCGGCCGGCTGGGGCGCCCGGAAGAGATTGCCTATGCAGTAGCGTTCCTGGTCGCCGAAGAGGCTGCCTGGATCACCGGGTCCAATCTGGACATCAACGGTGGCCACCACATGGGCTGGTAACGTTTGCTGCAACTTTGCGGTGCAGCATGGATTTACCTCAAAAACCATGCTGCGCAACATTTTTAATGTGTCCGCTTAAGCAAATAAGGCTGTTTGGCTGTTGCAACCGCTGCTGCGCTGCGCCATCCTGCGCGCACTATCAGTGTGAGTGAACGTTCCATGGCCGGACTTCGCATCATCAAGAAGTACCCCAATCGCCGTCTCTACGACACGGAAATTTCCAGCTACATCACCATCGAAGATGTGCGCCAGTTGATCATCGACGGCGAAGAGTTCGAAGTCCGCGATGCCAAGAGCGGCGAAGATTTGAGTCGTGCCGTCCTGCTGCAGATCATTGCCGACCAGGAACAGGACGGCGAGCCAATGCTTTCCACCCAGTTGCTGAGCCAGATCATCCGCTTCTACGGGGATTCGCTGCAGGGCTTCATGGGCAACTATCTGGAGCGCAGCATGCAGGTGTTCCTGGACCAGCAGCAGCAGTTCCGCCAGCAGATGGGCAACCTGCTCGGGCAGACCCCCTGGGCGATGATGAACCAGCTGACCGAGCGCAACCTGGAGTTGTGGCAGGAGTTCCAGCGCAACTTCGGCGCCGGTTTCGGCCGCCCGGGCGGCCCGGGCACCCCGCCGACCCCGCCCGGCGCCGGCAGCATGGGCAGCGGCCCGATGGGCACCGGCACGCACGGCACCTCCGGCAGCCATACCGGCACCACCGGCAAGGCCCGCAACCGCGGTTGACGCGCACGGTGGCATCCGGGAGCAGCAGCGAATCCACCTGCTGCTCCATTCTCAGGCAGGCATGACCGCTCGTCCGACCTTGCTGCACCCTGGACGCATCGAGTGTTCCAGCACTGTGCGCCACTGACTGACGCTTCGTGTCGCACCCATCGGGCCCGCGCGCTTCTGCGCCGGACACGATCCGTCAGCGGCCCGGCGGTTCCGCACAGGCCGAACAGATCCGCTCCACGTGGTAGCCGCGCGCGCGCAGGCGCTCCACAACCCCGTCGTTACCGAGCAGGTGCAACGCACCGACCACCACCAGCGTGGTGCCGCTGCCCTTGCCCAGCTGCTTTTCCAGCCGCGGCACCCAGCGCGCATTGCGCTCGACATTGATGTCCTGATACAGCGCCGGGTACTGGCGGCGCAGGTCTTCGGCCATCTGCGTGGACAGCGTCTGCACATCCCCCCTGCGCCAGGCCGCGTGCAGCTGGCGCAGCTGATCGGTGGTCGCGGCTTCGTCTAGCGACTCTTCCAGCAACTGATGCTGCTCGGTTGGCGACATCGCGTCGAGCAACGCGATCTGCTCTTCGGCGCGCTCCAGCCCTTCGGCCGGCTTGCCCCTGGCTTGCGCCTGCTGCATCAGGTAATGGTCCAGGCCGGCATTCGGGTCCATGCCCTGGCGGGCCATCTCGGCCATGCTGATCGAGAGCGCGACAAACCAGGGCTTGAGCGGCTGCAATGCGTCGACCGACATGCCGTGCGTGCGTGCGTAGCTGCCGAGCGCCTGCCAGGTCCTGGCATCCAGCACGTCCTGCAGGGTCCGTCCGTCGCTGCGGCGCGCCACCTGCAACATGCGGCTGGCCAGCTGCGGCGATTGCGCGTCCGATGGCGGCAACTCGAAGACCAGCCGGTCGGCCTTGGCAAATGCCTGCATCACGTCCGGCGACAGCGGGTAATCGCTGGGCTTGAGCACATGGAAGGAGCCGAGCAGATAGAGCGTGCCGCCCTTGCCATCGACCTTCCATAGCAGCGGCACCGGCGGGTTGGCGGGCACCTCGTTGGCCGCATGTGCGCAGACCGGCGCCACCGCCCCGCTCCACAGTGCCAGGCCGAGCATCGCGCTGCGGCCCCAGGCAGCCAGCTGCACTTTCATTGCGTTGACCATTACCGATTCCCCCTCATCACGTCAGTGCGGCACCCTGTAGGCCTTTTCGCCGGCCGACACCGCCAGGTCGATCCGGTTTTCCGGTGGCGGCAAGGGACAGGTGGCGAACGGGGTAAACGCACACGGCGGGTTGTAGGCGCGATTGAAGTCGACCACTACGTGTCCGGAGGCGTCGGGCACGTCCAGGTCCAGAAAACGCCCGGCCGGATAGCTGCCGTGGCCGCTGGTGCGGTCGGCGAACACCACGAACATGGGTCGCCCCGGCTCGCCGATCGTTTCCAGACGATAGGTCTTGCCGTCGCGCTCGAACTCGATCGCCCCTGCATTGGGCTGTTCGCTGCTGATGCCGACGATGTCCACGATGGGGATGGTCTTGCCGACATCGTTGGGTACGTAGCGCGCGGCGATGCGCCATGCCGGATCCACCGGCCAGTAGTCCAGCCCGGCGAAGTGGGTGCGCGAGGGCGCGTCGGCATGCTTGACGCGCAATGCATAGCGGTCGCCGCGATGGATCAGGCTGAGCACGCCCTTGCCCTCGTCGAACTGGATCAGCGTCGGCCGCGCATCGCGATCGGACTGGAAGCGGATCCTGCCGGTCAGCGGCTTGCCGTCCACGCTGAGGGCCGCGCCGCGCTCGGGCACGAACCACACCACACCGCCCTCGCTAGACACCATGCCCATCTTCGGCGGGCCGACCGCGAGTTTGATCCCACTGTCTGCGCTGCTGCCGATGTAGTGCGCCTTCAGCGAGAGCCAGTGCAGGCCGACCAGGCTGGTCCAGCCATCGGGTGCGCGCAGTTCTTTCAGCCGCGCTTCGCGCCAGGCGGCGGTATCGGCCAGAAACGTCTTGTCCAGCGCCACCGGCGCCTGCGGCGGTGCGCTGTCGCGCCCACAGCCGGCTAGCGTTGCGACCACCAGCATGCCGAGCAGCCAGCCCCTCCCCCCGTGCACTGCCATCAACGTCCCCTGAGAAACCAACGATCGATATCGCTCAGCGTAAACCGAGCCCAGGTGGGTCGGCCATGGTTGCATTGACCCGAGCGCTCGGTGGCTTCCATATCGCGCAGCAACGCGTTCATTTCTGGCACGGTGAGGCGACGGTTGGCGCGCACGGCGCCGTGGCAGGCCATGGTGGAGAGAAGTTCGTCGCGCGCACTGGCGATACGCCGGCTTTGCCCATGTTCGCGCAGATCGCCGAGCACATCGCGCAGCAGCGCCTCCGGCTCGGCGTTGGCGAGCAACGCGGGAATGCTGCGTACGTGCAGCGATTGCGGGCCGGCACGGGTGATCTCAAAGCCCAGGCTGGCCAGGGTATCGGCTTCGCGCTCGGCGGTATCGGCCTCGCGCTCGCCCACCGCCAGCGTGATGGGCACCAGCAGCGGCTGCGCATGCAGGCCGATGCTGTCGTGCGCGTTCTTGAGCCGTTCGTAGCCGATGCGCTCGTGCGCGGCGTGCATATCCACCACGATCAGGCCTTCGGCGTTTTCGGACAGGATGTAGATGCCGTGCAACTGCGCCACGGCGTAGCCAAGCGGCGGCACCCCGCTGTCTTCGGCGGTGACCGGCAGGCCGGTGCCGGAGAGCTGTGGCAGCTGCGCACTGCCGGGCGGCGGCGCATACAGCGCACTGTAGGCCGCGCGCGCCTCGTCCACGCGCAAGCCCAACGGCGTCTGCGAGGGCGTCCAGTTGGCATAGCGTCCGGAGCCGCCGCCACCGCCGCCACCGCTGGCGGTGCTGCCGTAGCTCGCGCCGCCACTGAAACCCGCTCCCATCGCACCCACGGCGTCCGCCGCAGGAGCGTCGCTGCCGATGCTGTTGGGCGTGGTACCGGCACGCGTCTGCGCCAACGCATCCTGCAAGGTGCGGTAGACGAAGTCGTGGATCAGCCGCGCTTCGCGGAAGCGCACCTCGTGCTTGGCCGGATGCACGTTGACGTCCACCCGCGCCGGGTCCAGTTCCAGGAACAGCACGTAGGCGGGCTGGCGGCCATGGAACAGCACATCGCCATAGGCCATCTTGACCGCGTGCGCCACGCTGCGATCGCGTACCGAGCGGCCATTGACGTAGAGATATTGCTGGTCGGTGCTGGCACGCGAGTAATGCGGTTGCGCCACCCAGCCGTGCAGGCGCAGGCCGGCGCCGCTGTGATCCACGCGCAGCGCCTGGCGCGCAAAATCCTCGCCCAGCGTTTCGCCAAGGCGTGCGTCCGAATACAGGTCACCCGGCTTGTAGCGACGCGACGGCTTGCCATTGTGCGACACGCGCAATTCCACATCCGGGCGCGCCAGCGCCAACGAGCGCAGCCATTCTTCGATGTGCCCGAGCTCGGTACGTTCGGCACGCAGGAACTTGCGGCGGGCCGGCACGTTGAAGAACAGCTCGCGCACCTCGACCGTGGTGCCGGGCGCGTGTGCGTGCGGGGTCACCTCACCCAGCCGGCCGCCGTCGATCTGCAGCGCCGAGCCGTGCTCGGCATCGGCGCGACGCGAGATCAGGGTGAAGCGGCTGACCGAGGCGATCGAGGGCAAGGCCTCGCCGCGAAAACCGAGCGTGGCCACGGTTTCCAGATCGTCGAGCGAGGCGATCTTGCTGGTGGCATGCCGCGAGACTGCCAGCGGCAGCTCGTCGGGCGTGATGCCGCCACCGTTGTCGCGGATGCGAATCAGGCGCACGCCGCCTTCTTCCAGCTCGATGTCCACCCGGGTGGCGCCGGCGTCGAGCGCGTTCTCGACCAGTTCCTTGACCACGGAGGCGGGTCGCTCGACGACCTCGCCGGCAGCGATCTGGTTGATCAGGATCTCAGGCAGCTGGCGGATCGCCATCAGCGCGCACTCCGGCGCAGGACGCGCGGCATGCAGTACAGCGGGGGTGACACGGACAAGACAGACCTCGGCACGGCGACCAGCCGGCGCACAGGCACCGACATCTCGGGGATTCAGGGCCGAATGATAGCCGAGCGGGTCAGCGGCTGCCGCCGGCCACGGTGCCGACGGCATCGGCTTCGGCCTGCGCGCGCGCGGCGAACAAGGTGCCCGGCGGCGGCTGGCGCGTAAAGAATGTATCGATACCGTCCAGCACCGCAGCGGCGATCTTGCGCTGGTAGGCCGGATCGATCAGGCGACGCTCTTCGTCCGGATTGGAGATGAACGCGGTTTCCACCAGCATGGCCGGCATATCCGAGGTGCGCAGCACCGCGAAATTGGCCCGCTCCAGCTGCGGCTTGTGGTTGTTGCCGATGCGCTTGAGCCCACCGAGCACGTGGCCGGCGGCGTCTTCGGAGGCTTTCATGTGCCCGCTCTGGGCCAGGTCCAGCAATACGTTGGCCAGCGTGCTTTCGGTCTGCTGCAGACGCACGCCACCGACCAGGTCGGCGGCATTTTCCTTGTCGGCCAGCCAGCGCGCGCGCTGCGAGGAGGCGCCCTTGGTGGACAACACGTACACCGACGATCCGGTGGCGCTGCGGTTTTCGGCCGCATCGGCGTGGATCGAAATGAAGATGTCCGCCTTGGCGGCGCGTGCCTTCTGCGCGCGCATCGGCAGCGGGATGAACACGTCGGTGTCGCGGGTCAGGTACGCCTTCATGCCGGGCGTGGCGTTGATCTGGCGGGCCAGCTCGCGGCCGACCGCCAGGGTCACGTCTTTCTCGCGCTTGCCGGTGGGGCCCATGGCGCCGGGATCCTGGCCACCGTGGCCGGGGTCGATGGCGACGATCAACGGCCGCATGCCGGGCGCCATCTTGACCCGCGATGCCTCACTGGGCAGCACCGGACGCGGCGGCAGGTCGTCGTCGGTAGCCGCGCCCGGCATTGCCGCGGCTGGACCTGCGCCCGCAGCGGCCATCGGCGCGCCGCCACCATTGAGGATGGCGGCCGCGGAGGCACCGGCCGTTGTGGGCGCACCTGGCACCGGCGTGCCCGGGCCCGCAACGATGCGATTGGGTTGGGTGCTGCCGGCCGTCGTCGGCGCGGCCGCAGCAGCGGTTCCGGGACGCGGCGTCGGCACCCCGGTGGCGACTGTCGTCGGCACTGCTGCCTGCGTGACGGTCGGCATCGCCGAAGCAGGCACCACGACCGGGGCCGGCGGCGGAGGTGGTGTCGCAGATGCACGTTGCGCGGATGCGGCCAGCGCTGCGGTGGCACGCGCCGCTTCGGCCTGTGCATCGACGGCGCGTGGCGGCGGTGCCGCGGCAGGTACTGGTGCGCTGGCAACGGCGGAGGGAGGTGCTGGATCGCCGGGCCATTCGATCACCAGGGTCGAGGCACTGCCGAGCGTCTGCATTTGCGGTTTCAGCGCAGTGACCGCGCTGGACAGCTCGAACACCACGCGGAACGTGCCCGGCACCGGTTGCCCGGTGCGCACGGAGGTCACCAGGCCGGCGGCCGGGGGCAGCTTGAGCCCACGCGCCGCGGCGGAATCCGGGAAGTCCACCACCAACCGATTGGGGTTGGCCAGCGACAAGGTCTTGAAGCCGCCGCTGCCGGCCAACTGGATCTCTGCACGGGTGCCGGTGGCGCCGGTGCTGACGCCGACGCCCTTGATTTCGCCGGCCCACGCAGCAAAAACCGCCAGGCTGAGGCTGGCGGTCAGGGCGGCACGACTGAACTGGCGGATCCCCGGTGTCATGGCGCTGGATTCAATCACCCAAACGGGTGAATTGCAAGGTGATTTCCCTTAATAATCCGTAACCTGGCGTTCATTCTTCCTGTGGGCTGACAAAAAGCGCCTGCAACTCGGCCTGATCGGCGAGGCGCGCCAGCCAGTCGCGTCCGGTCTGGCTGCGGCCCAACAGACGAACACGTCGGCCATCGCCATCGACAGCCAGTTCCACATCTACGTCCACCGCCGGCAGGGCACCTGCGCCCCGCTCCGGCCATTCCACCAACCACAGGCTGGCGCTGCCTTCGTCCAGGCCAAGGAAATCCAGCTCGCCGGCCTGCCCGATGCGGTACAGGTCCAGGTGCCAGGCTTCGTCGCCGGGGCCCAGCGGATAGCGTTCGATCAGGGTATAGGTCGGGCTGCGGATCGGCCCGCTGACACCGAGCGCCCGCAGCAGCGCGCGCGCGAGCGTGGACTTGCCCGCGCCCAGGTCGCCGTGCAGCTGGACCATCGCGTTGGCGGGCCGGACTGCGGCCATTGCGCGGCCCAGCGTCTCGGTGGCCTCGGCATCGATCAGGTAAGCAGCAAGAGGCGTCATGCAGTGGCTCCGGCATTGGCAAGGCGACGCAGCTGCGGCAGCAGGTCGGTGGGCAACAGGCCGCGTTCGCCGTCGCGCGCTGCCGCGTCGCCGGCGCAGGCATGCAGCAAGGCGCCCAGGCTGGCGGCATCCAGGGCCGCCCAGCCCTGCCCCAGCAAGGCGGCGATCACGCCGGTCAACAGGTCGCCCATGCCACCGACGGCCATGCCCGGGTTGCCGGCGTCGATGATGCGCGGCACCGCGTGCGGGGCCGCCACCACGCTGCCGGCGCCCTTGAGGACCACCACCGCGCCGAAGCGCTGGGCCAACGCGGCAGCGGCGGTCAGGCGGTCGCGCTGCACCTGCGCGGTGGACAGCCCCAGCAATCGCCCGGCTTCGCCGGGATGCGGGGTCAGCACCCGCGGGCCGCGCGTGGGCAGCGGATTCAACGCCAACAGGTTCAGGCCATCGGCATCGATGACGACGGCGCTGCCCGAGCCCAGGACCGCATGCCACAACGTCTGGGCCCACGCGTCTTGGCCCAGCCCGGGACCGAGCGCGACCACATCGGCGGCATCGGCCAGGGCGGCGATGTCGTCGCCCGCCTGCACCGCGCGCACCATCGCTTCGGGGCAACGCGCCAGCAACGGGGTCACGTGCTCGGCACGGGTGGCAACCTGCACCAGCCCGGCGCCGCTGCGCAGCGCGGCTTCGGCGGTCAGCATGATTGCCCCGCCGCTGCCCAGATTGCCGCCCACGCACAGCACCCGGCCCGATTCACCCTTGTGCGTGTTCCGCCGCCGGGGCCGCAACTGCGCCGCCAGCGCGTCGATGTCCCAGCGATGTGCCGCAGGCGTGAGCCCGTCGAATGCAGAGCCCGGCACGTCCAGCGTTGCGATGCTGCGGTCGCCTGCGTATTCCAGGGCGTCGCCGGTGTACAGGCCGACATGCGGCACGATGAATTGCAAGGTCGCCTGCGCACGCACGGCCGTCTCGAACGCCACGCCATGGTCGGCGTCGATGCCGCTGGGCACGTCCAGCGCCAGCACCGGAACGCCGCAACCGTTGACCGCCTCGATCAGCGCTGCGGTTGACGCATCGGGCGCGCGGTTCAGGCCGATGCCGAACAGCGCATCCACGATCACATCGGCCTGCCCCAGCGGATACGGGAACAGCTCGATCACGCCGCCCATCGCCAGGTAGTCGGTACAGGCGCGCTGGGCCAGCTCCGATGCCGGGCCCCGCTCGGGCAGATGCACCACCCGCACCTGGCGCCCGGCGCGCTGCGCCAACCGCGCCAGCACATAGCCATCGCCACCGTTGTTGCCGGTCCCGCAGACCACCACGATGCGGCGCGCCTGCGGCCAGCGCTCCAGCAACCATTGCCAGGCGGCCTGCCCGGCACGTTGCATCAGGAGGTAGCCATCGCCACCGAGCAGTGCGGTGGCCTGCGCATCGAGCGTGCGCGCGGCAGCGGAATCGTAAAGAGCGAGCGGTGCGTACATGCCGGGAATTCTATACTTGTCGCCATGTCTGCCGTCCTCGCCCGCCCCGACCCCACCGATGCCGCCGCGCGCATCCGTGCACTTGCACGCGAATCGGGCTTTCAACGCTGCGGTATCGCCGGCATCGAACTGGGAGAAGACGAAGTGCATCTGCGCAGCTGGCTGGAAGAAGGCCTGTACGGCACGATGCACTGGATGGCCCAGCACGGCGACAAACGCTCGCGCCCGCAGGAGCTGGTGCCGGGCACCTTGCGGGTGTTGTCGGTGGGCATGGATTACGGCCGCAAGGACGACACCGAGGCCTGGAATACCTTGCACGACGGCAACCGTGCGTACGTGGCGCGCTATGCGCTGGGGCGCGACTACCACAAGCTCATGCGCAACCGGCTGCAGAAACTGGCCGAGCGCATCCAGGGCGAGATCGGCGCCTTCGGTTACCGCGTGTTTGTGGATTCCGCGCCGGTGCTGGAGCGTGCACTGGCGCGCAACGCGGGGTTGGGCTGGATCGGCAAACACACCTGTCTGATCGATCGCAACGGCGGCTCGTGGTTCTTCCTGGGCGAGATCTATCTGGATCTGCCGCTGCCCATCGACACGCCGGCCACCGCGCATTGCGGCACCTGCACGCGCTGCATCGACATCTGCCCGACCCAGGCCATCATTGCGCCGTACCGGCTGGATGCGCGCCGCTGCATTGCCTACCTCACCATCGAACACGACGGTCCAATTCCGGAACAGATGCGCAAGCCGATCGGCAACCGCATCTTCGGCTGCGACGATTGCCAGCTGATCTGCCCCTGGAACAAGTTCGCCAAGCGCACCGATGAGCCCGACTTCCGCGCGCGCAATGCGCTGGATGTGGCAACGCTGCCGCAGCTGTTTGCCTGGGACGAAGACGAATTCCTGCGCCGCACCGAAGGTAGCCCGATCCGCCGCAGCGGCCACGAACGCTGGCTGCGCAATATCGCGGTGGGCCTGGGCAATGCACCGGGCACGCCGGAAGTCTTGGCCGCCCTGGAGACGCGTCGCCATCACGACTCCGAACTGGTACGCGAACACGCCGGCTGGGCGCTGGCGCAGCACGGCATCTGAGCCGCCGGCATTCGCTGCGTGCACCGATGCAGCCTATGGCATCTGCGGCATGCGCCCAGCAGGCGACGGCCACACTCTGCCACCGGCCGCCCGGGCGTTCGGACGGCGATCACCCACACGCTTCCCCGCTACGGGATAATGCGGCGATGGCCGACCGCAACCAACAGATCCTCACTCCCAGCCAGCTCAATACACTGGCGCGCGACCTGCTGGAAGGCAGCTTCCCGCTGGTGTGGGTGGAAGCCGAGCTGAGCAGCGTCACCCGCCCGGCCTCGGGCCATCTGTACTTCACGCTCAAGGACGCACGCGCGCAGATCCGTTGCGCGATGTTCAAGCCCAAGAGCACCTGGCTGAAGTTCCAGCCGCGCGAGGGCTTGCGCGTGCTCGCACGCGGCCGCCTCACCCTGTACGAAGCGCGCGGCGACTACCAGCTGGTGCTCGACCATATGGAAGAAGCCGGTGAAGGTGCGCTGCGACGTGCCTTCGACGAACTGCGTACGCGCCTGGCAGCCGAAGGCCTGTTCGATGCCGAGCGCAAGCAACCGCTGCCGGCGCATGTACGCCGCCTGGCGGTGATCACCTCGCCCAGCGGGGCGGCGGTGCGCGATGTGCTCAGTGTGCTGGCGCGACGCTTCCCGCTGCTGGAGGTCGACCTGTTGCCGTCGCTGGTGCAAGGCGACAGCGCCGCGGCACAAGTGACATCCCTGCTGCAGCGCGCCGATGCCTCCGGGCGTTACGACGTCATCCTGATCACCCGCGGTGGCGGCTCGCTGGAAGACCTGTGGGCCTTCAACGACGAACGCCTGGCGCGCGCGATCGCCGCTGCGCATACCCCGGTGGTCTCGGCGGTCGGCCACGAGACCGACTTCAGCCTGAGCGATTTCGCGGCCGACGTGCGTGCGCCCACGCCGTCGGTGGCGGCCGAGCTGCTGGTGCCCGATCAGCGTGAACTGGTGGCGCGGGTGAGGCGTGCGCAGGCACGCATGGCGCAGCTGCAACAGCATGCCCTGCGGAACGCGATGCAACGCGCCGACCGGCTTGCGCTGCGCCTGCGTGCGCACAGCCCGCAGGCGCGGCTGCAGCTGCTGCACCGGCGCCAGGAAGAGGCCGGCCGTCAGCTGCGCGCGCGCATGGCCCAGGTGTTGGAGCGCCTGCAGACACGCGTGCAACGCGGGCAGGCGCACCTGCAGGTGCATAACCCGCAGCGCAACCTCGCCAGCTTGCAACAGCGGCTGCGCGCGCTGCATCCGCAAGCGGCCATGCAACGGCGCTTGCAGCACGATCAGTTGCGGCTGCGCGGCCTGGCGCGCTCGCTGGAAGCGGTGAGCCCGCTTGCCACCGTGTCACGCGGCTATGCCATCGTGACCCGCCCTGCCGATGGCAGCGTGGTGCGCAGCGCCGCCGACGTGGTCACCGGCGAGCGCCTGCGTGCGCAACTGGCCGATGGCAGCATCGCTGTGCGGGTGGAATCTGACGAAGGCTGAAAGCAAGCAGCCCACGACGACGCGATGTCTGCAGCACTGCTGCCGCTCGGCGCCTGCTTGACCAGTCGAAGAGTGCCGCGCCAAGTCGGGCCGCCATCGGTCGGCGCGCTGACAGCGCACCTTGAATAAGCCGTGGGGTGACGGGCAGACCCGGCATTGCGCCCGGGCACTGCGGCCACCGCCGCCAGGAATCAGGCACCGGTGCCTGGCAGAGCGTGCTCGACTGCGATCGTCGGTTGTCGATCACACGCTCCGGAAAACGTTGTCTAGTGCTTCTTCAACGCAGAGCGGCGTCAAGAGCTGCCAGGCATCTGCGCGGCGTGCTGCCAGCCCTGCATCAGCAGCGTGGCCAACACCACCGGGTCGTGATCGAAATGGTGGCCGCCGGGCCGCACCGCCACCTCGACGCCACGCGCGCGCAGCTCCGGGCACAGCGTGTCCTTTTCCTCGCTGCCATAGATGCACTGCAGCCGATGCGCGTCCAGCGACCGGATGGCGGGCTCCACATCGCGCTCGGCATCGTTGTGCCAGCCCAGCCAGCCGCCGACACGCACCTTGAAGTCGGCCTGGTGGCCAAGCCCGAGCAGGCTGACGAACTGCACGGAGGCGCGCTGCTGCGGCGACAGTTCCGGGTAGGCGAACGGCAGGACGTCGGCACCGAACGAATACCCCACCAACGCGACGTGCTGGATATGCCAGCGCTGGCGATAGGCCGCGATCACCCGGTCCAGGTCCGCGCCCACCTGCTGCGGGGTACGGCTGGCCCAGAAGTACCGCAGGCTGTTCCAGCCCACCACCGACACGCCCTGCTGCTGCAGCTGCGCGGCGATGCCCTTGTCAAGCTCGCGCCAGCCGCCATCGCCGGAGAGCATCACCACCAGGCGGTCGCTGCCGGGTGCGTGCAACTCGACCAGCGGCAGGTCGCCCAGGCCCTGTGCCTGGGCCGCCCGGAAGTGGCCGCGCGTGGCCGCAGCGATCTGCATCGGGCTGGCGCCGTCGACCAGATCGTCGAGAAAGCCCTGATTGGCATCGGGCACGTCGCGCGAACAGGCCAGGCCGGTGTCGGTGGTGCCGGCATCGGCAACCACCGCACCGCCCAGCACGTCCGGCGCCGACGACGCCAGCGCCTGGCGTGCCAGCACAGCGCCATCGCCCTGCCCCACCAGCACCGGCGGCAGGAAGGCATCCACATGTTCGGCGCGCAACAATTTCTTGCCGAGCCGCTCGGCGTCGTCGGCCAGCGAGCTGCAGGCCGCGTGGTGCGAGCGCAGGCGCTCGCGGTAGCTGGCGGTATCGACCACCGCAACCAGCGCACCGTCATCGCTCAGCATGTCGGCCAGGTGCTGGCCGTCCTGCGGATGGGCACTGTCGGGCAGCAACACCACCATGGCCTTGGGCGTGCCTTCCGGGCGCACGATCTCCACTGCGTGGTAGTGCCCGGCGGTGTTGCCCTCCTGCATGTGCCGCGCCACGGCATAGCCGCTGCCGCCGATCAGCAAGGCCGCCATGACCCAACGAAACATCGTGATCCCCATGCTCATCGCGGCAGTCCTTCAGAAGCGCTGGCGCTTCGACCGCCGCACGCCTTACCGGTTCCATCCCCGGGCGGGCAGTGTTCGCTGCGGTTAAGCCAACGGATCCAGACATGTCATGCATGGTGGCTGGGCCGGCGCTACGCAGCCTGCATCCGGCATCCGCAATGCGCATCGAAGGCCGAAAAATCTCTGCATCGAGAATTCCAGGCTGTAGTCGCTCGTCTCAGGAAACGCTGTTTGGTGGAGGTGAGCGGATTAGTGGAGGTGGGCGGAATCGAACCGCCGTCCCGAAGCATCCATCTCCTCACTCTAGATCCCGCGCGCCAGCCGGAACCCGATCCGCGCACTGGTGGTATCGGAGTCCTGCGATTGCCGCCACGCCGCACGTGTCTGCTGCGGCGAGTTGGCCCAGCTGCCGCCGCGGATCATGCGCTGCCGGCAGCCCGGGTTGAACCATGCCGCGCCATCGGCCGGTGCCCGGCGATAGCTGGCGTGCCAGCAGTCGGCCACCCATTCGCTCAGGTTGCCACCCATGTCGTGCAGACCCCAGGCGTTGGCGCGGAAACTGCCTACCGGTGCCGGGCCCCAGAAGCCGTCGCCGTAGCCGACGAAGCCGTTGTTCCAGTGCCGGCCGCTGCGCGATACGTCGTTGCCGCCGGTGAAATTGCCCGTGTCGCGCGGTGGCGAGCCGGCATTCCCCCACGGATAGCGCCCGGTGGTGCCGGCGCGCACCGCGTACTCGAACTCGGCCTCGCTGGGCACGTGATAATGGCGGCCGGTCTGCTCCGACAGCCAGGACGCATACGCCTCGGCGTCGCGGATGCTGACGTGCATCACCGGGCTGTTGGGCGCGGCCCGTGCGCCGTTGTAGTCGGACTGCCAGTCCACGCCGCTGCGGCGGATGAAGTTGCCGCTGCGCTCGTCGTACACCACCGAATGCCCGCGCCGGGTGGCCCGTGGTCGCGCACCGGTGGCCTCGACGAACTGGCGGAACTCGGCCACCGTCACCTCGGTGATCGACAACGCAAAGCCGCGTGCGAAGCGCACGTAATGCGCCGGGCGCTCGTTGTCGGAGGCCCCCGGTTCGGCATCGCCGGCACCCATCTGGAAGGCACCATGCGGCACCACGATCATCTGCGGTCCGCGCCCGCCCAGCTTGAGCCCGTCGGTGAACACCTGCCCGGGCCGGAAGCTGCCGTAATGGGTGGCCAATTCCAGCCGACGGCGCAGATCGCCCGCCATCGGGTCGCCGGGGTCGGCGATGCGCAGCACCTCGGCCAGTTTCTCACCGGCGGCCTTGAGACCGCGCGGCGACGTCAGGTCGTGCAGGCCGGCATCGTGCAGGGCCGCGATCTGCGCGCGCCGCGTGCGCTCGATGCGCGCGCGCGCATCGGCAATGGTGGGCGCGCGGTCGCGCACCTGCCCGGCCATCTGCAGCCAGTACCGCGCACCGACGAAATCGCCGGCGTCGGCGGCCTGTTCGGCGCGTTCGAGCAGTCCGCTTTCCACTGCGGCCAGGCCCTGGCGCGTGCGTGGGTTGTCCGGGTCCAGCTGCGCGGCATCGCGAAAGTTCACCAGCGCGCCGTTGCCGTCTTCGCCCAACCGGCCTCCGCGCAGATCGTCTTCACCGGCCCGGTTGAACCCGAGCACGCGCTGGGCGGTTTCCACTTCGCGTTGCAGCGCACGCACCTTCGGGTCCTGCGGTGCGAGCGCCAGCGCCACGATGGCCAGCTCGCGCGCCTGTTCCAGCGCATCGTCCTGACGCTCGGTCTGGGCAATCAAGGCCTGCCCGCGCTCGAGCAAGCGCGCGCGCGCCTGCTCCAGCCCGCGCCGGCTGGCCGCGTCCTTGCCGCCGGCGCGTTGCTGGATGGCCAGGTACAACGGGATCGCATCGTCGGCGTCGCGGTACAGGCGATCGTCCTGCAAGGCCGCGTCGGCGCGCTTGCGCGCCTGCGCCAGGGGCTCATCGCCCAGATCCACGGCCGGCGGTTGCCACTGTGCAACGGTCTCGGCGGATTCTTCGCCGCCGATGGAGACATTGGGTGTGCCTGGCTGCCGCGTCGCCGCCGGCGCTTGTGCAGCCGGCGCCGGAGTCGGTGCCGGGGCACGTGAACAGGCACACATGCTGAGCGCCACCAGTGCCCACGTTGCCATCCGGTTACCGCACTTGCCCACCACCTGCTCCTTCCAGTGCTCTGCCGCACGACAGGCGATCGCGACGTTAGGCTATTCTGCGCGTTCTGCGCAAACCCTTGCTGTCGACGGAAATCACGTGCCCCATTGGATCACCCACCCCTCCGAGCTGACCGAGCGCCTGCAGGCAGCGCGCCCATCGCGCATCGGCCTGGATACCGAATTCATTCGCGAACGCACCTACTGGCCGCAGCTGGCGCTGGTGCAGATGGCCATCGGCGAGGAGATCCTGCTGATCGACCCGCTGATCCCGGGCATGAACGCGGCGCTCAAGGAGTGGTTGACGGCCACCGACATCGTCAAGGTGATGCATAGCGCCAGCGAAGACCTGGTCACCTTCAAGTGCGCGTGCGGGGTGCTGCCGCGGCCGCTGTTCGACACCCAGATCGCTGCCGCCCTGGCCGGTGTCGGCGGCGGCATGGGCTATCAGAAACTGGTGCAGGAAGTGACCGGCACCTTGCTGACCAAGGGCGAGACGCGCTCGGACTGGATGCGCCGCCCGCTCTCTCCGTCGCAGCTGGAATATGCCGCCGACGACGTGCGTTATCTGTTTGCGCTGCACGATGAGCTGACCCGTCGCCTGACCGAGCAGCACCGCCTGGGCTGGCTGGCCGAAGATGCAGAGCGGCTGCTCGCCACCGTCGAGCACGACGATGGCGAGCGTTGGCCGCATGTGAGCCTGCGCACCGCGCAGTTTCTGGAGCCGGCCGCGCAACGTCGGCTGCTGCGGCTGCTGCGCTGGCGCGATCTGCAGGCGCGCCAGAGCGACCGTCCGCGCAGCTGGATCCTGGACAACGAATTGGCCAGCCAGCTGGCGCGGTTTCCGCCTGCGGACCTGGACGCGCTGCTGCGCCAGTTCGACAAGTTCCCCAAGGCCCCGCGCAAGCTCGCCGCTGCGGTCTGGGAGGCACTCAACACGCCGCTGCCGGACGAAGACAGCGCCCCGCTGGCGCAAGCGGCCACCGATGGAAACAAGGCGGTGCTCAAGCGCCTGCAGGACGCCGTGGCGCAGCGCAGTCGCGAACTGGGCCTACCGGACGGCCTGCTTGCTTCGCGGCGACATCTTGAAACGCTGATCGAGCAACACGCTTGGCCCGCGGCCCTGGGCCAATGGCGCCGGCAGCTGCTGGAAGCACAGCTGCTGCCGCTGCTGGCCGATCCTGCCGCGCAGTAAGATCGGCTTCACGCAAAGAGCCCGCAGCCATGCGGGCTTTTCATTGCGTGCATCGGCCCACCTGCGATCCCCTGGCAGGCGTCAATCCTGCGCCGCCCAACGTGCCAGGTTCTGCTGGATATGGTCCATGTCTGCCCATGGGTCCTTGCGCCGGCGGCGCAGTTTCTCCGGTACATCGCGTAGCGTGAATGCGTCGGCACGGTGCAGCTTGGGCAGATCCGACCACGGCAGCGGCAAGGCCACCGGTGCGCCCGGCCGGCCCCGCAGCGAATACGACGCCACCGCCGTGGCGCCGCGCCCGTTGCGCAGATAATCGACAAAGATGCGCTTGTTGCGAAACCGCTTGGTCGCGGTGGCGACAAAGCGCTCCGGTTCCGACTGCGCCAGCGCATCGGCAAAGCCCTTGGCAAAGCGTTTGGTCAGGTCCCAGTCGCAGCCCGGGTTCAGGGGCACCACCACATGCACCCCCTTGCCGCCTGACACGCGCAGGAACGATTCCAGTTCCAGCTGCGCCAGCAGCTTGCGGATATCGGTCGCCGCGCGCTTGACCTCGGCAAACGGTACGTCCGGGCCCGGGTCCAGGTCGAACACCACCCGGTCGGCCACATCGGGGCGGGCAGCATGCGAGCCCCAGGGATGAAACTCCAACGCGTTGAACTGCACCAACTCCAGTAGCCCGGGCGCATCGTCCACGACCAGGTAATAGGCATTGCTACCGGTGTCTTCCTTCAACCTGACCGAACTGACGCGCTCCAGCCCGGCGGTGTGGTGTTTCTGGAAGAAGCACGGCTTCTCTGCCCCGTTCGGACAGCGGATGATCGAGAGCGGGCGGCCGACGATTTCCGGCAGCAGATGGTCCATCACGGCCTGGTAGTAGTCCCAGACGTCGCCCTTGGTCGCGCGGATATCCGGGTAGATGAGCTTGCTCGGGCTGGACAGCGCCGGCACCGCCGACGCGGACGTGGCGCTCTGCGCGCTGGGCGGCGAAGACGATGCAGGCGACGACGTAGGCGCTCCCTTGGACCGGCGTGATGGCGTCTTGCGCAGACCGGCCGCCGCACCGCCGACCGCATCGCTGTCGGCCAGGTCGGCAATGTGCTTGTCCGGGCGCAGCGCCTTGAACGAGGCCTGCCGCAATAGCTGCTGACCACCGATGCCGCGGTAGAACACCTCCACCACGAACCGCGGCGCAAACCAGGTTGCGCCGCGCAGATCGGTATCGTCGGTCGGCACATGGGCGGTGGGTGTCCGCGTGCCGCCCTCCAGCTGCGGCGTCACCTCGCGCATCAGCGCATCGGAAAAGCCCGATCCCACCCGGCCGACGTACAGCCAGCCGTGCACCGGGTCGGGTGTGGCCAGCAGCAGCGAACCGAACCCCGTGCGGCTGCCCTTGGGTGCGGTATAGCCCACCACCGCGTATTCCTGGCTGGCCAATTGTTTGGTCTTGCGCCAGTCGTCACTGCGCCCACCGTGATACGGGCGGTCCGCGCGCTTGGAGATGATGCCTTCGAAATGCTGCTCGCCCGCGACGCGGAACGCCTGCTGTCCGTCGCCTTCCACATGCGAGCTGTACGCCAGGTGCGCCGTCGGCGCGGCGGCCATTACCTCCTGCAACAGTTGCTTGCGCTGGATCAGGGGCGCCTGACTGATGTCCACGCCGTCCACATGCAGCAGATCGAAGACTGCCAGCGCGAGCGGCATCTGGCGCTCACCGGACAAGGTCGCCTGCAGCAGATTGAAGTCCTGCTTGGTGCCGCGCCCGGCAATCAGCTCGCCGTCCAGTTGCGCCGAGCGCAGACCCAGCGACTGGATCGCATCGCGGATTTCGGGCGTCTTGTCGGTCCACTCCAGCGCATTGCGCGACCACAACCGCACCTGCCCGTCGCTCACGGTCGCCAGGATGCGGTAACCATCCCACTTGATTTCGTGTACCCACTGCGCGCCATCGGGGGGCGCCTGGCCCAGCTTGGCAAGCTGCGGCTCGAACGGCGCATCGGCCAGCTCGGCGCGGCGCGCGTTGCTGAGGGCGAGCGCCTGTTTCGCCCAGTCCCGGCGCTTGCCGGCGACCGGCGCAGGCACGTGCGTAAGTGCCTTGCGCCCGGCCTTGCCGGCACCGGCGCGACGCACATCGGCGGCTGGCGCGGCAGCGACATCGGCCAGCAGGTCGTCGGCCTCCAGCGTGCCGGCATAGGCGTCGTCTTCCTTGAACAGCAACCACTGCGGCTGCCGCGCCGGCTTGCCGGACCGTACCAGGTGCCAGCCGCCCTTCAACTTGCTGCCGAACAACTCAAACCGCAGATGCCCCTTGGCCAATTGCGCCTCGGGGTCGCCAGCAGTGGCCCATACCCCCTGGTCGAACTGGGCCACGTGGCCGCCGCCATACTCGCCCTTGGGAATCTCTCCTTCGAACTCTGCGTAGTCGACCGGGTGATCCTCCACCTCCACGGCCATGCGCTTGACCTTGGGGTCATAGCTCGGCCCTTTCAGCACCGCCCAGCTCTTGAGCGCATCGCCCACCTGAAGGCGGAAGTCGTAATGACGCCGGCTGGCGTGGTGCAGCTGCACCACGAAGATCGCGCGTTGCCCGGCCGGCACGGTCTTGCCGGGCTCCGGCTCGCGGGTCTTGTCGAAGCGGCGCTTGCGGCGGTACTCGCTCAGGCTCATCGGGGCGCCGGGGCTACTTCCGCAGATGCTCACGCACGCTGGCAGCGACCGGGCCGACCTGTTTTACGGCAGCGCGCAGTTCGTCGGCACTGACCCCCAGCGCCTTGGTCCAGTACTGCAGCTCATAGGCTTCGTTGACATTGATGCGGTCGCGGTCGGGCGAGCCGGTGTTGTGTTTGTCGTCGCTCATCAGCTGGCTCCTGTATCGTCGTGGTCGGGTTTGCTGGCGTGCGTGTAAGCTGGACAACGCCTGCAACGACGATGCGAAAGCGGCCGAACAGATCTCGTGAAAGGCCTGTTCACGCCATGTGCAAGCAACCGCACCCGCAGCGGCCGCCCCCGGGCCGCATGCCATAATGGCGCGCGCCCCCGGCGGCGTCTCCACTCTTTATTCCGAGGCCATACCTCTGTGAGCAATACCTCTTCGAAACTGGATTCCATCGCGCAAGCCAAAGCCAAGTTGCTGGACGAGCTGCAGAAGTTGGAAGAACAGGAGAAAACCGAGCGCGCGAGCGAGGCATCCTCTGCGCACGCCACCATCGTCTCGCTGCTCGAGCAGTTCGCCGGTCACTTCAGCACCAAGCAACGCAACGACATCGCCGCTTACCTGGGCACCACCGCTGCGCGCAAGGAAGTGGTCAAGAGCGGCCGCAGCGAAGTGAAGCCGAAGTACGAACTGCCGCACACCGGAGAGACCTGGTCCGGCCGTGGCCGTACCCCGAAGGCCTTTGCCGCGTGGGAAGGCTCGGTGTCGTACAAGGAATGGAAGGCCAAGAACCCGGACCTCAAGTTCCCGCTGGTACGCGAGTAAGCAGTGCAGGATCGCGCCCTTGCGGCGCGGTCAATTGCCGGTTGTCTTGGCGAACCTGGTGGCATGTGGTTAGAATCCAGACACGTGGGGCGGTAGCTCAGCTGGGAGAGCGTCGCGTTCGCATCGCGAAGGTCGAGGGTTCGATCCCCTTCCGCTCCACCACGGCATCAAACCAAGAGCCTCGGACGTCCGCGTCCGGGGCTCTTGCGTATGGGGGCACCCCGCGTGCGTGCCGGGCAGCCGCCGCCATGGCACCGGGATCACACCCGCTGCGCTAACGTGCGCCGCACCAACACACCGGAGCCGACGCCATGAGCAACCAACAGCGCCCACCTGACACCGACGCCGACGACGCCAGTGGCGTCTCCGAGAGCCAGGAGTCGCGCGAGCAGGACGAAGCGGCCAAGCAACGCCCAGGCCAGGAGGACCTCAAGGTGCATGACAAGCACAGCCGTCGCCCCAAGGGCAACGCCGGCCAGGGCGAATGATCCACCCAGCCTCATCGCCCGCGGCACGGCCGGACTGGGATCCAGGCCGCCTGCCGCGGCCCCGGGATGTGGCAAGATCCGGACAACGTTGACCGCCAAGGGGTCGGCGACCGCCGGATGGCCGGCTCGCACCACGGCAGCGATCATTGCCGCCGACATTTCCACGCCTAGATGGCGTCTTGTTGCAAAGGCCTTGCATGCAGCTTCCAGACGCGCCCGCGTTGCATCTGATCCACGCGACCCTGTTGCCGGGCGAGGTCGGCGCGGTGCTGGGTGCGCGCGCACCGGCCAACGAGGACGAGCGTGTGGCGGCGCTGCACGCCTGTCAGCTGTTGGATACCCCTGCCGAGCAGCCCTATGACGCGCTCACCGCCGACGCAGCAGCCGTGTGCGGCACGCCGATGGCGCTGATTTCGCTGGTCGATACGCAGCGGCAATGGTTCAAGTCACGGATCGGCATGCAGCCGGCCGAAACGCCACGCACGCTGTCGTTCTGTGCGCACGCCATTCTCGAACCCGATCAGCTGATGGAAGTGTCCGACACCCATCTGGATGCGCGCTTCGTCGACAACGCGCTGGTCACTGGCGAGCCGCAGATCCGCTTCTATGCCGGCGCTCCGCTGCTGACATCCGACGGCATTGCGTTGGGCACCCTGTGCGTGCTCGACCGGACGCCGCGGCGTCTGTCCGGTGCCGAGCGTGACGCGCTGCGCGCACTGGCCCGGCAGGTGGTGGACACCATCGAACTGCGGCGTGCGGCCAGGCTGGTTGAGCTGGACGCATTGCGCGACGAACGCACCGGGCTCTGGAACCGCGCCGGGCTGGAGCGCGGCTTGCAGGACCTTGCGACCACGCGCGCAGACGAGACCGGGCAGCACGCGCTGGGGTTTGTGCTGATCGATCTGGACGGCTTCAAGCGCCAGAAGCTGCAGGCAGGTGCGGCCGCGGCCGATGCGACCCTGGCCCAGGCCGCGCAGCTGATCGAGACTCGGTTGCCGCCCTCCGCGCTCGTGGCACGGCTGGACGGCGACCGCTTCTGCGTGGCACTTGCCAGTCCCTCGCCATCGGCCGCCTCAGAGGCCGCCGACGACATCCGGCAGGCCATCGAAGCGGCGACCTGGCCCATCGGTGCATTGACCATCAGCGTCGGGCTGGTCGACGTGGCGGCGGGCGAGGCCCCGGACAGCAGCATCCTGCTGGCACGCGCCCGGCATGCCTTGCAGCGTGCGATCCGCGACGGACGCAACCGAGTGCACCGATTCAGCGGATGGCAGTTGCACGACTGAGCGTCGCGCCCGCTCCTGTATCGGTGATCTGCGCCGCTCAGGCAGCCAGCGTGTCGGCAGTGCCGGCGATCTCGTCCACCTGCAGCACCTGCTCCATGTCCAGCAGCACCACGAAGCGCTCGCCCACCTTGCCCATGCCGCGCAGCAGATCGCGGCGGATATGCGTGCCAAACGCCGGCGCCGCTTCGATGTCCTGGTCGGCCAGCTCGATCACGGCATTGACCGCATCCACCAGCACCCCGATCGCCTGCGTGCCCTGCGCCTGCCCGGTGGACAGGATCACGATGCAACTGCGTTTGTTGATGGCACCGCCGGCCCGCCCCAGCCGCGCCTGCAGATCGACCACCGGCACCACCGCGCCACGCAGGTTGATCACCCCGCGCACGCAGGACGGCATCGATGGCACCGGCGTGGGCGCGCGGTACTGGATGATTTCACGGATGCCGAGAATGCTGGTGGCGAAGGTTTCGCCGTCCAGCTGAAAGGTGAGGTACTGGGCGGCCGCGTCGGCGTCGCCCGGCATGCCATCGGAAGTCTGTGCGGTCATCGATCGGTCTCTCAGAAGCGGGCGAACTGGCCTTCGTCCGGGCCCTCGGACATCGCATAGGCTGGCGCGGCGCTGCTGCGCCAGCCACGGGTACCGGCCGCACGGACCGGGCGTGCGGCCACCTGCTTGCCGCGTTTGGGCGGCGTGCTTGCGGTGCCCTGCCCGCCCAACCGGAAGAACGCCATGCTCTGTTGCAGCTGTTCGGCCTGCGCGCTCATCTCTTCGGCCGTGGCGGCCAGTTCTTCGGACGCGCTGGCGTTTTGCTGGGTGGTCTGGCTCAACTGCACCACGGCCGAGTTGATCTGGCTGACGCCGGAGGATTGTTCTTCGGAAGCGGCGGAGATCTCCTGCACCAGGTCGGAGGTGCGCTTGATGCTGGGCACGATGGTATCGAGCAGGCGCCCGGCACGGTCGGCCAGTTCCACGCTGGAGCCGGCCACCTCGCCGATCTCCTGCGCAGCCACCTGGCTGCGTTCGGCCAGCTTGCGCACTTCGGCGGCGACCACCGCAAAGCCCTTGCCATGCTCGCCGGCACGTGCGGCTTCGATCGCGGCATTGAGCGCGAGCAGATTGGTCTGGTAGGCGATGTCGTCGATGATGCCGATCTTCTGCGCGATCTGCTTCATCGCCTGGGTGGTGGCAACCACCGCCTCGCCACCTTCGATGGTTTCCTTGGCGGCCTGGGTGGCCATGCCGTCGGTGATGCGGGCGTTCTCGGTGTTCTGGCTGATCGAGGCGGTCATCTGCTCCAGCGACGCGCTGGTTTCCTCGACGCCGGCAGCCTGTTCGCTGGCAGCCTGCGACAACGATTGCGCGGTGGCGCTGACTTCTTCGGAGGCGCTGGTCAGGGTTTCGGCGCTGGTATTCACCTCGCCCACCACCTGCGACAACTTCTGCACCATGGTGCGCATCGCTTCGAGCAATTGCGCGGTTTCGTCGCGGCCGTGCACATCGATCTGCATGGTCAGATCGCCTTCGGACAGGCCGTTGGCCACGGTGACCGCGCGCCGGATCGGGCCGGTGACGCTGCGGCTGATCACCACGCCCAGCACGGCGCCCAGCAATACGCCGCTGCAGATGATGGCGATCAACAGCTTGGAACTGCGTGCATGGATGGCGCCGGTCTCCGCATTGGCCGAGGCCGCGCTGCGTTCGCGCAGGCCGCTCAGGTCGGTCATCAAGGCATCCACTTCGTCCGAGCTGGCGCGTACCGCACGCGACAGTGCGGCAAGTTCCGGGTTGGCCTCGCGCAATGCTTCGCGATTGGCGGCTTCGATAAAGCGGCCGCGCTCATCCAGATAGGTCTGCCACGCGCGGTCGAACTGCGCCAGCTTGGCCTTGCCCTCTTCGGTCTGGAAGCTACCGCGTGCACGGGTCATGTAATCGACCACCTTGGCGGTGTACTTGTCGATGTTCTGCACGTGCGACTGGCGCTCTTCCGCACTGCTGGCCAGCAGCAGGTTGGCGCGTGCGCGGCCGGCATAGATCAGGTTGATGTTGGCTTCCTTGACGTTGGACAAGCCAAGCAACTCGCGTTCGTACAGCGAGGTCGACAGGTCGCTGATGCGTCCGGAATTGGAATAGCCCACCCACCCGATGCATGCGCCGATCGCCGAGACGATCAGAAACGCCACGATCAGCCGGGTTCCGATTTTGAAGTTGCCTAACATTGGAGTTCTCGTAAGTGATGCGTGGGCGACATGCAGTGCATGGCAATCGACCGTGCTGGGCGTGCCGATCACAGGGATGCGGACGCGTCTAACCAATCGTTGATAGCTATCGGCGATGGCAAAACCTGCTTGAGATGCGAGCGCCGCCAACGCGCCTATTCAGCCGATTGGATATGCGCTTTTGTGACAGGTCAGACGCTCCTGCGCGTCTCCATTCGGAAAACCCCTACCCCCGCTCGCCCAACTGTCCAGGAGAGTCCGCAGGGACATCACGGCGCGGCCGCTAGGCTTGCCGCATGTCGTCCACGCCCTTACCCCGCACCTTCTACGCCCACGATGCGCGCCAGGTCGCGCCTTGCCTGCTCAACAAGGTGCTGGTCAGTGCAGACGGCCGGCGCGGCCGCATCACCGAGGTCGAGGCGTATTGCGGCAGCGAAGACCCGGCCGCGCACTCGTTCCGCGGCATGACCCCGCGCACGCAGGTGATGTTCGGCGCCCCCGGGCACCTGTATGTGTATTTCATCTACGGCATGCATTGGGCGATCAACGCCGTGTGCGGCGGTGCCCCCGGGCATGCGGTGCTGATCCGCGCATTGCAGCCGCTGGCCGGGCTGGAGGCCATGCAGGCCGCGCGTGGCGGCACCGCAGCGGCCAGGCTGTTGACCACCGGCCCCGGCCGCCTGGCGCAGGCCTTCGGCGTAACCGCGGCGGACAACGGGCTGGACCTGACTGCTGCCACGGCACGCCTGTGGGTGGAGGATGACGGCATGCCGCCCCCTTCGGTGCCGTTGGCGACGCCGCGCATCGGCATCCGCAAGGCGGTCGACCTGCCCTGGCGCTGGGTGGTCCCGGACAGTGCCTATCTGTCGCGCCCGCTGCCACGCGTCACCGGCACCCGTGCGCCGGTGGCGGGCGACTGAGCCAGCCACTGCTCCATCGGCGTCGGCTCGGCGGCACCAGGCCCGCGTTGCAGCAGGCGCAAGGCCTGCCCGGACTGTTCCGGCGTGAGTTCCTGCAGTGGCTGGAAACGGTCTGCCGCCCACACCGCCATCGGCAGGCCATCGAGCGAGGCCACGCGGTTGCCGGGTACCCGCGCGACGCGTTCGCCGGGCAGCAGGCTGCCCAGCAGATTGGCCGGGTCGCTGGCGCTCACGCAGACCCACTGCTGCTGCGGAGCCTGCGCCCGCACGCGGCGCAGTGCGGCAATCGCCTCCGGCAACGCAAACTGTTCACCGGACAGGCCGGCAATGAAGCGGCCACCACGGATCTCGCCACGCGCTTCCAGGCGCTGGTACATGCGTAGCAACTCGCGCCACGGCGGCAACCACGCCGCCTCGCGCTCGAGCAGCCGCCAGCAGACCACGCCGTAGCGGCGAAGCAGCGTGCGCGCCACATGTTCGAGCATCTCCTGATGCCGCTCGCCGGCCTCGGCCAGCGGCAACTCCGCAAGCGCGCGGACCGGCGCCCAACGGCCGGCATCGCGGATGCCCAGCGCACTGGCGCGACGCCGCTGGCGCGACAGTGCCGACGGCCGCTTGGAGGCCGGCACCAGGAGCGCGCGCAGCCCGGCATAACTGTCGCAATGCACGCGGCCGCGCATCACCAGTTCGCTCAAGGCATCTTCCAGCTCGGTGCTCATCAGATGCGCGGCATCGGCAATTTCGTCGAAGAACAGCGCGCCCTGCTGCTGCAGGACTTCCACCACCCGCTGCGCGCGCGAACCCAGCGGCTCGTCGTCGGCCGCACGCGCCAGCCCGCTCCAGCGTTGCGCCTCACGCCGCGGCAGCAGCACGATGGGCGTGGCCCGCAGCGCCGCGCCGCTGCGCCCGCCGCCGGGCCGCAGGCGCGCCCACACCGTGCGCCCGGCGGTGCACAGTTCGTCCAGCCAGGCCGGCTGGTAGTCGCGCACGCGCGCCGGCAGCAACTCGCCTTCCCACAGCACGGCCGGGGCTTCGAACCCTTCCAGCTGCCCCACCACGCCCGCCAGCGCATCCGGGCCCGCGACCCGGCTGGCGCTGTCCAGATGCTGCCATTCGAACAGGAAGCGGGCGTAGTCGCGCTGCGAGACCGGCTCGATCTCGCGCCGCAACCGCCCCAGCGTGTAGCGGTGGATGCGCGCCAGCAGGTGACGCTCGCACCACTCCTGCGATGCTGCCTGCGCACTGAACTGCCCGGCCATGACATAGCCTTCGCGCTGCAAGGCCAGCAGCGCCAGGGCGATTTCCTCCTCGGGCAGGCGCAGGGCGCCGGCGAGCCCGCTCACCTGCGCAGGGCCCACAGCCGTCAGCCGCCCGCGCAACAGCTCGCGCACTGCACGGTCGCGTTCCCAGTCGGGCACCCGGCAATCGGCGGGCACCTGCAATGGCGGTTGCGCCACGGCGCCTGCATACAGCGGCATGAACCACTCGATGCGCTCGGCGCTGATCCACAGCGCGGGCGCAGCGTCGATGATCAGGCAGCTGGCGCGGCCAGCGGCGGCCAGCGCGGCCAACCAGGCCTGCCATTGCGCATCGGACGCCTCGTCCACCGGCAGCACGCCCAGCCCGACCAGTGCCTCGTGCATCTCTTCGGCATCGCGCGGTTGCGGCCACGCTTCTTCGCGGACCGATGCGATGGCCTGCGGGTCCAGGCGCCCCAGATCGTCGCTGCTCTGCGGCGTGTAGCGCCGGCCCTGTACCGCCTGGGTGCGCCGCTCTTCCAGCGGCGCATCGTCCAGAAACGCATACGGACGCGCGTTCAAGGCTTCGGCCGCCAATGGCGACGGTGCGGCCAGATCGCGCGCCACCAGGCGGATGGCTCCCGATTCCAGCCCGCGCAGTACCTGCAACCACCCCTCGCTATCCATCGCCTGATGCAGGCAGTCCTCCAGCGTCTGGGTCACCAGCGGGTGGTCCGGCACCTCGCGCTCGCCTGCCAGGTTTTCCGCGCAGGCGACCTGATCCGGAAATACGGTAGCCAGCAGGTCTTCGGACTTCATGCGTTGCAACTGCGGGGCCACCTTGTTGCCGCCGGTGAACCGCGGCAGCGCCATCGCATTGGTGGCGTTCCAGCGCCAGCGCACGCCGAACAACGGCGCGTCCAGCAATGCCTGGATCAAGACATGCTCGGCCGACGACGAATGCAGGTAACGCGCCACCTCTTCCAGGGCAAAACTATGACTGGTGGACAGCGACAGCACGATGGCGTCTTCGGTCGCTGCGGCCTGCAGCTCGAAGTTGAAGGTGCGGCAAAAGCGCTTGCGCAGTGCCAGGCCCCAGGCGCGGTTGATGCGGCTGCCGTACGGCGAATGGATCACCAACTGGGTGCCGCCGCTGGCATCGAAGAAACGCTCCATCACCAGGCACTGCTGGGTGGGCATGGCGCCTAGCGCAGTGCACGCCTGGGCAAGGTAGTCCACCAGTTGCTGCGCTGCCTCGGCAGACAGCGCCAAGGTCTCGCACAGCCAGTCACGCGCGCGCTGCTGCGGGGCACTGTCCAGCCGCGCCGCGATCTCGCCACGCAGGCGCGACACCGCCGCCGACAACTCATTGCTGCGGCCAGGCGCCTCGCCCAACCAGAACGGAATATTGGGTGGCGCCCCGCGGGCATCCTCCACCCGCACGCGGCCTGCATCCACACGCAGGATCCGGTAGCTGGCATTGCCGAGCTGGAACACATCGCCGGTGAGGCTTTCCACTGCGAAATCTTCGTTCACCGTGCCGATCTTCTCGGCCTGCGGCTCCAGCACCACGCTGTAATCGCCGGTTTCCGGAATGGTGCCGCCGGAGGTCAGCGCCGTCATGCGCGCGCCGCGACGTGCGTGCAGCCGACGATGCACCGCGTCGCGATGCAGATAGCCGGCGCGCGGGCCCAGCCGGGTGCTGAAACCCTCGCACAGCATCCGCACCACGCTGTCGAAGGCGGCGCGGCTCAGCCGAGCGAACGGCCAGGCGCGGCGCATCAGCGCAAACAGCGCATCCTCGTCCCAGTCCTCGCATGCCGCTTCGGCCACGATCTGCTGCGCAAGCACATCGACCGGCGCCAGCGGAATGCGCAAGGCATCCAGTTCGCCGCGGCGCACGCTGTCCAGCAAGGCAGTGCATTCGACCAGCTCGTCGCGGGTCTGCGGAAACAGCCGCGCCTTCGGGGTGCCGCCGACCTTGTGCCCGGAGCGGCCCGCACGCTGCAGGAACGTGGCGATCGAGCGTGGCGAGCCGAGCTGACACACCAGATCGACATCGCCGATATCCAGCCCCAGCTCCAGCGAGGCGGTCGCCACCAGCACGGTGAGATCGCCGGCCTTGAGGCGCTGCTCGGCCAGAAGGCGCGTCTCGCGCGACAGACTGCCGTGATGCGCGGCGACCCGCTGCTTGCCCAACAGATCGCCCAGGTGCCGCGCCGCACGCTCGGCCATGCGCCGCGTGTTGACGAACACCAGCGTGGTGCGATGCTTCTGCGCCAGCGCAGCCACTTCGGCATACACCTGCAGCCATTGGTCGTTGGACATCACCACGCTCAGCGGGGTCGGCGGCAACCCCAGCGCCAGATCGCGCGCGCGCGTGTAGCCGATGTCCACGATCTCGCAGGGCGGCGGCGCGCCGTCTTCACCAACGCCAACCAGGAACTGCGCCACCGTCTCGATCGGCTTCTGGGTGGCCGACAGCCCAACCCGCGTGATCGGCCGCTCGGCCAGCCGCTGCAGCCGCTCCAGTGTCACGCTCAGGTGACTGCCGCGCTTGTCTGCGGCAACCGCATGAATTTCATCGACGATGACGGTCCGCACATGCTGCAGCGCGTTGCGGCCGGAGGCCGACCCCAGCAGCACGTACAGCGACTCCGGCGTGGTCACCAGGATATGCGGCGGCACACGCCGCGCCTGCGCCCGCTCGCGTTGCGGGGTATCACCGGTGCGCACCGCCGTGCGCACCGGCACATCCGGCAGGCCACTGGCGGCCAGCGCCGCGCGGATGCCCTGCAACGGCGCCTCCAGGTTGAGATGGATATCGTTGGACAACGCCTTCAGCGGCGACACATAGACCACGCGGGTCTCATCGGGCAGCATCCCGCCATGCTCGAGTCCGTCGCGGATCAATGCATCGATGGCTGCGAAGAAGGCAGTGAGCGTCTTGCCCGAGCCGGTTGGCGCGGCCACCAGCGTATGCCGCCCGGCCTGGATTGCCGGCCATGCGGCGATCTGCGCAGGCGTGGGCGCAGCAAAGGTCTGCGCAAACCACGCAGCGACAACGGGATGGAATTGCTGCAGAACAGAATGCATGGGCAGTGCCCGACGCCACCACGGCAACCGGCCGCGCGGCGATCGGATTCAACTCGGCGGGACTGCACTGGATGGGGGTTCGATGCCGTGCATGCAAGGCTGACCCACGCAAGCGCGTGAACGGTTTAGTGCGGTTGTGTCCTGCACCGACAGTCGATCGCTTGCGCAAGGATTTCAGGACCTCATGCCGAACGCGCGGACAAGCGCGCCGTCCAAGTCGTCGCGTCCTCGCACCTGCAACGCGGCGGCACCACTGGATTGTCGTCCAGCCGCCCGCCATGGCACATTGGCTGCCATGCCCAGTCTCATTCTCTTCATGATTGCCGGCGCCGCGCTGTTCGCGTTCTGGAACTCCTCGCGCGCCGCTGCCGAACGTGCCGATATCCTCGGCCGCAATGCCTGCCGCGCCGCCGATGTGCAGTGGCTGGATCAGAGCGTGCACTCCACCAACATCCGCATCTGCAGAATGCCCAACGGATGGCTCGGCTTCGAGCGCACCTTCCGCTTCGAATATTCCTACGACGGAGCCGACCGCCACAGCGGCAAGCTGGTGCTGCGCGGCGACCAGCTGATCGCCTTTACCGCTCCGCAGGTCGCCACCGTGCGCGCGCTGCATCCGGAGCAGGAGCGGCTGGAATGATGCGCCGTGATCGCCGCGCGCATCCTTCCACGTAGCGACATCTGACACCGCGACGACGCGTCGGAAACCCGCTGCGCTGCAAGTGCCGGTCGGTCGCATTGTGCCAGCCAGCACGGCGTACGGAACGGTTCGGCCAATTGGCTGCGAGCTCACCGGCAATGGCTGGTATCCGTCTCCCCCCCTCAATCAGGGCAGCTCTACCTCGTCTCCCCGCGCAGATGCGGTCAATGCGTCCGCGCGCATGCGCACAGCCGATCGCACGCCCGGCACGCGTCGGCAGGCGAGATATGGCGTCGTTCTCGGTGCCGAAGAGGCACGCGGCAGCGGGCGTGTCGGTGTCGCTGCGCGCAACCAGACACGCCGCGCCTTCAATGACGCGCTAGATGACGTATTGGTCGGGGCAAACGCACGTGCCGGAGGCATCCGCTGCATCGTGCGCGATGTGACGGACGCGCTCCACCGGGACTGGAACGTGACCGTCGGCAAGCCTACTTGACCACGCGCAGATGCGGGCGCTTGCCGCCGCTGGGCGGCTCGTCCGGCGCCGGTGCGCTCGGCGGCGGTGTACCGGGATCCGGCGGCTCGCTGCTGGTGCCGGGGATGTCGTCCGGCAACGCCATGCCCTGCCCGGTTTCGCGTGCATACACTGCCAATACCGCAGCCATCGGCACCATGACGGGATAGCTGACGCCGCCAAAGCGCGCAGTGAAACTCACGCTGTCGTTGTCGACCTGCAGGCCGACGACGGCACGCTCGGCGATGTTCAACACGACCCGGCCGTCCTTGACGGCACTTGCCGGCACCTGCACGCCCGGCAGTCCTGCGTCCACCAGAACGTGCGGCGTCATGCCGTTGTCGTTGATCCATTCGACCAAGGCCCGCAATAGGTACGGGCGGTGGCTGGTCATGCGGGGGAAATCTTCGCTCATGGCGTCATTTTACCCGGACACGACCCGCAACGGCGGCGAGCGGATCGCAAGTCGGTCTGTTGGCATACAGCCGTCGCATCAGCCCGGCAGGTCGCGCAGCTTCTTTTCCTGCTCGGTGAGGCTGCGAATGAAACCGGGATTGCGGAAGATCCGGTTGCCATAGTCCTCGATGGCCTTGCCATCCTTGGGCAGGCCGATCTCCAACGCATCCAGTCGCCAGATGATCGGCGCCATCGCGCAATCGGCCAGACTCATTTCCGGATTGAGGAAGAACTTGCTGGCCTTGAACAGCGGCACCGACGCGGTCAGCAACTCCTTCAGACGCTTGCGGCCGGCCTCGGCCTGGGTCTTGTTACCGAGCTGGATCGCCTGCACCTGTGGCACCCAATCGTGTTCGATGCGCAGCATCGCCAGGCGCAGGCGCGCGCGCGACAACGGATCGACCGGCATCAGTGGCGGATGCGGATAACGCTCATCCAGGTACTCGCTGACCACCGAGGCCGCGTACAGCACCAGATCGCGCTCCACCAGGGTTGGCACCGAATGATAGGGATTGAGATCGATCAGATCTTCGGGAGGATTTTGCGGGTCGACCGGCACCAGGTCGTAGGTCACCCCTTTCGCCGCCAGGACCAGACGGACCCGGTGGCACAACACGTCGTCGTTGGACGAAAACAAAGTCAAGGTATTCCGCATACGCACACTCGTCGCCATTCAAGGCTCTCCGACGACCGGAATCCGCCGGCCGCATCGGCGCGGCCGGCCCAACGCCGACCGTCACCACGGTCTATCGAGTGTGCAATCACGTCACGCAAAAGCCAAGAGTGCTAGGGCGCATTGACACCTGGGCAGCAGGTGATGTTGCGGGTCAGTCAGGGATGGAGGGCGTGGCCTGACGGATCGACCCAGCGTCGGTGACGTGCGCGCCGCCCAGTGTCCACGGAGGCTGGCAGCTGGATGGGCATCGACGTCGGCGTGCCGTGCATCGATGCTGTTTGACCGGTACATGACGCGATCAGGACGTTCGATGTGGCAGCTGGCGTGTTGATGCGGGGCCGGGTCGGCTGCTGCGATGGCCGGTCGACGGCTCGGGCTGCAATTACTGCAGCAACAGCAAAATGTGCACGCACGAGGAGCGCGGACCCAGGTCTGATGAAAGGGCTGCGCGCGCTATCAAGCGCGACTTGGCGCGTTAGGCCTGCGCAATCGTGTGCTGTGTTCAACGGCGTGTGCCGCGCAGCATCTCGAAGGATGCTGGTGACCGATAGGCTGAGTGCGCTTGCTTGCGAGCGCCAGGCTCCACTTGCGCGCCGTACCCTCACCCTAACCCCTCTCCCGCCGGGAGAGGGGCTGCGTGGCTTTGCCGCCTGGCTTTGCTGCCTGGCTTTGCCGCCTGGCTTTGCTGCCTGGTCTTGCTGCCTGCTTACTACCGGATCAGTGCGCGTGCGGTCCGTTCAATGCACGTCCTTCCAGTATTCCTTCTTCAGCAGGTAGGCGATGAAGGTCAGCAGGGCCAGGAACAGGATCACCCACACGCCCATGCTCTGCCGCTTCAACGCGGCAGGTTCGCCCGCGTATTCGAGGAAATTGGCGATATCGCGCACGGTCTGGTCGAATTCCACTGGCGTCTGACGGCCAGGCTGCCCGAGCTTGAGCGCTTCGACCGGTTTGTCGCCGGTGGCCTTGTCGGCCGGGCCGAACTGCGCCTGTTGCAGACCTTGCAGCTCCCACAACGGATTGGGCATCGAGGCGTTGGGGAACAACTGGTTGTTCCAGCCCAGCGGGCGGGTCTGATCCAGATAGAACGACTTGAGATAGGTGTAGACCCAGTCGGTACCGCGCACGCGTGCAATCAAGGTCAGGTCCGGCGGCGCCTTGCCGAACCACTTGGTGGCCGCATCGTGCGGCATGGTGCCTTCGATGTGCTCGCCGATCTTGGCACCGGTGAAGTTGAGGTTGGTCATGACCTCCGCTTCGCTCAAGCCCAGATCGCTGGCCATGCGCGAATAACGTAGGTACTTCAACGAGTGGCAGCCGGAGCAGTAATTCATGAATAGCTGCGCACCGCGTTGCAGCGATGCGCGATCGCTCAAATCATTACCAGCTTGCTGCACCGCCCCACCTTCGGCCGCCACCGCACCGCCAGCAACCACCAGGCCGCAAAGCAAGGCGAACACGCGCGACCTCCATGACCTCACGTTGGAATTAGTCATGGGTGGTCACCCGCTCCGGTACCGGCTTGGTCTTGTCCAGCCGCGTCCACACCGGCATGGTGATGAAGAAGGCGAAATACAGGAAGGTCAGCACCCGCCCGACATAGGTCTCGTGCGCGTCGGTGCCGGGGCCGGAGCCGATCACGCCCAGCCACACGAAGCACACCACCAGCACGCCCAACGCCAGCTTGGAAATCCAGCCGCGATAGCGCACCGAGCGCACCTTCGCGCGGTCCAGCCACGGCACCAGGAACAGGATGGCGATCGCCGAGAACATCACCAGCACACCGCCCAGTTTGTTGGGCACCACGCGCAACATCGCGTAGTACGGCGTGTAGTACCACACCGGTTTGATGTGCTCCGGCGTCACCAGCCGGTTGGCCTCGGTGAAGTTGTCGTGTTCCAGGAACAGGCCGCCGAAGGCCGGCGCGAAGAAGATGATGAAGGCGGCGATGAGCAGCAGGAACCCGACCCCAACCAGATCCTTGACCGTGTAGTACGGATGGAACGGGATGCCATCGGCGGGCTTGTGCGCATCCCAGCGATTGCCCTTCGGTCCTTTCTTGATGTCCACGCCGTCGGGGTTGTTGGAACCCACTTCATGCAGCGCGCCGATATGCAGCACGATCAGCAGCAACAGCACCAGCGGCAGCGCGATCACGTGCAGCGCGAAGAAGCGGTTGAGCGTGGCATCGCCGGGCAGGTAATCGCCCATGATCCATTCGGTCAGCCCATTGCCGATGACTGGAATGGCACCGAACAGCGAGATGATGACCTTCGCGCCCCAGAACGACATCTGCCCCCATGGCAACACGTAGCCCATGAAGGCTTCGGCCATCAGCACCAGGTAGATCAGCATGCCCAGGATCCACACCAGCTCGCGCGGCTTCTGGTAGCTGCCGTACATCAGGCCGCGGAACATGTGCAGATACACCACGATGAAGAACAGCGAGGCGCCGGTGCTGTGCATGTAGCGGATCAGCCAGCCCCACTCCACGTCGCGCATGATGTATTCGATCGAGGCGAATGCATCGGCGGCGCTGGTCTTGTAGTGCATCGTCAGGAAGATGCCGGTGACGATCTGGTTGACCAGCACCACGATGGCCAGCGAGCCGAAGTAGTACCAGAGGTTGAAGTTCTTCGGCGCGTAGTACTCGCTGATGTGCTTGCGGTACATGGGCATGAGCCCGGGCGCGCGTTCGTTGACCCAATCGAACACGCCGTTGGCAGTACGGACCAGGATATTGCTCATCAGGCAGCCCCCGTGCTTTTCGCCGACGAACCGGCACCGTCCGGATCGACGCCGATCACCAGGGTGTTGTCGTCCACGTAATGGTGTGGGGGCACCAGCAGATTGATCGGTGCGGGCACGCCGTCGAAGACGCGGCCGGACATGTCGAAGCGCGACTTGTGGCAGGGGCAGAAGTAACCGCCCTTCCACTGCGGGTCGTAGGGCTCGGGGCGGATCTCGGCGACCATTTCCGG
The DNA here is from genome assembly GCF_000802365.1 of Xanthomonas cannabis pv. cannabis. GTDB lineage: Bacteria > Pseudomonadota > Gammaproteobacteria > Xanthomonadales > Xanthomonadaceae > Xanthomonas > Xanthomonas cannabis. The sequence goes on from NZ_JSZE01000016.1 coordinate 37,083, forward strand.
CGAGCAACCCAGGTGCGTGCACAGCCCCACCAGCACCGAGATGTCGGATTTGATCGAGCGGTATTCCGGATTTTTCAGCACGTACTCCGGCTGCTGGTCCTTGTTCTCGGACTTGGGGTCCTTGAGCCGGCCGTCCAGCGACGGCAATGCATCAAGCATCGCCTTGGAGCGTTTGACGATCCAGATGGGCTGACCGCGCCATTCCAGGACCAGCCGTTGCCCTTCCTGCAAGGCGCTGATGTCGGCGGTCACCGGTGCGCCGGCCAACTTGGCGCGTGCACTGGGGTTCCACGACTTCACGAACGGAACTGCGACAAATCCTGCTCCGACCGCACCGACCACGGCTGTTGTCGCGGTCAAAAACCGACGACGCCCGGTATCGGCAGGTGCGTTAACCCCATCGTTGGCCATCCGGCTCTCCGATCTTGATTAGGTAGCGTGAGGCTGCCAACGGCTGGCGGGGGGTCCAGCCGTGATGAATCGACCGCAGTGTAGCGGAACGCTTAATGCACAGACAATGCAATGTACGCAGTCGGAGCTGCGCGATGCAATGGCCGCTGCAGACGACCGCGGTGCGCCCTGTGCACTCCTTGCAGGACCACGGTGCATCGCAGCGCTGTCACACGTGCAAGCGGCCCACCGCGAACCCAGTGCGCCGCACTGTCACTGCATCACGACACGGGTGCGGCGCCGACCACACTGCGAACTGCGTCGCAGCATCGGCCGGCACGCGACAGCGTGCCATGCTGCATCGCAGGGTGAGCGTGCGAGGTGCGCGCTCAGTTGGCGCTTGCGTTCTGCCCGCGATAACGGCCGGCCAGCAGGCCGACGCGTTGGACGTAACGCTGGGTCTCGCTATAGGGCGGCACACCGCCGTAGCGATCCACCGCGCCTTCGCCAGCGTTGTAGCCGGCCGCCGCCAGGGTCAGATCGCCGTTGAAGCGCTTGAGCAACCACGACAGGTATTGCACACCGCCGCGAATATTTTGCGATGCATCATAAGCATCGCTGACACCGAAGCGACGTGCGGTGCCGGGCATCAGCTGCATCAGCCCCTGCGCTCCGGCGCGACTGAGTGCCAGCGGGTTGTAGGCTGACTCGGCATGGATGATGGCGCGCACGATCGCTTCTTCGACCCCGAATTCGCGCGCTGCCGAGGCGATCTCCTGCTGGTAGGCGGCCGTGTTGAGCCGGATCGCGCCGAAGTTGACGCCCGGCTTGGCGCCACAGGCGTAGCAGGTCTCGATGAAGCTGTAGTGGATGGTGCGCAGCCCTTCGATGCTGGCCACCTGGCGTGGGCGTGCGCTGGTGTAGTGGCGCACGCCGTCTTTCATATAGGAATAGACCTGCCCGCTGACCACCCGGCGCGGATTGACCGCTGCAGCCGGCGCGGGGACCGGCATGAGCGATGTCGCGCGCTCTGCCGGCGGACGCGGCACCGCAACCGCCGCGGTCTCGGCAGTGCGCCGTGGCGGCAGGGGGCTGATGATCGTGGCAGGCGCGCCGCTGTCGATGCTGTTGATGCTGGCAATTGGCCGCGCGGACCCGGCGGACACTCCCGGTGCCGCCAGCGATGACACCGGCGGCACGCGCCGCGCCGAACGATCCGGCGCGTAGCTGCTGATGACGTTGCACGTCGCCCCGCTCTGGCGCTTGCTCAGGTAGCTGGTGATGCCGTCGCTGCTGACGCACTTGTACAGCGTGCCGGCGCTGACCGGCGCGGCCGACAACGTGAAAAGCAACAGCCCCAACGTTCTTGACATCCCCTTCATGCGGCGGAGTGTCCCAGCTTGCCCCGGGCTTGCCAAGGGCGTCAGCGTTCAGGCCGATAACCGGTCCAGTCGCGTCTGCAATGCCTCCAGGGCAATGCGCAACGACGCGCCCACCTCAGCCGGCGCGATCGCCTCGAACGGCAAGTCGAGCAGCAGCAGGTTGGCTGCCAACGCAGGCAGGCTCGGCGCTCCCAGGCCGAGCCAGCAATGGCCCGCCCCGTCGGCTTCCAGCGCGCCCAGCCATGGCGGGATCTGCGCGGCCAGCGTTTCCAGCGATCCGGCCAGGCGGACTCGGACACGGCACGGGAACGGCGCCTCGCCGATGGCCTTGCGCAGCAGTTGCAGCGGCTCCTCCGGCAGCGCACGCGCGGCGAACCGGGCGCCGGTGGCGATGGCCTGGTCGATCCGGTCGGCGCGCGGGGTGCGCCAGTCCTGGCGCTCGCAGTCCCAGGCCAGCAGGTACCAGCGCCGGCCGTAGTTGACCAGCAGCGCCGGCTCGACGCAGCGCATGATGGCCGCACCGGAGTGGCGCCGATAGTGCAGCCGCAGCGTGGCACGGTCGCGGCACGCGCCGGCCAGGAGCGCCAGCATCGCCGCGTCCACCAGGGTGCCGGCCTCGGCCAGCGGCATGCTGGCCATGGCCGCGTGCGCGGCACTGGCACGCTGGCCGCTGCGCCGCGGCAGCAACGGGTCCAGTTTGGCCAATACCCGCGCGGCGGCGGTGTCCATCCCGGCGATGGCCGGCGCTGCCGCGCGCAGTGCGATCGCCACGGTCAACGCTTCTTCTTCCTCGAACAGGAGCGGCAAGGCGGCCGCTCCCTGCCCCAACGAATAGCCGCCGCCGCTGCCGGAAGTGGCATGCACCGGGTAACCCAGCTCGCGCAACCGCTCGATGTCGCGGCGCAGGCTGCGCGGGTGGACTTCCAGCCATTCGGCCAGGGCCGTGCCGGGCCAGTGCCGGCCACCTTGCAGCAGGGAGAGCAGTCGCAACAGACGGGCAGCGGTCGAAGCCATGACGTAACCGTATTGCGGACGGAAACTGTCCGCAATAGACCCTAAGATCTGCATACCAGCCATCACTGCCCAGCCACATTCCAGGAGCCCGCAATGTCCGACGCCCGCCATATCACCCTGTTCCACAATCCCCGTTCGCGCTCGCGCGGTGTGCTGGTGCTGCTGGAAGAGCTGGGCGCCAGCTACGATGTTCGCTTGGTCGATCTGGAACACGCCCAGCAGCGCTCGCCGGAGTTCCTGGCGATCAACCCGATGGGCAAGATCCCGACCATTGTCCATGGGGGCAGCGTCGTCACCGAACAGGGCGCCATCTACCAGTACCTGGCAGAGATGTATCCGGAAGCCGGGCTGTCGCCGGCGCCAGGCGACGCCGACCGTGGCGCCTACCTGCGCTGGCTGGCGTTCTACGGCTCGGCCTTCGAGCCGGCGATCATGGATCTTGCGCTCAAGCGCGAGGCGCCACCGCGCTCGCTCTCGCCCTATGCCGACGCCGATACCGTGCTGGCGGTGGTCCATGCGCAGCTGGCGCAGGGCGATTACCTGCTGGGTGCGCGCTGTAGCGCGGCCGATGTGCTGTGGGGCGGCGCACTGGGCTGGATGGTGGAATTCGGCCTGATCGACCCGCCGGCACCGACCCGTGCCTACATCGCCCGGATGGCCGCACGGCCGGCGGTGGCCCGCGCTGCAGCGGTCGACGGCCGGCCCGGTGCGGACGCTGCCTGCCCAAGCGGGTAAACTGCGCGGCTCACTTCAACCCGCCTGGATTAAGCGCCATGCCCGGGACATCCGTTTCCGATCTGCCCGCGGCCACCGCCGTGGACGCCCCTGCCCTGCTGCCGTTGCCGGTCGCCCGCCCGGCGACGCCTGCCGTGGTGCGCGGCAAGCTGTACATCAAGACCCACGGTTGCCAGATGAACGAGTACGACTCGGCCAAGATGGCCGACGTGCTCGCCGCCGCCGAAGGCCTGGAGTTGACCGACAACCCCGAAGAAGCCGACGTGGTGCTGGTCAACACCTGCTCCATCCGCGAGAAGGCGCAGGAGAAGGTGTTCAGCCAGTTGGGGCGCTGGCGGCTGCTCAAGGAAAGCCGCGCCAAGGCCGGCGGTACGCCGGTGATCATCGGCGTGGGTGGGTGCGTGGCGTCGCAGGAAGGCGATGGCATCGTCAAGCGTGCGCCATACGTGGACCTGGTGTTCGGGCCGCAGACGCTGCACCGGCTGCCGGAGCTGATCCGTGCACGGCGCGCGTCCGGCAAGTCGCAGGTGGATATCAGCTTCCCGGAGATCGAAAAGTTCGACCGCCTGCCCGAACCGCGCGCCGAGGGCCCGTCGGCGTTCGTGTCGATCATGGAGGGCTGCTCCAAGTATTGCTCGTTCTGCGTGGTGCCTTACACACGTGGCGAGGAAGTCAGCCGGCCGTTCGAGGACGTGCTGGTGGAAGTGGCGCAGCTGGCGGCGCAAGGCGTGCGCGAGATCAACCTGCTTGGCCAGAACGTCAATGCCTACCGCGGCGCCTACGGTGCCGACGCCGGCGACGCGGCGCAGTACGCCGACCTGGGGCTGTTGATTCGCACCATTGCGCAGATCGAGGGCATTGGCCGGATCCGCTTCACCACCTCGCACCCGCTGGAATTTTCCGATTCGCTGGTGGATGCCTATCGCGATGTGCCGCAGCTGGCCAACTACCTGCATCTGCCGGTGCAGGCAGGCAGCGACCGCATCCTGTCGGCGATGAAGCGCGGTTACACCGCGCTGGAATTCAAATCCAAGATCCGCAAGCTGCGGGCGGTGCGTCCGGATATCTCGATCAGCTCGGACTTCATTGTCGGCTTCCCCGGCGAGACCGAAGCGGATTTCGAAAAGACCATGAAGTTGATCGAAGACGTGGGCTTCGATCAAAGCTTTTCGTTCGTGTATTCGCGTCGGCCGGGCACGCCGGCCTCGGACCTGCAGGACGATACGCCCGAAGCGGTCAAGCAGGCGCGCCTGGCCCGCTTGCAGGCGCACATCAACACGCATGCGGCGAGCATTTCGCAGTCCATGGTCGGCAGCGTGCAACGCGTGCTGGTGGAAGGCCCGTCGCGTCGCGACCCGAACGAGCTGACCGGCAAGAGCGAAAACATGCGCCCGGTGAATTTCCCCGGCCATCCGCGGCTGATCGGGCAGTTTGTCGATGTCCTGATCACCGAGGCGATGAGCAATTCGTTGCGCGGCCGCCTTCATCTGAAAGACGACGAGGCTTGATCCGATTCCGGCAGCGCAGTCGTCGTTGCCGGTCGCAGCATCGACCGCAGCAGTGCGTCTGTCGAGCGAGCTGACGCGCATTTCGGCGCGCGCAGTAACCTGCATCAGCCATCGATCGCGAGGCTGGTGATCGGCAGCGGCGCACGCCGTTTGCATGCGCGTGCCCCGGCACAGCGTTCTCAGCGGGATCACGCATTGCGTGCACGCCATCTGCGTGCCCGGCGCCGTGCGCGCGTGGCTGGCTGCTCCGCGTGCCGTGGCTGCAGCCTTCGGCCGCTGGTCAAAATTTCACCACACATCCGAGGCGCCTTGCTGCACAAGGTGCCGCCGCACTTACCCACAGGCTTTGCCGAATTCGATCCACATCGTTTGTGGACAACCGTCCGCGCACTGGCGATTTTTTCGCCACTCACCTACCAGGCCTTGTGCCAGCAGGGCTGCCGCACTCTATCCACAGGTTAGTGATGCGTGACTCCACAGCGATTGTGGAGAACATCCCCGCCCGCAGGCCGCCACGCTGCGCCGTCCGGTTTGTTGGTGGGATCACATGCCGCGCGCTACCCTCGTCTGCCGCCCTACCGACGCCGCCTGCGCGCGCTGTCCGATCCGACCATGAACTCACCTGCCTACCGCGACTTCACCCTGGAACCCGACGACACCGAGCGCCTGGCCAATCTTGCCGGCCCCTTCGACGCGCATCTGCGCCAGATCGAACTCAAGCTGGGCGTTGAGATCGCCAACCGCGGCAATATCTTCCGCATCACCGGCCCGGAGCCGGCAATCGCCGCCGCGCAGTCGCTGCTGACCGCGCTGTATGACGAAGCGGCCTCGGTCACCTTCGACAACCACGCCATCCACCTGCGCTTGAACGATGCCAATGTCGGGCAGGTGGCCGAACGCGCTTACCAGCCCCAGGATGTGGCCATCAAGGTCAAACGCGGCACCGTGCGTGGCCGCGGCGCCAACCAGGCCAAATACCTGCATGCGATCGCCACCCACGACATCAACTTCGGCATCGGCCCGGCCGGTACCGGCAAGACCTTTCTTGCCGTGGCCAGCGCGGTGGAAGCCTTGAACGAGTCGCGCGTGCAGCGCCTGATTCTGGTGCGCCCCGCGGTGGAAGCCGGCGAGAAGCTGGGCTTCCTGCCCGGCGACCTCAGCCAGAAGGTGGACCCGTACCTGCGGCCGCTGTACGACGCGCTCTACGAAATGCTTGGCGTGGAAAAAGTGGTCAAGCTGCTGGAGAAGAACGTCATCGAGATCGCGCCGCTGGCCTACATGCGCGGCCGCACGCTCAACGATGCCTACGTGATCCTGGACGAGGCACAGAACACCACCATCGAGCAGATGAAGATGTTCCTGACCCGCCTGGGTTTTGGTTCTACTGCCGTGGTCACCGGCGACCTGACCCAGATCGACCTGCCCAAGCACGTCAAATCCGGCCTGCGTGATGCCATCGAGGTGCTGCGCGACGTGGAAGGTGCCAGCTTCACCTTCTTCGAAGCGCGCGACGTGGTACGTCACCCGTTGGTGCAACGCATCGTCACTGCCTACGACAAGCGCGATCAGCAGGAAAGCGCTGCCAAGGGCAATCCCCAGTGAGCAGGACAATTGCCGGCCTGATGCTGGCAATTGCAATTGCAATGGCGACGCCGGCATCAGTCAACGCCAGCCAGACGCCGCTACCGCCAGAGATCGTCGACCGCGATGTCATTCCGGCCGTCCAGGTGACGCCTCCTTGTATTTCCCTGGCTACCGAAGCTGTCAGCATCAGTGTTCCCACCGCAACGCTGCAGGCGATGGTGCCCGGGTATCCCTCGGCACGCTGGTTGCTCGATTTGCCTGGAACCGTCAACGATGCACGCGGTTGCGAAAGTTCACCGGTCGCGCATGCGCACCGTGCCAGCCAGTTGCTGATCGGCAAGTTGCTGGAAGACGGCATTGCGGCGGTCTGGTTGCACGATCAGCCCGGGTTCGTTTCAAGCGTGCGGGTGCGCGATTACAATCACGGTTGCGGGCGCGGCCCGCTTGGCAGCTCAAGCTACCGCGTGCCCAATGGGCCCACGGTGCTCCTGCTGATCACCTGCACTCGTTGATCTCTTTGCCCAGGAAGCGCTCGCCATGACCCGTGGACCCGTCCGCCTCGACGTCGCCGTCAGTTATGCGTTGCCACGCGCCGGCCTGCCCTCGGCGGTGAGTTTTCGCAAGTGGGTGGCTGCTGCGCTGAAGGGCCGCATCCGCGAGGCCGATCTGGCGGTGCGCGTGGTCGACGAGAAGGAAGGCTGCTCGCTCAATCATCACTACCGCGGCAAGGACTACGCCACCAATGTACTGAGCTTTCCGGCCGAGCTGCCCGAGGGCCTGCCCAAGGGCATCAAGATGCCCCTGTTGGGCGATCTAGTGATCTGCGCGCCGGTGGTGGCGCGCGAGGCCGCCGAACAGGGCAAGTCGCTGGCTGCACACTATGCGCACCTGACCGTGCACGGCACCCTGCACCTGCTGGGCTGGGACCACGAAGACGAGAAGGAGGCCGATGCGATGGAACAGCTGGAGCGCGAAATCCTGGCCGATCTGGGCATCGGCGATCCCTACGCGGGGGAGCGTTGATGCGCGCTGCCATCGTCATCGCGGGGCTGTTGCTGAGTCCGGTGACGGGCTGGGCGCAGGCCGCCCCGGTGCGTCCCGACCTGCCGGCATTGATCGAGTGCCGCCAGCGCATCGGCGATTTCAACGCGCTGGCGCCGGTGCTGGCCGACCCGCTCAAGGCGGTGGCGCTGGGCTGGACGCCGCTGGATCAGTCCAACTTGTTCATGACCGAGTACACCCTCAACACGCCGATCCGCGTGTTTGGCCACAGCACGAACCACATCGCCTTTTCCGGCGCCAGCATCATGGCGATCCTGGACCTGCCCGATCCGCGCCCGCTGGCCAGGCAGCTGCAGCTGGAACTGGGCGTGGATAACGCCGAGAAGGTCATGTACGGCCGCGAGCTGGTCAGCGAGGACACCACCAACCCCAAGACCGGCGAGGCGATGATCGAATCGGTGGTGCTGAGCGCGACCAACGTCAAATCGCACCCCGGCAAGACCGTGGTCGGCTGCGGATACAGCCTGGACCTGCCCTGAAACCTGGCCCCTGCCCGCGCATCCACAGCGTGTTAGCGGCTTCCTGCTAGACTGATCGCTAATGCCTGGTTTGCCGGGTGCCCTTCCCCGTCACGATGTCCGAAGACGACAGTAGCTACACCTCAGAACCCTCCGAAAAACGCCGCAGCTGGCTCGAACGCCTGAGCGCGGCCTTCTCCGGTGAGCCCCACACCCGCGACGAACTGGTCGCGCTGCTGCGCACCGCCGAGCAGGACGGTCTCATCGCCGCAGACACCTTGCGCATGATGGAAGGCGCGATCTCCGTGTCCGAGCTCACCGTGGGCGATGTGATGATCTCGCGCTCGCAGATGGTTTCGCTGCCGGTAGAAGCGCGCTTCATCGACCTGATGAAGCAGGTGGTCGAATCCGGCCATTCGCGCTTCCCGGTCCACGGCGAGAACAAAGACGAAGTACTCGGCATCCTGCTGGCAAAGGACCTGTTGCGCGGCGTGGTTGCCGACAACGGGCCCGGCAACGTGCGCGAACTGCTGCGCCCGGCGGTGCTGATCCCCGAGTCCAAGAAGCTCAACGTGCTGCTCAAGGAATTCCGCCTCTCGCGCAACCACATGGCGATCGTGGTGGACGAGTACGGCGGCGTTGCCGGCCTGGTCACCATCGAAGACGTGCTGGAGCAGATCGTCGGCCAGATCGACGACGAGCACGACGACGCCGAGGAAGAGAATTCGCTGATCGCGATCCAGGCCGATGGCCGCTACGTGGTCGATGCGCTGACGCCGATCGAGGACTTCAACGAGCGCTTCGGCGCCGAATTCCCGGACGACGAATACGACACCGTCGGCGGGCTGGTCACCGATGCGATCGGCCATCTGCCCGAGACCGGCGAAGAGCTGACCCTGGGTCGGTTTGCGTTCCGTGTGGCCAAGGCCGATGCGCGCCGCGTGCATGCCTTCCACGTCACCATTCTCCCGCCCGACCCGCAGGACGACGCTTGAACCCGACCACCTGCAGCACCGCCACTGCGCCGCCGCGCCGTGGCGCCCGGCAATGGCTGGCTGCCTGCGCGTTGTTGCTGTTGATGTCGCTGCTGGCGCCGTTTGCATTCGCCCAGAACGCACAGCCGCCGGCGCCGCGGGTGGGCGTGGTCACCATGCAGCCCGGCGAAGTGTTCTTCGAACGGTTCGGGCACGACGCCATCGTGGTGGTGGACCCGCTCACCCAGCAGGCGACCTCCTACAACTTCGGCTTCTTCGACCCCAGCGAGCCGGACTTCGTACCGCGCTTTGCGCGCGGCGAAATGATGTACTACCTGGTGGCGTTGCCGCTGGAAGAAGACCTGTCGCAGTACCGCAGCGTCGGCCGTGGCGTCAGCATCCAGTGGCTGGATCTGCCGCCCGCACAGGCACGCGCCCTGGCCGACGGACTGGCTGTCCGCAGCCGGCCGGAAAACGCGCGGTATCACTACGACTACTTCGAAGCCAATTGCGCCACCATGGTGCGCGATGCACTGGATCGTGCCATGGGCGGCACGCTCAAGTCGCAACTGGCCGGCCGCTCGCGCGGCAACACCTACCGCAGCGAAGCGGTACGCCTGGCCTCCCCTGCGCCGTGGATGTGGCTGGGCTTCGACCTCGGCCTTGGGCCATATGCCGATCGTCCGCTGTCGCGTTGGGAAGAAGCGTTCGTGCCGATGCGTCTGGCCGACAGCCTGACCCAGGTGCACAACAGCGCCGGCCGGCCGTTGGTGCAATCCACCCAGGTACTGCTGCCGCACCGCGTGGCCCCCGAGCCTGCCGAACGGCAGCGGCATTGGTGGCCGTGGCTGCTGGCCGGCGTGCTGGTGGCCGCCGGCGTGCTGGCGTTGCGCCGCCGGCAACGTCTGCTGGCCGGGCTGGCACTGCCGTTGTGGTTGCTGTGCGCCATCGGCGGCGGCCTGCTGGTGTATCTGTGGGGCTTCACCGCGCATCAATCCGCGTGGGCCAACCGCAACCTGCTACTGGTCAATCCGCTATGCGTGTTGCTGTGGTTTGGCGGCATCCGGCTGCAGCTGGGCCGTCGGCCGGGCCGCTGGTTCAACGTGCTGGCATGGCTGGTGGCCGCCGGCGCATTGGTGGCGTTGGTGATCCACTGGCTCTCCTTCCAGGCCCAGGACAACCTGCAGTGGGTGATGCTGCTGTTGCCCATCCACGCTGCGCTCGCGGTCGCCCTGCGCCGGCGTGATTTGCCCGTCCACACGCGCTGATCCAGGATGCGCCCATGAACACCCACGGCCGTCATCCAGACAATCCGTCCTGCGTCATCACCTGCGCCTATTACGACGGTGACGGCACACGCCACGACATCAGCCTGGAGCAGATCAGCGATGTGCTGCAGCGCCCCGACGGCTGTGTGTGGGTCGGGCTGTACGAACCGCAGGAATCGGTGCTGCACAAGTTGCAGGACGAGTTCGGCCTGCACGATCTGGCGATCGAGGACGCGCTCAAGGCGCATCAGCGCCCCAAGGCGGAGAGCTACGGCAACTCGTTGTTCGTGGTGGTCAACACCGCACAGCTGGTCAACGAACGCATCCGTTACGGCGAAACGCATGCGTTTCTGGGCGCACGCTTTCTGTTGACGGTACGCCACGGCGCATCGTTGTCGTATGCGCCGGTGCGGCACCGGGTCGAACGCGAACCGGCGATGCTGCGCATGGGCGCTTCGTTCTGCCTGTATGGCGTGCTGGATTTCGTGGTCGACAACTACCTGCCGATCATGGACGAGTTTCGCGACACGCTGGAAGGCCTGGAAAAGGACATCTTCGCCGACAACTACAAGCGCGAAACCGTGGTGCGCCTGTATGAGCTCAAGCGCGAGCTCAACAAGATGCGCCTGGTGGTGGCGCCGCTGCAGGATGTGCTCTCGCACCTCAAGCGCAACCCCGGCGGGCTGATTCACGACGAGGTCGGCATCTATCTCCGCGACGTGCTCGATCATGCGGTGCGCATCAACGATGCCATCGACACCTTGCGTGAAATGCTGGGCACCGCGCTGAGCGTCAACCTGTCGATGGTGACCCTGGCCCAGGGCGAAACCGTCAAGCGCCTGGGCGCCTGGGCCGCGCTGCTGGCCGCCCCCACCCTGATCACCAGCTGGTACGGCATGAACTTCACCCACATGCCCGAGCTCGACAAACCCTACGCCTACCCGCTGCTGGTGGGCGGCGTGGTTGCTTCGTGCCTGGTGTTGTATCGCCTGTTCAAGCGCGCTCGGTGGCTTTAGAGCCGCGTAGCGGCTTGGGATTGGGGAGTCGGGATTGGGGAGTCGCTAGAGCGGGTTTGCTGCTTGCTGATCCAGCTTGAGCGATGGTTGTGTTTCAATTGCTGTTGCGCTGATCGTTTCACCCAGACTGCTCAAGCTCTGCCGGTGCCCCTCATCCGCCCTTCGGGCACCTTCTCCCGGCGGGAGAAGGAAGCACCCTGGCCTTTGCGAATCCCAAATCCCGATTCCCGAATCCCGGCTTTCAAGCTACATAAATCGTCTTGATGTTCATGAACTCGTGAATGCCGTGATCGGCCAGCTCGCGGCCGAAGCCTGAGCGCTTGATGCCGCCGAACGGCAGGCGCACGTCGCTCTTGACCACCGAGTTGACGAAGGCCGCGCCGCACTGCAGCTGCTGGGCGACGCGTTCGCCGCGCTTGGCGTCTGCCGTCCACACGCTGCCGCCCAGCCCGAAGGTGGTGTCGTTGGCGACGCGCACCGCCTCTGCCTCGTCGGCCACCCGAATGATCGAAGCGACCGGGCCGAAGAATTCTTCGTTGTAGGCCGGCATGCCGGGCGCCACATTGTCCAGGATGGTCGCCGGGTAGCCCGCATGCGAGTCGGCCACCGGTTCGCCGCCCAGCAGGACGGTGGCGCCCTTGGCGACGCTGGCCTGCACCTGCTTGTGCAGTTCCTCGCGCAGATCGGCGCGTGCCATCGGCGCCAATGTGGTGCTTTCCTGTTGCGGGTCGCCAACCACGCGCTTGGACGTCGCAGCGACGAAGCGCTCGATGAACCGGTCGGCAATCGCGTCCACCACGATGAAGCGCTTGGCGGCGATACAGGTCTGCCCGCTGTTGTCGAAGCGCGACTGCACTGCCGATTGCACCGCGTGCTCCAACTCGGCGTCTTCCAGCACCACGAACGCATCGCTGCCGCCCAACTCCATCACGCATTTCTTCAGCTGGTCGCCCGCATTCGCGGCCAGGGAACGCCCGGCGCGTTCGCTACCGGTCAGCGTCACTGCGGCGATGCGGTCGTCGCGCAGCACGTCGGCGGCCTGGTCGTTGTCGATGTGCAGCACATCGAACACGCCCGGCGGGATGCCTGCGGCGTCCAGCACCTCCTTCATGGCATCGGCGCAGCGCGGCACATTGCTGGCGTGCTTGAGCAGTGCCACGTTGCCGGCCATCAGGCCCGGCGCCAGAAACCGAAACACCTGCCACAGCGGGAAATTCCACGGCATTACCGCGAAGACGCAGCCCAGCGGTTCGTAGCGCACATAGCTCGATTGCGCTTCGGTAGGAATATTGCGCGGCGCCAGATACTCGGCTGCGTGTTCGGCGTAATAGGCGCAGCCCTGCGCGCACTTGTCGATCTCGGCCAGCGCCTCGACGCGCAGCTTGCCCATTTCGGCGGTCATGATGCGTTGCAGGTCCTCGCGTCGCCTGGTCAGCTCTTCGCCAACGCGGCGCAGCAAGGCACCCCGCTCGGCCAGCGGCAGCGCGGCCCATGCCGGAAACGCCCTGGCGGAGGCGGCCAGACGCGCTTCAATGCCGGCGGCGTCCAGGGTCTGCTGGGTGTGCTCGACCTGGCCGGTGGCCGGGTTCACGGTGTCGTAGGACATGACGGTCTCCAGTAGCAAGGCCGCCATGCTAATCGCCGGAAAGTTGTAGCCGCGTCACAACCGCTGCAAACCACTGCAACGCTGTGTTTACCTGCGCTGCGACGCAACGCCGCATCTTCACCGCACAAAGCGCGTTGTCATGGGCCTGGAGTCATACGGCACAACACCGTCACGAGTAGCCCTGCCCTCACACAATGTTCCGCCGCGCGACGTGCTTTAGCATGCGGCAATCGGCAGATGCATTCATCCAGGGAGGATCACCATGATGCGCCGCAATCACATTTTTATGGCTGTACTTGCCACAAGCGTGTGCCTGCCTGGATGTGCGGTCATGCAGGATTTTTTGCGTGGCCCGCGGCCCGACCAGGCCGGGTTTGTCACTGTGAACTGCACCAGCCTGCAGCCCGATCCCGCGCAACCCTGCGAGGAAGAGGCGCTGCGTGCCTGCGCGGACACTGCCATCCGCCAACTCATCACCACGTTTTCGTCGCCGAATATGGTCATGATCTTTCCCGACAAGCGAAAGTCCAAGGACGACGAAAAGAACAACCGCAGGGACAGCGCGGACGAACAACCTAGGGTCGAGCAACACGGCTACAACATCAGGGCCGAGTACCAGTGCTACCTGACCAAGCCAGAGCCCTGGGACAATGGTTACACGCCAGCAGCCAGGTGATATGAAGTGCTACGCTCAGTCCCCAGCAGGCGCATTAAGCGGTCTGAGTAGGCAAGCAGCCTTCGCACACGTCGGGGGCTCCAGCGTTTGCGTCTAACTGGCGGACGTTCGCTGCGGTTCATTGGCCACCTCAGCGCTGGTGCTCTCAGGCAAGAGTTTGCTGCGCCAATTGCTGATCGCGCAGGCGTCGCTTTTCGCTGCGTGCCAGCAGCCACCAACCGATCACTGCAGCGACCGATACCGCCAGCACCATCAGTGTGGCCAGTGCGTTGATCTTTGGGCTGATGCCCAACCGCACTGACGCAAATACCTTGATCGGCAGCGTGGTGGAGCTGGGCCCGGCCAGAAAACTGGCGATCACCACATCGTCCAGCGACAGCGTAAAGGCCAGCAGCCAGCCCGATGCCAAGGCCGGGGCGATGAGCGGCAGGGTGATCAGGAAGAACACCTTCAGCGGCGTTGCGCCGAGATCCATCGCCGCTTCTTCCAGCGACCGATCCAGCTCCTGCAGGCGGGACGAAATCACCACCGTCACGAACGACACGGTGAAGGTGACATGCGCCACCCAGATGGCCACTTCGCCACGCGGTGCGATGCCGAGCACGCCACCCATCGAGACCAACAGCAGCAGGATCGACAAGCCGATGATCACCTCGGGCATCACCAGTGGCGCAGTGATCAATGCGCCGAACACGGTCTTGCCGGGAAAGCGGCGCATGCGCACCATCGCCATCGCCGCCATCGTGCCAAGCACCATGGCGGCACCGGCGGTCCAGAACGCCACCTCCAGGCTCACCCAGGCCGCTTCCAGCAGTTGTCGGTCGCGCAGCAACTCGCCATACCAGCGTGTCGAAAATCCGCCCCACACCGTGGCAAGGCGCGAGGCGTTGAACGAGTACACCATCAGCAACAGGATCGGCAGGTACAAGAAGCCAAACCCCAGCGCGAGGACGGCGCCACCGAGCAGGCGCCCGCTGCGGGAGGCGGGCATCATGTCAGCCGTCCTTCCAGCTCGCGCTGCTGGTAGCGGTGAAAGATCACGATCGGCACCAGCAGCAACACCAGCATGACGGTGGCCACGGCGGCGGCCACCGGCCAGTCGCGGTTGTTGAAGAACTCGCCCCACAGCACGCGGCCGATCATCAAGGTGTTCGGCCCGCCGAGCATTTCCGGGATCACGAACTCGCCCACCGCTGGAATCATCACCAGCATGCAACCGGCCACGATGCCGTTGCGCGAGAGCGGCAAGGTGATGCGCACAAACGCGCGCCACGGGCGCGCGCCAAGATCGTAGGCCGCTTCCAGCAGGCGGCTGTCGTGCTTGACCAGGTTGGCATACAGCGGCAACACCATGAACGGCAGATAGCAGTACACGATGCCGATGTAGGCGGCGATCGGCGTGTAAAGCAGTTGCAGTGGCTGCTTGATCACGCCCAGCGCCAGCAGTGCCCGATTGAGCAGGCCGTTGCCATCGAGGATGCCGATCCAGGCGTACACGCGGATCAGGAACGAGGTCCACGACGGCAACACCACCAGCATCATTGCCACGTTGCGCGTGGCCAACGGCAGGCGCGCGATGACATACGCCATCGGGTAACCGATCAACAACGCGAGCGCGGTGGAAATGACCGCGATCTTGATCGAACTCAGGTACGCGGCCACGTACTGGCTGTCGCGCACCAATGCAAGGTAGTTGCCCAGATGCAGCTTGACGCTCACTGCCCCATCGGCTGCGTAGGCGAATAGCGGCGTATACGGCGGCATGGTGGTGGCACGCTCGGCGAAGGAAATCTTCAGCACGATCAGGAACGGGATCGCGAAGAACACCAGCAGCCACAGATACGGCGCGGCGATCACGCCCCAGCGCGCGCCTGGCAAGCGGCGACGGAACAGACGCGACCTCATGCGGTGAGCACCACGCCGTCGTCCTCGCCCCAGCCCACCCACACGGTGTCGCCCCAGGTCAGCGCCTCGCTGGCCCAGCGCTGGCGATTGGCGAAGTTGGCCATCAGCTTGACCCCGCTGGGCAGGCGCACGTGGTAGACCGAATGGCTGCCGAAATAGGCGATGTCTTCGATCACCCCCTGCGCCTTGTTGCAGGCCTGCGCCGGCTCGTCCTTGCCGATGGCGAGCTTTTCCGGGCGCAGCGCGAAGGCCACCACTTGGCCTTCGAAGCCGGTGATGCCGTGGCCGATGCGGATGCAGGCGGGGAAGGCCGGCGTCTGCAAGCTGACGTACTGCGGCTGGTCTTCGACGATGACTGCGTCGAGCAGATTGACCGAACCGATGAACTCGGCGGCGAAGCGATTGGCTGGTTGTTCGTAGATTTCATCGGGCGTGCCGACCTGCTGAATCCAGCCCTGGTCCATCAACGCGATGCGCGTGGCCATGGTCATCGCTTCCTCCTGGTCGTGGGTCACCATGACGCAGGTGACGCCGGAGGTTTCGATGATGTTGACCAGTTCCAGCTGCATCTGCGAGCGCAGCTTTTTGTCCAGCGCGCCCATCGGTTCGTCCAGCAGCAGCAGCTTGGGCCGTTTGGCCAGCGAGCGTGCCAGCGCCACCCGCTGCTGCTGACCACCGGAGAGCTGATGCGGCTTGCGCCTGGCCAGCGCGCCCAGTTGCACCAGCTCCAGCATCTCGCCGACGCGGGCGGCGATGGCCGCCTTCGACAGCCCTTCCTGCTTCAGCCCGAAGGCGATGTTCTGCTCCACGCTCATGTGCGGAAACAACGCATACGACTGGAACATCATGTTGATGGGCCGCTCGTACGGCGGCAGCGCATCGATGGGCTGGCCATCGAGCGTGATGTGCCCCTTGGTCGGCCGCTCGAATCCGGCCAGGCAACGCAGCAAGGTGGACTTGCCGCTGCCCGACCCGCCCAGCAGCGCGAAGATTTCACCCTTGCGGATCTGCAGGCTGACATCGTCCACCGCCACGAATCCATCGAACTCCTTGCGGACCTGGCTGATGGACAGGTAGCCGGCATCTGCGCTGCTGGTAATGGGCGGCAAGGCCTCGGTCAGTGACATGGTTCCTCTCGCTGGGGGGACGCGCAGGCGCCGTGTGCGGAGCCTGGGCGCCATGATGGCAAAAGCATGTGTCCACCGCCGTGCGCGCGGTCCGGGACGCGGCGTGCAGCATCAACGGTGGGGCAGCCCATAACCACGAAGGCGGCCGACACGGACTCATGCATTCACCGCCGCGCGTGGGACGAGCGTGGCCAGGGGCAATGGCGGCACTGCCTGCGACCTGCGGCAGGCAATGCTGCCCTGGCTGCGGCGGCCGCAGGGCGACCGCCCTGCCGGTCAGCGCGTTTCCGGCGGTGCCCCGCTCCAGCCCAGGCCCAGGCTCTTCTGCAGCGCGACGTAGTTGACCAGCAACTGCACCTGCGCCTGCGCGGCGGCGTCCTGCGCCGACAGCTGCTGGCGCTGCACGTCCAGCAGATCGATCGACGAGGTAGCCCCGGCATCGCGACGTTGCTGCATCAGCCCGGCCGAGCGCGTGGCCGAGGCCTCGGCCTGCCGCGCGACCACCAGCTGCTTGCGTGCCGAACCGAAGCGCGCCAACGCCGAATTTGCATCCTGCAACGCAGCCAGCACCGCACCTTCATACGCCGCCTCGCGCCCGGCATTGCCCGCGCGTGCCTGCTCCACCTGCGCGCGGGTCTTGCCGAAATCGAAGATCGACCAGCGCAGCATCGGCACCGCCAGGGTGGTCAACGCGTCGGAATTGAAATCGCTCGGCGAGCCGGCCACCCAGCTCAGGCCACCCAGCAAGGTCACCTGCGGGAAGTAGCCGTTCAAGGCTTCGCCGATCTGCGCGCTGGACGCGGCCAGCTCGCGCTCGGCCTTGCGTACGTCCGGGCGGCGGCGGATCAATGCCCCCGCATCGTCCACGCGCACTTCGCTGGGCAGCATCGGCAGCGGCTGCGGCGCGCGCAACTGCGCATCCAGTGCGCCGGGTTCGCGCCCGACCATCAGCGCCAACTGGTCCAGCGCTTCCTGCGATTGCATCTCCAGCGGCAGGCGCTGCGCCTCCTGTTGCTGCACCTGGGTGGCGATCTGCTCGACCTGCAGGTCGGAGGCGGCGCCCTGGTCACGGCGCTGCTGCACCAGTTGCAGCGACTGCCGGATCTTGTCCAGATTGGCATCGGCAATGGCCAGCCGCGCCTGCAAGCCGCGGTAGTTGAGATAGACCTGCCCTACTTCGGCGGCCAACTGCACCTGCGCATCGGCCAGCTCGGCTTCGGAGGCCTGCGCCTGGGCCAGTGCGCCTTCGGCGGCGCGGCGGCGGCGGCCGAAGAGATCCAGCTCCCAGCTGGCATCGAAACCGGCACTGTAGATCTGGGTCTTTTCCAGATCCAGCGCCTGATCGCCCTGTCCCGGCTGCCCAGGCTGGCCTTGCTGCAGCCCGCCCAGCGTGTCGACGATGGTCTGCGGCGGCTCGGCATACGCGTACACGGCGCTGGCGTTGAGCTTGGGCAGGCGTTCGGCGCGGCGCTGGCGCGCCAGCGCGCGGTTGGCGCGCAACCTGGCCTGCGCCGCGCGCAGGTTGGGGCTGTCGGCCAGCGCCTGGGTCACCAACTGGGTCAGCTGCGGGTCGTTCAATTGCTCCCACCAGTGGTTCAGCGGCGCGGCGGCAACCACCTGCGCGCCACTGGCGCGATGCAGCGCGGGCGCCTGCATGGCGGCATCGGCCACGGCCGGTGCCTTGGTGTAGTTGGGGCCGAGCATGCAGCCGCCGAGCAGCACGGCACTCAGCGCCGCAGCCAGTGGGAGGCGCATCGCGCGCAGGGAATCAGTGCATTGCAAGGTGCGTCCCCTTGGGTAACGGCTTGAGCAAAAAGGCCAGCGGAATCGTGCAGACCACGATCACACCGAAGATCCAGAACAGGTCGCTGTAGGTCATCACCAACGCCTGCTGTTGCACCACGCGTGCGAATTGGGCGACGGAACGAATCGCCGCTTCGCCACCGGCGCTGCCCTGCATCTGCGCGGTCACGCCGGCCAGAAATTCCTGCGCGCGCGGTGCGTTGGCGGTGATCGCGCTGCCGATGGTTTCGGTATGGAAGGTCATGCGGCGCTCCTGGAAGGTGGAGATCAGCGCCAGGCCGACCGAACCGCCCAGGTTGCGGCCGGCATTGAACAGGCCCGACGCATCGCCGGCCAGCTCCGGCGGCACCGAGGAGATGGCCGCCTGGTTGAGCGACATCATCGCCAGCGCCAGTCCGCAGCCCTGCAGCAACTGCCCGGCCACGAAATGCATGCCCACCGTGTCGGCGGTCAGCCCCAGATTGACGAAGCAGGCGGCAGCGAAACAGATCAGCCCCGCAATCACCAGGATGCGTACGTCCACCACCTCCAGCAGCTTGGGCATCATCGGCATCAGCAGCACGGTGGGCAGGCCGGACAGCAGCAGCACGTAGCCGGCCTGCTCGGTGTTGTAGCCGGAGATCACCGCCAGAAACTGCGGAATCATGTACATCACACCGAACAGGATCATGCCCACTGCCATGATCATGATGAACACCGCACCGAAACTGCGATGCAGCAGCAGCGACAGCCGGATCACCGGCGCACGCCTGCGGAACTGGCCGATCACCAGCGCGATGAACCCGCTCAACGAGATCAGGCTCAGCATGTTGATCTCGCTGGATTCGAACCAGCGCTCGCGCTGGCCTTCTTCCAGCACCACGGTGAGCCCGCCCAGGCCGGCAGTGAGGCCGTAGATGCCCAGCCAATCGGCGTTGAGCAGGCCGGCCCAGTCGGCCTTTTCGTGCTTCAGGCCAAGCAGCAACAGCGCCACCAGGCCCGCGCAGATCGGCACGTTGATGAAGAACGCGTAGTGCCAGCTGACGTTTTCGGTGAGCCAGCCTCCCAGCAGCGGGCCGATCACCGGGCCCATGATCACGGTCATGCCGAACAGTGCGGTGCCCATGGTCTGCTGGCTGGGCGGCAGGCGTGTGGCGACGATGGTCAGCGCGGTAGGAATCAGCGCGCCGCCGGCCAGCCCCTGCCCCACGCGGCCGATGATCATCATCGTCAACGAGGTCGACAATCCGCAGACCACCGAGAACGCCGTGAACATCAACGCGCAGATCAGCAGGAAATTGCGCAGGCCCAGCGTGCGCACGAACCAGCCGGTCAGCGGGATCATGATGATCTCGGCGACCAGATACGCGGTGGAGATCCAGGTACCCTCGGTGCCGCTGGCGCCGACCTCACCCTGGATGGTGGGTAGCGCGGCATTGACGATGGAGATGTCCAGCGTGGCCATGAACGAGCCGATGGTGCCGGCCAGCACCGCCAACCAAGCGCCGGGCTCGGCCTTCTCGCGGCTGGCACCGCCGCCGGCACCCTGGCCGGTGGCGGCCGCTGTACTCACTGCGCGCGCTCCCGCTCCTGCACGCGGTCGGATTCTTTTTCAGCGCGTTCCTTGGCGTCCTTGGCCGAGCGCGTATCGACGGTGACCTCCACCGACATGCCCGGCACCAGCACCTTGCGTGCCTCCTCGCCGGCCAGCACGCGGATGCGCACCGGCACGCGCTGCACCACCTTGGTGAAGTTGCCGGTGGCGTTTTCCGGCGGCAGCAAGGCGAACTGCGAGCCGGTGCCCGGGGACAGGCTTTCGACCTTGCCGTGCAGCTTCACCCCGGACAGCGCATCGACCTCGATCTCGGCCGGCTGACCCGGGCGCATCAGGCCGACCTGGGTTTCCTTGAAGTTGGCGACCAGGTACAGCGATTCCTGCGGCACGATGGTCATGGTGCGGGTACCGGCGGCCAGGAACTGGCCCTCCTGCACGGTCTTGTCGCCGACGCGGCCGTGGATGCGGCTGGTCAGGCGGGTGTCTTCCACGGCGACGCGGGCCTGGTCGGCATCCGCAGTCGCCTGCTTCAGGCCGGCCTGGGCCTGCTCCAGCTGCGCGCGGCTGGCCTGGATCTGGCTCTGCGCACCGGTGGCCTGCGCCTGGGCCGCATCGTACTGGGCGCGTGCGCGCGCCAGCTCGTGCTGCAGGCTTTCCTGGTGCTCATGGGTATCGGCGCCGGAGGCGGCCAGCGGTGCGAAGCGCTTCACCTCGGCCTGGGCGAACTTGAGACTGGCCGCGGCCGAGGTCACCTGGGTCCGCGCCTGCAGCAGCGCCGCTTCCTGGCCGGCGACATTGGCGGTGGCGGCCACGATGTCGGCCTGGCGTGCGGCGATCGCCGCTTCGGCCTGCTGCAGGGTGGCCTGGTAAGTGCGGTCGTCGATCTGCAGCAACGGCTGGCCGGCGTCCACGATCTGGTTGTCGCCCACCAGCACCTTGGTCACATAGCCGCTGACACGCGGCGCAACGGCCACCGAATCGGCCTGCAGGTAGGCGTTGTTGGTGTCCTGCATGTAGCGGCCCTTGATCAGGTAGTAGGTCAGCCACACCACCAGCAGGATCAGCACCAGCACGCCCACCAGGATCAGCGTCCACTTGACCTTGGGGTTCTTCAGCGGCGACGGCTTGGCCGGCTCCTGGTCCTGGTGCGTCTCGGCGCCTTGCGCATCGCCCGCCTGGGCGCGGCCGTCAGTGGGCTGTTGGTCTTGGTTGCTCAAAGGAGGCGTCCTGTGTGTCGTGGGCGAGGCGCGCGACGGCATGCCGCGGCAGCGGCGCCGGCGAACGCGGCGAAACCATACAATTATTTGAACCCGCCGGTACAGATTGCGTGACGAGCTGGTCAGGCTGCGCTTGGTCTGGACCGCCTGCGCGGCAATGGACCCGCCGGGTGCATGCGCCGCCCGGTTGCAGCGGCCAGGCATGCCGGCCTGCGGCGGAGGGGCGCGCCCGCGACCAGGTCTGCAGTGTTGCAGGCAACCATTGGACCTTCATGAGGACGCGGCGGCGTACGCCGCCGCGTCAGCACCTGCGCGCTGGCCTCACCGGCCGGTCTTGATCTCGGTCCACAGCCGTGTGTACAGGCGGTCCACCTCCGGCGGGTTGATCGCGTAGGTGAACATCCGGGCGGTCACCTCCGGCGGCGGATAGATGGTGGGGTCGTTGCGGATCGCCGCATCCACCAGCGGCGTGGCGCTGCGCACCGGGTTGGCGTAGTGGATGAAGTTGCTGTTGGCCGCGGCCACCTCGGGCGTGAGCAGGTAATTGATGAAGGCGTACGCATTTTCAGGATGCTTGGCGTCCTTGGGGATGGCCAGCATGTCGAACCACTGCGGCGCGCCTTCCTTCGGAATGGCGTAGGCCACGTTGACGTTGTTGCCCGCTTCCCTGGCACGATCGCGCGCCTGGATGATGTCGCCCGACCAGCCCACCGCCAGGCAGGTATTGCCGTTGGCCAGCGAGGTGACGTACTGGCTGGAGTGGAAGTTCTGCACGTACGGGCGGATGGTCTTGATCAGCGCGGCGGCCTTCTCGATCTCGGCCGGCACCGTGCTGTGCGGATCGAGCCCGAGGTAATTGAGCGCGATCGGAATCATGTCCGAGGGCGTGTCCAGGATGGTCACCCCGCAGTCCTTGAGCCTGGACAGATTCTCCGGCTTGAACACCAGATCCCAGCTGTTGGCGACATCGGTGCTGCCGAAGATCGCCTTGAGCTTGTCGACGTTGTAGCCGATGCCGGTGGTGCCGATCATGTACGGCACGCCATAGGCATTGCCCGGATCCTGCGCGGCGATGCGACGCATGATGTCCGGGTCGAGATTGGCCAGGTTGGGGATCTTGCTTTTGTCCAGCGGCAGAAACACACCCGCCTGGATCTGCCGGCCAAAGAAATTGAGCGTGGGCACCACCACGTCGTAATCGCTGCCGCCGGCGAGCAACTTGGTTTCCACCATCTCGTCGCTGTCGAACACGTCGTAGGTGACCTTGATGCCGGTGCTCTTTTCGAACGCGGGAATGGTGTCTTCGGCGATGTAGTCGGAGTAGTTGTAGACGTTGAGCACCTTGGCCTGCGCCTCGGCCTTGCCCGCAGCGCCATCGCCGCCGCAGCCGGACAGCAGGGTGAGGGACAGCGTCAGGGCGAGCAGTCGCAGCGTCATGGGAGGTCTCCGGCACGGTGGGGCGGTCCGGCGCGGGGCCGGTCTGGCGCCAGACTACCCACCGTGCCCGAGTTTGCCCAGCGGGCGCGGCAGGCATTCGCGCCAGGCAGACGCCGCGCAGCGGGAGTCATTGCTCGCCGTCCGCCGGCGAGCCCGAGGCCGCGATGCCGTACGGCGGATCGATATGCCGGTCTCCACATTGCCGTGGCAACGCGCGTCGGGGCGCACCGATGCGTTGGTGGCAGGTCGCCATCGCTCACCTGCCCAACGCATGCGCGGTGTCATCCAGCGCCGCCCAGGCCTTGTGGAACAGCTCGTCCACCTGCTCGCAGGTGATGATCAGCGGCGGCGACAGCAGCATGGCGTCGTAGGTGGCACGCAGGATCAGGCCGCGGCGCAACGCAAAGTCACGGCAGAGCGCACCGACGCGCCCACGCCCTTGGAAATACACCCCACGCTGCCGCTTGTCCGGCACCAGCTCCAGCGCCCCGATCAACCCGGCGATGCGCGCCTCGCCCACCAGACGGTGCTCGCCGAGCTCGGCCCAGCGCTGCGCAAGATACGGCGCAATCTGCGCGCGGGCGGTGTCCACGATGCCGTCGTCCTGCAGCAGGCGCAGGTTCTCCAGCGCCACGGCCGCGCACACCGGATGCCCGGCATACGTGCCACCGTGCGCCAGCTCGCCGCCTTGCGTCTTGAGCACGCCGGCCACGCGATCGTTGAACATGGCTGCCGCCAGCGGGATGTAGCCGGAGGTGATGCCTTTGGCCAGCGTCATCACATCGGGCTGAAAGCCGAAATAGTCCGCACCGAACCAGGCGCCGGTGCGCCCGAACCCGCAGATCACTTCATCGGCCACCAGCAGCACGTCGTAGCGCCGGCAGATCCGCTCGATGCCCGGCCAGTAACTGCGCGGCGGGATATACACGCCGATCGCGCCCATGATCGGCTCGCCGATAAAGGCGGCGACGTTATCCGGCCCGAGCTGCAGGATCGTGTCTTCCAGACGACGCGCCGCGACTAAGCCGTAGTCTTCCGGGTCCATCTCCCCGCCATCGCCGAAGTGATACGGCGGCGTAATGTGGTGGATATCCGGAATCGGCAAGCCGCCCTGCTTGTGCATGCCTTGCATGCCGCCCAGGCTGGCCCCGGCCATGGTGGTGCCGTGATAGCCATCATGGCGACCGATGAACATGCGTTTTTGCGGCTGCCCCTGCACCGCCCAGAAATGCCGGACCAGGCGCAGGATGGTGTCGTTGGCCTCCGACCCGGAGTTGGCGAAGAACGCGTGATTCAGATCACCGGGTGCCAGCTCCGCCAGCTTGGCCGCCAGCTGGATGGTGGGTTCGGTCGTGCACTGAAAGAAGCTGTTGTAGTACGCCAGCTGCTCCATCTGCCGCGCAGCTGCCTGCGCCAGCTCCTTGCGTCCATAGCCGACATTGACGCACCACAACCCGCCGAATGCATCGAGCAACTGGTTGCCATCGGCATCCCACACGTACACGCCCTCACCGCGCGTCAGGATGCGCGTGCCCTTCTGCGCCAATGCCGCGTTGTCGTTGAACGGATGCAGATGATGGGCGGCATCGAGCTGCTGCAAGGTCTTCAGTGCTTGCGGATCCATGGTCACTCCGGCTGCGGGGTCCATGCAGTCTATGGCCGATCGGCCGGACCCAAAGGTGCTTTCGTTGCACGCGCCAGACTCCGGGCGTGGAAACACGCAGACGGGGCGGTGCGCAATGTCCAACGCGCGAGGCGTCCGGCATCGTCATACGCCGTACCCTCATCCGCCCTTCGGGCACGGTCTCCCCCATAAAGGGGACAATGTCCCGATGGGAGAAGGAAACAGCGCAGGCGAAGCGCCTTACACATTCAACAGCAGGAACTCTCGCTCCCACGAGCTGATCACCCGAAAGAACGTTTCGTATTCCTTGCGCTTCACCGAGATATAGGCGCGCACGAAGCGCCGCCCCAACATCTCCTGCAACGCATCGCAGCCTTCCAGCTCATCCAGCGCCTCACCCAGCGAGCGCGGCAGATCGTAGCCCTGCTCCTTGCCGTTGCTGCTGATCGGCGCAGTCGGTTCGAGCTGCTCGGCAATCCCCAACAACCCGCACGCCAGGGTCGCCGCCATCGCCAGATACGGGTTGGCATCGGAACCGGCGAAGCGGCTTTCCACCCGCATGTTCTGCGGTGCATCGATCGGCACGCGCAGCCCGCAGGTGCGGTTGTCGAAGCCCCACAGCACATTGCTCGGCGACACCTCGCCGAACATCAGCCGACGGTACGAATTGACGTTGGGCGCCAGCAGCCCCATCGCCATCGGGATGTATTTCTGCAAGCCACCCAGATAATGCGCAAAGGTGTCGCTGAAGCCGCCCTCGCGCTTGCCGCTGAACACGTTCTTGCCGGTGCCGGCGTGCAGTAGGCTCTGGTGGATATGCATCGCGCTGCCCGGCTCGGTCTCCATGGGCTTGGCCAGGAACGTCGCATACACGCCATGCCGTAGCGCCGCTTCGCGCATGGTGCGCTTGAACAGGAACACCTGATCGGCGCGCGACAGGGCATCGGCATGGGTGAAATTGACCTCCAGCTGCGCGGCACCGGACTCGTGGATCAGGGTGTCCACGTCCAGCTCCATCGCATCGCAGTAGTCGTACATCAGGTCCAGGATCGGGTCGAACTCGTTGACCGCGTCGATCGAATACGACTGCCGCGCGGTTTCCGGGCGGCCGGAGCGCCCGGCCGGCGGCAGCAGCGGGAAGTCCGGGTCGGTGTTCTTCTGCACCAGGAAGAATTCCAGCTCCGGCGCCACCACCGGTTGCAGCTTGCGCTGCGCATAGGCATCGAGCACGCGGCGCAGCACGTTGCGCGGCGCCAGTTCGTGCGGCTGCCCGTCCTTGGTGTAGCAGTCGTGGATCACCTGCGCGGTGGGGTCGGCGGCCCACGGCACCATGCGCACGGTGGAGGCATCCGGGCGCAGGTGCATGTCCGAATCCGACGGCGAGGTCAGCGCGTAGTAATCCTCCGGAAAATCGCCGGTGACGGTGGTGGCGAAGATGCCCTCCGGCAGCCGCGTGCCGTAGTCGTGCGAGAACTTGTCGGCGGGAATGATCTTGCCGCGCGCATTGCCGGTGATGTCCGGCACCAGGCATTCCACCTCGGTGATGTGGCGTTCCTTGAGCCAGCGCCGCAGCGCGCCCTCCGGCTGCTTGGGCGTGGCGGTGCGCGAACGGGTGCGGATGGACATGCGACCTCACTGACCGCGTTGAGCGGCGTAACGGCGACAGGCCTCGCCGAAGGCCTGAAAGATGGCACGGTAGAAGGGATGCTGTGTGACACGCCATTCCGGGTGCCACTGCACGGCCAGCAGGAACCCCGGCCCGGTACCGCGAAAGGCTTCGACCAGGCCATCCGGCGCGGTCGCTTCGACCACCAGTCCGTCGGCGAGCGTGGCAATGCCCTGCCCGTGCAGCGAATTGACCAGCACCTCCGACCCGGAATGCATGCCGGCCAGCCAGCCGCCCGGCTGCAACTGCACCGGATGGGCCGGGCCGTATTGCGCCTCCAGCGCGGCGCTGCGGTCTTCGCGGTGATCGGCCAGCCCGGGCACTGCATGCACGCGTTGATGCAGGCGCCCGCCGAGCGCGACGTTGACTTCCTGCAGGCCGCGGCAGATCGCCAGCAGCGGCAGGCCGCGTGCCAGCGCCTGCGGAATCAGCGCCAGGCTGGTGGCATCGCGCGCCGGGTCGTGCGGATTGCCCTCCCAGCTGGCCTCATCGCTGTAGTGATGCGGCTCGACGTTGCTGACCGCCCCGGTGATCAGCAGGCCATCCAGCCGGTCCAGCCAGGCGCTGGCGTCCAGGCTCGGCCGCAGGCTGGGCAGCAACACCGGCATGGCACCGGCGGCATCCACCACGGCGCGGATGTATTTTTCGCCCGCGGCCAGAAACGGATGCGGCCCGTGCAGGACGCGGTCGGTCGGCAGCCCGACCAGGGGAACGACAGCCATGCAGACATCCCGATGCGGTGTGTTGAACGGCAGATGCGCTCGAACTTACCGCGCCACCGCCGCCATTGCCAGGGCCGCTGCTTCGCCGGCCGGCGACCGCTCACGCCTGCTTTGCTAGGCTGGCCAGCGACCTCGCAGGTAGTGCCTATGGCTTCCGAGAACTCCGTCGCGTCCCTGCCCGCTGCCGACGCCGCCACCCTGGCGCGCATCCCCGGCTGTACCTCGGTGGATCTGTTGTTGCCCGACACCAACGGCGTGCTGCGTGGCAAGCGCGTCACCGCCGATGCACTGGGCAAGGTCTATCGCGATGGCGTGTGCCTGCCGATGTCGCTGATCGCCACCGACATCACCGGCAACACCGTGGAGGAGACCGGGCTTGGCTACGCGATCGGCGATGCGGACCGCATCTGCCTGCCAATCGCCGGCTCGCTGCGTCCGGTGCCCTGGGCGCCGCAGCCGATGGCACAATTGCTGCTGGCCATGCATAGCCCCGATGGCGACCTGTTCGAGGTGGCTCCGCGCGCGGTGCTGCAGCGTGTACTGGCCGGCTTTGCCGCACGTGGCCTCACGCCGGTGGTGGCGGTGGAGCTGGAGTTCTATCTGTTCGACACGGTGCCCGATGCCCAGGGGCGCCCGCAGACCCCGCGCGACCCGGTCACCGGCGCGCGCAGCGACAGCACCCAGGTGTATTCGCTGCAGGATCTGGACGAGCAGCGCGGCTTCACCGATGCGGTGACCGCCGCCTGCCGGCAGCAACGCATCCCAGCCGACACTGCGGTGGCCGAATATGCGCCGGGCCAGTTCGAGATCAACCTGCAGCACCGCGCCGATGCGGTGGCGGCCTGCGACGAGGCCGTGTTGCTCAAGCGCACCATCAAGGCCATCGCGCAGCAGCAGGGCAAGCTCGCCAGCTTCATGGCCAAGCCCTTCCCCGGCCAGGCCGGCAGCGGCCTGCACCTGCATGTGAGCCTGCTCGATGCGGACGGCAACAATCTGCTCGCCGGCCCCGCCGACATGCCTGCCGGGCCGCTGCGCCATGCCATCGCCGGGTTGCAACGGCATGCGCAGGCGTCGTTGCTGCTGTTCGCCCCGCATGCCAACAGTTACCGGCGCTTCGTCAGCAATGCGTTCGTGCCGCTGGATGCCAGCTGGGGCTTCAACAACCGCACCGTGGCGCTGCGCATCCCGCACAGCGACGCGCCCAACACCCGCATCGAACACCGCATCGCCGGCGCCGATGCCAACCCGTATCTGGCCGCAGCCGCGGTGCTGGCCGGCATCCTGGACGGCATGCAGCGACCGGCCGAACCGACCCCGCCGGTCATCGGCAACGCCTATGCACAGGGGGTGTTCCAGCCGCGCACCTGGCAGGGCGCAGTCGATGCGTTCCTGGGCAGCGAGTTCATCCAGGCGCAGTTGGGCAGCCAGTTCCAGCACGTGTACGGCCAGCAGAAGCAACGTGAGCTGCTCGACTATCAGGCGCTGGTGCCGGACATCGATTACGCCCGGTACCTGCGCGTCGTGTGATGACCAGGCCGGACGCCGCCGTGCCGCAGACCAGGACGCCGGACGGGTATCCGGACAGCTGGTATGCGCGCAGTGCGCCAGCGCTGCCCACGCAACCGCGCCTGCGTGGCGCCCAACGCGCGGACGTGTGCATCCTGGGCGCCGGTTATACCGGCCTGACCGCGGCGCTGGCGCTGGCCGAGTCCGGTTACCAGGTGAGCGTGCTGGAGGCCCGGCGCATCGGCTGGGGCGCCTCCGGGCGTAACGGCGGCCAGGCCATCGTCGGTTACGGCTGCGAGCAGGACACCCTGGAAGCGCTGGTCGGCGACGCCGATGCGCGCCTGCTGTTCGATTTCTCGCGCGAGGGCATGCGCCTGTTGCGCCAGCGCATCCAGCGCCACGCCATCGCCTGCGACTGGCGCGACGGCCATGCCCACGTCCCGCTCAAGCCACGTCAGGCGCGCGCCTTGCAGCACGGCATCGTGCGCATGGCCGAGCGCTACGACTACCCGCTGCAGTGGTGGGACCGCGCACGCACGCGCGCGGTACTGGACAGCCCGCTGTACCTGGGCGCGATGTTCGACCCCGCCAGCGGCCACCTGCACCCGCTGGCCTATGCGTTCGGGCTGGCGCGTGCAGCGCTCGCCGCCGGGGTGCGGATCTACGAGGACTCGGCGGTGACACGCCTGGACCAGGGCGCCCGGGTCACCCTGCAGAGCGCCGAAGGCAGCGTGAGCGCCGCATTCGGCGTGATTGCCGGCAATGCCTTGCTGCAGGGCCTGGCGCCGGCCCTGGAGCAGCGCATCATGCCGGTGGGTACCTACGTCGGGGCCACGCCGCCGTTGGGCCAGGCACGCGCGCGCAGCCTGATCGCCAACGACATGGCGGTCGCCGACACCAATTGGGCGCTGGACTACTACCGGCTCAGCGCCGACCACCGCCTGCTGTTCGGTGGGCGCGCCAGCTACTCCGCGCGCCCGCCGCGCGGCCTGCAGCGCCTAATGACGCAGCGCATGCACACCGTGTTCCCGCAGCTGCGCGACGTGCCGCTGGAAACGGTATGGGGCGGCTATGTGGACATCTCACGGAACCGGGCGCCGCACTGGGGCCGGCTCGCGCCCAATCTGTACTTCGCGCAAGGCTTCTCCGGCCACGGAGTGGCCGCCACCGGCCTGGCCGGCCAGGTCATCGCCGAGGCGATCGCCGGCCACAGCCAGCGGCTGGATGTATTTGCGCGCATCCCGCATCGCCGCTTCCCCGGCGGGCAGCGGCTGCGCACACCGCTGCTGGTCGCGGCGATGAGCTGGTACCGGCTACGCGACGCGCTGTGGTGAGCGCGCCTGCAGCGCCGCCGCACGGGCCGCGACACAGTGCTCAAGTTTTGGCGAGCAGAGCCGTTAGCTGATCTGACGGTTCGATCCATACGGCCAGCCGATGTCCCCAGGTACCCTCCATCGCAACAGTGAAAGTGCAGTCCTGCCGCAGCGCGTGTTGCTGGTGGAGAACTCGCGCACGTTCACCAGCATGCTGCGCGAAGCCATCGAGCAACGCGTGGAACTGCCGGTCACGGTCGTTTCGACCCTGGCCGAAGCCGCGCGCGTGCTCGACGAAGAGGATGGCTGGTTTCTGGTCCTGACCGGCCTGGTGCTGGTCGACGGCGACCGCGACAAGGTTGTGGAATTCTTTCTCTCGCGCAACCTGCCGACCGTGGTGGTCAGCGGCGTCTACGACGAAGATCTGCGCCAGCGCGTGCTGCAGCAGCAGATCATCGATTACGTGCTCAAGAACGCGCCCGGCAGCATCGAATACCTGGCCTGGCTGGTGCAGCGCCTGGAGCGCAATCGCCGCATCGGTGCGTTGGTGGTGGACGATTCGTTGTCCGCACGCACCTACGCCGCCGCGCTGCTGTCGATGTACGGCTACCGGGTGGTGCTGGCGGCCGACGGCGCGGCCGGGCTGGAAGCGATCGAACGCGATCCCGGCATCCGCCTGACCATCGTCGACCAGGAAATGCCGGGCATGGAAGGCGTGGAATTCACCCGCCGGCTGCGTGCGATCCGCTCGCGCGACAAGGTGGCGGTGATCGGCATCTCCGGCAACAGCGACTCGTCGCTGATCCCGCGCTTTCTGAAGAACGGCGCCAACGACTTCTTGCGCAAGCCCTTTTCGCGCGAGGAATTCTTCTGCCGGGTCTCGCAGAACGTGGACCAGCTGGAACTGATCGGCACGCTGCAGGATCTGGCCACGCGCGACTTCCTCACCGGCCTGCCGAACCGGCGCTACTTCCTGGAGCAGAGCCAGCGGGTGATTCCCAAGCTGCTGTCGCAGGACCAGTCGGTGACCGCGGCGATGCTCGACATCGATCACTTCAAGCACATCAACGACACCTGGGGCCACGAAGCCGGTGACCAGGCGCTGCGTGCGGTGGCGGCCTCGGTGTCCGGACATGCGCGCCCGCAGGACTTGGTGGCGCGCTTCGGCGGCGAAGAATTCTGCCTGCTGGTGCCAGGGCTGGATGCGGCCAATGCCACCAGCTACTTCGAAACCCTGCGCGAACGCATCAGCGCGCTGCGCGTGCGGATCGGCGAGGACACCCTGAGCATGACGGTGAGCATCGGCGTATGCATTGCGACCGAAGGCGAGCAGTCACTGCATCACCTGTTGAACGAAGCCGACAAGCACCTGTATCTTGCCAAGGCCGGCGGCCGCAACCAGGTGCGCCTGGCGAGCTGATCCCGCCTTGACCGCAGGCCCGGGCGGCGCCTGCAGATGACGCGCTTCACCAGCGCCTTGATCCAGATCAACGCGCTGTCGGCGCGCGCGGCCTAGCCTGTGCCCATCGCATTGGCAAGGTACTTCGATGACACTGCTGGTCTGGCAGGACGACCTCAACACCGGGATCGAGGTCATCGATCACCAACACCGGCGCATCGTGGACATGATCAATCAGTTGCACATGGCGCACACCAGCCTGCAGCGCCTGGCCGTGGCCGAGGTCATCGACGAGCTGATCGACTACACCCTGTCGCATTTCGCGTTCGAAGAAGAATTGATGCAGGAGGCCGGCTACCCCTTCAGCCTGGCGCACGCGCGCGTGCACCAGGTCTTCGGCAAACGCGTCGGCGACTATCGGCTGCGCTTTCAATCCGGCGAGGACGTCAGCGAAGACCTCCGCAACATGCTCTCGCGCTGGTTGTTCAACCACATCCGCGGCGACGACCAGGCGTACGCGCCGCAGGTCATCGCCCATCTGAACCAGTTCGCGCGCACCCACCAGCACGGCAGCTGGCTGGGACGGACCCTGAAGCGGATCTTCCGCTAGCGATCCTTCCGTCGGCGCGCGCCTGCGCGCGACGAGACGGTCTCGCTGGAGTCCAGCGCGCGCCAGCACGCCCTATGCGAACGGCGTGCGCTGCATCGTCCCGCGACGCGATCGCCGCGCGACCATCAACGCCAGCAGGCTCAGCACCGCGGCGGCGCCCAGATAATGACCTACCGCCTGCACGCCGTAGCGTGCGGCCAGCTGCGTGGCGACATACGGTGCCGGCGCCGCGCCCAGGATGCTGGCCAGATTGAACGACAACGATGCGCCGGTGTAGCGCACCTCGGTGGGGTACAACTCCGCCAGCAAGGTGCCGCATGGGCCGTAGGTCAACCCCATGAAGAAGAAGCCCAGCGCAAGAAAGGCTAGCACCTGCAACGGGTGACCGGCCTGAAACAACGGCGCGAACGCTAGGCCGAAGGCGATGATGGCGATGCTGGCCAGCATCATCGCCAGCGGCGCGCCATGCCGGTCGCCGAACCTGGCCGACACTGGAATGCCGGCGGCAAAGAACACGATGCCGGCCATCTGCAGCAACAGGAACTGTTCCTTGTCGTAGCCCAGCGTCTTGGTGCCGTAGCCCAGCGCAAACACGGTCATCAGATAGAACAGCACGAAGGTAGCAAACGCACCCAGCGTGCCGATGATCAACGCCGGCCAGTGCCGCGAGAGCACCGCACCCAGCGGCAGGCGCACGCGCGTCTTGCGATCCAGCGCCCGTTGGAAGTCAGGGGTCTCGGTAATGCTCAGGCGCACCCACAAGCCGGTCAGCACCAACAGCGCGCTGGCCAGGAACGGAACGCGCCAGCCCCATGCCATGAAGGCGGCATCGTCCAGCACCGCGCCCATACCCAGAAAGGTACCGGTGGACAACAAGAACCCCAGCGGCGCACCCAGCTGCGGAAACATGCCGTACCACACGCGCTTGCCCGGTGGCGCGTTTTCGGTGGCCAGCAGCACCGCCCCGCCCCATTCGCCGCCCAGGCCCAGGCCCTGACCGAAGCGACACACCGCCAGCAGCGCGGGCGCGAGCACGCCGATCTGCGCGTAGCCGGGCAGCAGCCCGATCGCCACCGTGGACAGGCCCATCGTCAGTAAGGCCGCCACCAGCGTGGCCTTGCGCCCGACCCGATCACCGAAATGCCCGAACACCGCCGAGCCCACCGGCCGCGCGATGAAGGCCACCGCAAAGGTCGCCAGCGACTGCAGCATCGCCGCACTGCCATCGCCGGCCGGAAAGAACAACGTCGGGAACACCAGCACCGCAGCGGTGGCATAGATATAGAAATCGAAGAACTCGATGGTGGTGCCGATCAGGCTGGCAAACAGCACGCGCGCAGGCGAATTGGTCGGTGTGGCGAGCGGCGCAGCGGCAGTCATCGTGGGTCGGCATCCATGGAACGAGACGGCCGATTCTGGCAGATCGGGGCAACGCTTTGCGCAGGCAAACCGGCTGGTAAAAAGTTACAGGCGTGACCGACGGGGCTGTGGATCGCGTCCTGCTCGTCTTGAACCAGATGTGTCCGGCCAAGTGTCCGGCAATGCGTTGCCGGAGACTGTCACCTGCTTGACCTGCAAGGTGCGAGGTCTTCGCGTTTGCTGCAGGGCCCTTGCCCGCCCGCCATCGCAGGACACGCTGCAAGTACGTCCTTGTAGCTCTGGCGCGGCCTCCATGCCGCGCAAGGTCCTGCGACGGTGGGCGGGCGAGGACCAGTTGGGTTGGTCGTTCTGCACAGCTTTCAAAGCAGCAGGAACTGGCTCAGCCGCCCTGTGGCGCCTGCGCTGCTGATCGCTGCATCTGTTCCGCCAAACCGACCGGCGTCAGCACCGCGAACTGCCGCTCGCCGCGATCTTCCACGCGCACCCAATCCGGACCGGGTTGCCCGTCCAGGTTTGCCGTCCCCAACCAGGCAAGCGTGCGCAGCAGCACGCTCATGCGCACGCCCAGCTGCTTGCAGAGCTTCGGCAACGACACGCCCTCGGGCGCGTCGGCCAGGGTATGCAACAGCTGGGCGGTGAGCTGCGGATCAGCGGACAAGCACCGCTCCGATGTCGCGTGGCGCTGCATCCGCAGTTTCGGCGCGATGCGGCAGCACGATCACCGGAATCGACTTGGAGGTGGGCGTACGCGCTTCGTCGGCAAAGCTCGATAGCGGCACCAATGCGTTGGTTTCCGGGTAGTACGCCGCCAGGCAGCCGCGCGGGATGTTGTAGTCCACCAGCAGGAAGCGACGTGCCTCGCGCTGCACGCCGTCATCGCACAGGCTTTCCAGGTCCACCCAGTCGCCGGCTTTCATGTTCAAGGCCGCGATGTCGGCGCCGTTGATGAACAGCACGCGACGTTCGCCGAACACGCCGCGGTAGCGATCGTCCAGCCCGTAGATGGTGGTGTTGTACTGATCGTGCGAGCGCGTGGTGGCCAGCGTGAACACCATCTGGTCGGTCCGGGTACGGCGTGCGCGATGGATGGGGTTGTCGGTCGGCACCGCATGCGGCTTGAACACCGCGCGTTGTTCCGGCGTCACCCACTGGCGATCGCGCGCGGTATTGGACAAGCGGAACCCACCGGGTGTGCGCACGCGCTCGTTGAAGCCGGCAAAGTCCGGGAACACCTGCGCAATCAGGTCGCGCACGCGGTCGTAGTCGCCCACCAGCCAGCGCCAGCGGATCGCGCTGCGCGCGCCCAGCGTGGCTTCGGCCATGCGCGCCACGATCGCCGGCTCGGACAGCAAATCAGGTGAAGCCGGCGGATTGATGCCGGCCGACAGGTGCACCATGCTCATCGAATCTTCCACCGTCACGCCTTGCGAGCCAGCGTCCTGGATGTCGATTTCGGTACGGCCCAGGCATGGCAGGATCAGCGCATCGCGCCCGTGCACCAAGTGGCTGCGATTGAGCTTGGTGGTGACATGCACGGTCAATTCGCAATTGCGCAGCGCGCGATGCGTGGCGTCGGTATCCGGCGTGGCGGCGGCAAAATTGCCTCCCATCGCGAAGAACACCTTGCCGCGCCCGTCCAGCATCGCCTCGATCGCACCGACGGTGTCGAAGCCGTCTTCGCGCGGCGGCGCGAACCCGAACAGCGTCTGCAACTTGTCCAGAAACGCGGCCGGCGGTTTTTCGTAGATCATCATCGTGCGGTCGCCCTGCACGTTGCTGTGTCCGCGCACCGGGCACACGCCCGCGCCCGGCCGGCCCAGATGGCCGCGCAGCAACAGCAGGTTGGTGATCATGTGGATGGTGGCCACCGAATGCTTGTGCTGGGTGATGCCCATGCCCCAGCAGGCGATCACGCGCTCGGCATTGAGATAGAGCTCGCCGGCCTTGCGCAGCGCCGCCTCGTCCAGCCCGGATTCTTCGACAATGGTGTCCCAGGATTCGCCATGCACCTCGGCAGCGAAGGCGTCGAAGTTTGCGGTGTGGGCGTCGATGAATTCCAGATCCAGCAGGCGTGGCGTGCCGTCGCGCTGGGCTTGTGCGTCGCGCTCGAGCACGTGCTTGATGATGCCCTTGACCGCGGCCAGATCGCCGCCGATCTTGAGCTGGAAATAATCCGAGGCGATGCGGGTGGAGCCGTTGTGCAGCATCTCCAGCTTGTCCTGCGGGTCGGCGAACTTCTCCAGCCCGCGCTCGCGCAGCGGATTGAATGCCGCAATCGCCGCGCCGCGCTTGGAGGCCTGACGCAACTCGCCCAGCATGCGCGGGTGATTGGTGCCCGGATTCTGCCCGAAGATGAAGATCGCATCGGCCAGTTCGAAATCGTGCAGCGACACCGTGCCCTTGCCCACGCCGATCTGCGAACGCAGCGCGGTGCCGGAGGGCTCGTGGCACATGTTGGAGCAGTCGGGGAAATTGTTGGTGCCGAACTCGCGCACGAACAACTGATACAGGAAGGCCGCTTCGTTGCTGGTGCGCCCGGAGGTGTAGAAGATCGCCTCGTCCGGCGATGCCAGCCCGTTGAGGTGCCCAGCGATCTGCACAAACGCCTCGTCCCAGCTCACCGGCACGTAATGATCGGTGGCCGCGTCGTAACGCATCGGCTGGGTCAGCCGGCCCTGCCCTTCCAGCCAGTAGTCGCTGTACTGCGACAGCAGGCTGACGCTGTGCGAGGCGAACAGCTCCGGCCCGGCGCGGCGCGCGGTGGACTCGGCCGCAACGGCCTTGGCGCCGTTCTCGCAGAACTCGAAGGTGGAGGTGTGATCGCGGTCCGGCCAGGCGCAGCCGGGGCAGTCGAAACCGTCCGGCTGGTTGGCGTGCAGCAGCGTCTTGGCGCCCTGCACCGCGATGTCCTGTTCCATCAGGTGCTTGGCAACCGAGCGCAATGCGCCCCAGCCGCCGGCGGGATTGTCGTATTGCTGGATGGTCTTCTTGCTCATGCGGGCTCTCCCACGCCAACGCCCAGATTCAGGCGCTGCGGATGGCTGTAAACGACACAATCGTGATCGCGGGCAAACCCGATCAGGGTCAGTCCCGCACTGTCGGCCAGGCTGATCGCCAGCGCGGTCGGTGCCGAAATCGCTGCCAGCAGCGGGATCCGGGCCTGCGCGGCTTTCATGGCCATTTCGTAACTGGCGCGGCTGGTGACCACCGCAAACCCTTGCGATGCATCGACGCGCTCCCGCGCCAGCGCACCGATCAACTTGTCGAGCGCGTTATGCCGGCCGACGTCTTCGCGGACCAGCTGCACCACGCCGTTTGCATCGGCCCAAGCAGCCGCATGCACCGCACCGGTCTGCGCGGCAATCGGCTGCTGCGCATGCAAGGCCTCCAGCGCACGCGCCAATGCATCCGCATCGATCCGCAGCGTGGACTGCACCACCGGCGGCACACGCAGCACCGCCTCGATCGATTCATTGCCGCACACGCCGCAACCGCTGCGCCCGTCCAGATTGCGCCGCCGCCGGTCCAACGCCGCCGCGCGCTCGGGCGGCACCTCGATCTGCAGCGAGGCGCCTTCCAGAAACGTCTCCACCGCCACCACGCGCAGGTCCTGCGCGTGATCGACGATGCCTTCACTCAATGAGAACCCAAGTGCGAAATCCTCCAGGTCCTCCGGCGTGGCCATCATCACCGCGAACGGCACCTGGTTATAGATCAGGGCAACCGGCATTTCGGCCGCCACCATGTCCTGCACCGTGGCACCGCGACCGCCGCGATGGCGAATCACGCTGCGCACCACACTGCCCGGGCGCACCGTGCGGGAAGACGGACTGGTCATCTCACCTCAATGGAACAGCACGAAGGCTTTCTGCAGGGTCACCCAGATGCCGAAGGCCATGGGGATGCCAACAGCCAGCCAAGCAAACGCCACCAGTGCGGGATTGCCGCCATGACCGATGCGCGCCATCTGCTCCGGCGGCAGCACCGCATGCCCGCTGCGGTCGACCTTCTCGTGCGCCAGCTGCTTTTCGCGTGCCAGCTCGTCGGGCGTCATGAAGTGACGCGCGGCCACCGGACGCACCAACAGATTGCAGATCAGGCCGAGCACGAGCATGCCGGCCAGGATGTACATGGTGGTGTTGTAGACCTGTGACGGCGGGCTGCCGTGCGCCAGCTGGTACTCGCGCATATACCCCACCACCACCGGGCCGAGGATGCCGGCGGTGGCCCACGCCGTCAGCAGACGGCCGTGGATGGCGCCGACCATCTGGGTGCCGAACAGATCGGCCAGATAGGCGGGAATGGTGGCAAAACCGCCGCCGTACATCGACAGGATGATGCAGAAGATGCCCACGAACAGCGCGATGCCGCCCACGCCACCGGCCGACGGCGCCGCGGCGTACAGGCAGATGCCCAGCACGAAGAACAGCGTGTAGGTGTTCTTGCGCCCGAGCTTGTCGGACATGCTGGCCCAGAAGAAGCGGCCACCGATGTTGAACAGGCTGAGCAGGCCGGTGAAGCCGGCCGCGATGGCCGCGATGCTGGCCAGCTGGGTCGGATCCAGGCTGCCGAAGCCGACGTCCACCCCGATCAGACGGCCGCCGAACACTTCCTGCAGCATCGGCGAGGACATGCCGATCACACCGATACCGGCCGACACGTTCAGGCACAGCACGCCCCACAGCAACCAGAACTGCGGGATGCCCCAGACCTTTTTCACGTGCACATGGTTGGCGGTGATCATGGCGTTGTTGCTGGCCACCGGCGCGGTCCAGCCGGCCGGGGTCCAGCCGCTCGGCGGCACGCGATAGCCGAACGCGCCGGCCATCATGAAGACGAAATACAGCGCAGCCATGACCAGGAAGGTTTCCATCACGCCCACCGAGGTCGGCGTGGCGAAGTGGCGCATCAACGCATCGGCCAGCGGGCTGCCGATCATCGCACCGCCACCGAAGCCCATGATCGCCATGCCGGTCGCCATGCCGCGACGGTCCGGGAACCATTTGATCAGCGTGGACACCGGCGAGATATAGCCCAGGCCCAGGCCGATGCCGCCGATCACGCCCGAACCCAGCCACAGCATCCAGATCTGATGGAAGTGGATACCGGCCGCCGAGATCACCAGGCCGCCGCACCAGCACAGCGCCGACACCACACCAGCCTTGCGTGGGCCGGCACGCTCCAGCCAGCCGCCCCAGATCGCCGCCGAACAGCCCAGCAGCACGAAGAACAGCGTGTACATCCACTGCAGCTCGCTGATCTTCCAGTCGCAGGTGGTGGCCACCATCCGCGCGAACAGGCCCATGTCGGCCGGGCAGGCAATCGCTTCGGTGATGCCCAGCGCCTTGGACAGCGGCAACCAGAACACGCTGAAGCCATAGGCCATGCCGATGCACAGATGGATCGCCAGTGCAGCCGGCGGAACCAGCCAACGATTGAACCCCGGACGCGCAACGATGCGCTCCTTGGACAGCAGACCGGCGTCAGCGCCGCTGGCTGTCGCCACGGTGGACCCTTGCGTCATTCCCATTCCCCAAAAATAAAGTGCGATGAACTGCGATAAAAACGATTGACGGCTGCGATCGATTGGCGTGTTGCGATAAGGGCAGCGGCGATAACCAGGCCCAACTGGCGGTTGTCTGGCGCATCATCGGCAATCCTTGCCGCTTTGCAATGCTTGGCGACGCCCCCGCAGCGTTCCATCGCATGGCCATCCCCACGCCACGCAGGCGTTCTGTGAGATTAGCGGCCGAGGCTGCGACTAATTGACTAGTTCTTAGGGGCTAACCCCCACAGGCGCCGGCCGGGCACCCCGCGCCATGTGCCGCATTCCGGCCATCGCCGGGGTGACGGCCGACACGATGGCTGCGTACAGTCGGGCGACACCCCGCGACGGAGCCGGCCATGCATGACCCACTTGCGCACGACGACGCGCCTGCGCTGCCTGCACCCGGGCCGCTGGAGGCATTTTGGATGCCGTTCACGGCCAACCGCCAATTCAAGGCCCGCCCTCGCCTGCTCGCCTCCGCCGCCGGCATGTATTACCGCGATGTCGACGGCCGGCAGATCCTGGACGGCACCGCCGGCCTGTGGTGCTGCAACGCGGGCCACGCGCGCGAACGGATCGTGGCGGCCATCCGCGACCAGGCCGGCACGTTGGACTTTGCTCCCACCTTCCAGATGGGCTCACCGCTGCCGTTCGTGCTGGCGCAACGCCTGGCCGCCCTGGCCCCGCCCGGTCTAGGCCATGTGTTCTTCACCAACTCGGGCTCGGAGGCAGTGGATAGCGCGATGAAGATCGTGCTGGCCTATCACCGCCTGCGCGGCGAGGGCCAGCGTACCCGCTTCATCGGCCGCGAGAAGGCGTACCACGGGGTGGGCTTCGGTGGCATGTCGATCGGCGGGCTGCCCAACAACCGCAAATGGTTCGGCCCGTTGCTGGCCAGCACCGACCACCTGCGCCACACGCTGGATCTGCAACGCAACGCCTATTCGCGCGGGCTGCCGCTGCACGGTGCCGAGCTGGCCGACGATCTGGAGCGGCTGATCACCCTGCACGATGCCTCCACGATCGCCGCCGTGTTCGTCGAGCCGGTGTCCGGCTCGGCCGGGGTGATCCTGCCGCCGGAGGGTTACCTGCAGCGGCTGCGCGCCATCTGCGACCGCCACGGCATCGTGCTGGTGTTCGACGAGGTGATCACCGGCTTCGGCCGGGTCGGCGAGGCGTTCGCGGCGCAGCGC
This sequence comes from Xanthomonas cannabis pv. cannabis, assembly GCF_000802365.1. GTDB lineage: Bacteria > Pseudomonadota > Gammaproteobacteria > Xanthomonadales > Xanthomonadaceae > Xanthomonas > Xanthomonas cannabis. Next base: position 76,740 of record NZ_JSZE01000016.1, read on the forward strand.
TTCGGTGTCACCCCGGACATCATCACCGCCGCCAAGGGGCTGACCAGCGGCACCGTGCCGATGGGCGCGGTGCTGGTGGCGGATGCCATCTTCGATGCCTTCATGCACGGCCCGCAGCAGGCGATCGACCTGTTTCACGGCTATACCTACTCCGGTCACCCGCTGGCCTGTGCGGCGGCGATCGCCACGCTGGACACCTATGCCGAGGAGCAGCTGTTCTCCCGCGCGATCACGCTGGGCCCGCAGTGGGAAGCGGCGCTGCATGGCCTGCGCGGCCTGCCGCACGTAATCGACATCCGCAACATCGGCTTGATCGGTGCGATCGAGCTGGCGCCGCGCGACGGTGCCCCCGGTGCGCGCGGCTACGAGGTGTTCGAGCGCTGCTTCCACGACGGCGGCCTGCTGGTGCGGGTGACCGGGGATGTCATCGCGTTGTCACCCCCATTGATCGTCAGCCCCGAACAGGTCGGGCAGATGGTCGAGACGCTGGCGGCGATCCTGCGTCAGCTGGAGTGAGTGTGGCCGAGGCGGCAGCCCGGTGCGTAGCGGGCGCGGCCGCCACGGCAGTGCTCCGTTCGACGCGCCGCGCGATGGGGCGCTTGGCGGGAAGCGGCCTTTCCAGCACATGCGCGACAACGCCGCGGCATCCATCCGGGTCGCGGCAGTGGCCGGCTGCACCGCGCACGGATGGTGCCGCCTGCGTGCGGCAGGCAGGCGGTCCGTTGCGGCCGGGCACCGCCCGGTCCGCTGCTGCGTTCGCCATCCACAGGTGCTCGCGTCTCACGCGGCAGGCAGCACGTCAAGCGCGCAAAGCCGGGGCAGGCTCACTACAATGCCGGCCCCGCACTCCCCCGCCGTCGCCGCATGAACATCGTTGTCAAAGAAGAACTCAAGGCCTATATCGACCCGCTGACCCCCGATGAGCACGAGGCGCTGGAGCGCAGCCTGCTGGCTGAAGGCTGCCGCGACGCCTTGGTGCTGTGGGGCGATGTGCTGGTGGATGGCCACAACCGCTATGGCATCTGCCAGAAGCACGGGCTGCCGTTCCAGACCGTGCAGAACCCACGCTTCCAGTCGATGCAGGACGTGCATCTGTGGATGATCGAGCAGCACCTGGGCCGGCGCAGCGTCTCCGACTTCCAGCGTGGCGTGCTGGCGTTGCGCAAGCGCGAGATCCTGGCGCTGCGCCAGCGTACCCAGCGCGATGCCGATGCCGCCGCGGAAGCCCCCCTGCAGGCCGACGCGCACGCGGCAAGCGGCGGCGATGACAGCACCATACGTGACAGCAGCGCCGCGCAAGCGACCGAAGACACCGACAGCCCGCCGTGGGAAGAGACCTCCACCCCGGTCAGCCGCGCCGAGCTGGCACGCGAGGCGCGCCTGAGCAGCAATCAGGTGGTGATGATCGAGCGCATCCACAAACAGGCCGCCCCGGAAGTGGTGCAGGCGGTGAAGTCCGGCGAGATTTCCATCAGCGCCGCTGCTGCCGTGGCAACCTTGTCCGAAGACGAACAGCGCGCCGCCGCACAGGCGGGCAAGGCCGAACTGAAGCAGGCCGCCAAGCGCGTGCGCGACGCCAAGCGCAAGCCCAAGTCCGACGAGGCCGAAGGCGGCGAAGCCGAACGCCGCGACCTCAAGGCCTTGCAACGCCGCGTCACCGAGCTGGAAAACGAAAACGCCGCCCTGCAGTCCAAGGTCGCCGCACTGCAATCGCAGCTGGAGCGCCTGCGCGGCTAAGTGCGCACCTGCCGGTCCGGCAAGCCTGCCCGTGGTAGGAGCGCACCCGGGCGCGACGAAGAATTACCGGTAACGCCTCGCGCCCAGGTGCGCTCCTACACGGGCGACTGGTCGCATCGCGACCGGACCGACCGCCTGCGCAATACGCCGCTAGTGACAAGTCAATCCAGCAGAGCACGCCGTTGTAGGAGCGCACCTGGGCGCGACAGGCATTCCTGATAAAGCCCGTCGCGCCCAGGTGCGCTCCTACGACGGCAACAGCCGCCGGGTCGCCCCAACTCAAGCGCAGCTGGAGCAAAAGCACGCAAGAGGCCGCCAACAACCTTCGCGCGTGGTGGCGCCACCTGCCGTGGACATGCCCTGGTCAAACGACTGGGTACACTCCACTGATGGAACCCAGTCTCAGCACTCCCCGTCCGATTGATCCGCGTCGCGCGCAGCTGCAGCGCATGAAGCTACTCGCAGCAGCGTTGCTGCTGGCCATGTTCGCCGGTTTTGTCGTCAGCCATCTGATGGGCGAACAAGGCATCTGGGCCTGGGTGTCAGCATTTTGCGAAGCGGCCACCGTGGGCGCACTGGCCGACTGGTTTGCAGTGGTGGCGCTGTTCCGCCGCCCGATGGGCCTGCCGATCCCGCACACCGCCATCCTGCCGCGCGGCAAGGAGCGCCTGGCCGATGGGCTGGCAGTGTTCGTGCGCGATCAGTTCCTGGCGCCCGAGGCGTTGATGGACAAGCTGCGCGTGTTCGACCCGGCCGGCCGCCTCGGCGAGTGGCTGGCCAAGCCCGAGCAGGCACGCATGCTGGCGCAGATGGCGCGCGGCTGGATGTTGCAGGCGCTGGAACTGCTGGACGAAGCGGCGGTGCGGCGTGCCATCCAGCGGTTTGTCGTGGACCGCCTGCGCAAATGGAATGCCGCCGCCACGGTCGGCGATGTCATGGCCCTGCTCACTACCGACGGCCGCCATCAGAAGTTGCTGGACGAGGTGCTGCTGCGGCTGGGGCAATGGCTGGACCAGGAACAGGTCAAGACGCGCGCCTCTGCGCTGATCGTGCGCTATGCGCGGCGCGAGTGGCCCAAGCTGGTCGGCACGGTGAACTGGGTCAAGCCGATCGAGGAGATCGGCGACAGCCTGGCCGACCGCATGGCGCGGGCGGCGCTCGAAGAATTGCAGGACATCCTCACCACGCCCGACCATCCCATCAGGCTCGACTACGAGGCCTGGCTGCAGGGCTACATCGCGCGCCTGCGCGACGAGCCGGAGATGGCCGCGCGCGTGGAAGACCTCAAACAGCGCGCGATCGAACATCCGGCACTGCAGGAATATGTGCAGGGGCTATGGGGCGAAATCCGCGATGCCCTGCGCAACGACCTGGCGCGTGAAGAGTCGTCGATGGCCGCTCACATGGAGCGCTCCATGCAATCGCTAGGCCAGGCCCTGTCGCAGGATCCTTCGCTGCGCGAGGCGCTCAACCAGCATATGTTGCAGGCCGCCGACAAACTCACCACGCGGCTGCGCGCATCGGTCACCGAGCACATCGCGTCGACCATGAAAAGTTGGGACGAACGTCACCTCGTCGAACAATTGGAATTGGGTGTCGGACGCGATCTGCAATACATTCGCTTCAACGGAACGTTGGTCGGTGGACTGATCGGCCTTGCCCTTCACGCACTGTCGATCTGGCTATCGTTCTGATGCACTGACACGACGATGATCGCCCAGACGGTGCGGCCGATGCCGCGGGGGACACTGCACGCAGCCGGATGATCGTCAGGCGGTACCACGAAGCCGACAGTGTTGTCGGCCAGCACACTGGGCACGCAACAGGCAAGGCAAAGGGACGAAGATGCCGAACGGCCGCTGGGATCTGCGCAGGAAATACGGGCGCCGCGTGTTTGCCAGCGCCTTGCTGATTCTCACCGCAGGCCTGATTGCGGCCATCGCCACCGGAGTCTGGCTGCACCGGCACAACGAGCTCGAGCGCGAGCAGCGTTTTCAGTATGTGGTGCGCACCCTGGCGCGCAACATCAGCGAGCGCATGTATACCTTCGAGCACGGCCTGCGCGGTGCGCGTGGCGCGGTGATCGGCGCCGGCAGCGATGTGATCAGTCGAGAGCGCTTCACCCTCTACAGCCGCTCGCGGGATTATTCGCGCGAGTTCCCCGGCGTGCTGGGGTACGGCTATATCCACCGGGTCGCACCGTCCGAGGAGGCCGCGTTCCTGCAGACCGCACGCGCCGACGGCGCACCGGACATCCACCGGCGGCTGCTCGCGCCGTGGGAAGGCGAGCGCTACCTCGTGCTGTATTTCGAGCCCGAATCCTCGGGCAACCGCCCGATCGGTCTGGACATCGCGTCCGAACCACGGCGCCGCGCCGCCGCCTTGCAGGCCGCGCGCAGCGGCTCCCCGATCATGACCTCGCCGATTTCGTTGTCGGGCTACCGCGTGCCCACTGAAAGCGGCTTTCTGGTGCTGCTGGCGGTCTATCGCGAGGGCATGCCGTTGCAGACCCCGCAGCAACGCATGGCGGCGACCAGCGGCTGGGTGTATGCGCCCTTCAGTGTCGAGCAGATGGTGCAAAGCGCGCTGGGCGAGCGCAACGACGTGGCGCTGGACCTGTCCGACCGCAACGAGCCGACCCACAATTTCTATCGCAGCGGTACGCCGATCAGCGACAGCGCGCGGCGCCCGCCGGTGGTGCAGTTGTTGCCCATCTACGGCCGCACCTGGGTCATCACCGCCCAGCCGACTGCCAGTTTCGTGGCCTCGCTCAACCAGACCTCGCCCTGGCTGGTCGGCGGCCTGGTCATGGCCACCTCGGTGTTGTTTGCCGCCTTGCTGGCGCTGTATTTCAGCAACGGGCTGCGTCGTGAAGAAGTGTTGCGCAAGCAGATGGAACTGGCCGCGCTGGTCAGCCATTCCAGCGAGGCCATCGTCGCCGAAACACCGGACGGCCGCATCACCCACTGGAATCCGGCAGCCGAAGCCATGTTCGGATACACCGCCGACGAGGCGATCGGCCAGGACCTGACAGGACTGCTGTCACCGCAGCCCTATGCGATGCCGCAGGTCGACCACGCCGACGATGCACATCTGGGCAACGCCTCTGCAGCGCAGCGCATGCGCCACCGCGATGGCCAGCACGTGCATGTGCTGGCCAGCAAGGCACCGATCATCGATGCCGATGGCACGCTCAGCGGGCATTCGCACTTCTTCCGCGACATCTCCGACCGGGTGCGCTCGCATCAGCGCATTGTCGATCTCAATGCCTCGCTCGAACATCAGGTGGCTGAGCGCACCAGCGAACTGGTGAAGTTCTCGGTGTTGCAGCGCGCGATCCTGGCGCACGCCGGCTACGCCATCATCGCCGCCGACTCCAGCGGCTTTGTCACGCTGTTCAACCCGGCCGCGGAAAAACTGCTGGGTTACAACGCCGAGGATGTGATCGGCCGTCGCAAGGTCAGCCAGTTCGTCGAAGCCGAGGAATTGCAGGAACGCGCGCACCGGCTGTCAGAACAGACCGGCGTCCCGGTGGCGCACACCCTGGAGGCAGTTGCCGCGCTCACCAGCCTCGGGCGCAGCGACACCAGCGAATGGACCTACGTCAGTCACGACGGCCGCCGCCTGCCGGTGCTGCTGACCTTGAGCACCTTGCGCGACGACAACGACCAGGTGATCGGTTACCTCGGCGTCGCCGTGGATCTGACCGAGCAGAAACTGCACGAAAAACAGCTGCGCCTGGCGATGGATGCGGCCAAGAGCGCCAACCAGTCCAAGTCCGATTTCCTGGCCAACATGAGCCACGAAATCCGCACGCCCATGAATGCCATCCTGGGCATGTTGTATCTGCTTCAGCGCAGCGAACTTCCCGGCGCGGCGCAGGACATGGTCGTCAAGATCGATCGCTCCGCGCGCACCCTGCTGGAAATCATCAACGACATCCTGGACTTCTCCAAGATCGAAGCCGGGCGAATCGATCTGGAACATGCGCCGTTCGACCTCAACCAGTTGTTCGACAACATCGCCGACCTGATGCGCTCTTCGCTCAGTGCAAAACCGGTGGAGATGATCGTCGAGCCATTGCCGCGCGACAGCCGCTGGCTGTTGGGCGATGCACTGCGCATCAACCAGGTGCTGGTCAACCTGGTCGGCAACGCCATCAAGTTCACCGAGGAAGGCGAAGTGGTGCTGTCGGTGCGACGCTTCCCCAGCGGCGACCCCAACAAGGTCAAGCTGCTGTTCTCGGTACGCGACACCGGCATCGGCATTTCCAAGGAAAAGCAGAGCCTGATCTTCTCTCCGTTCCTGCAGGCCGACACCTCCACCAGCCGTCGCTATGGCGGCAGCGGGCTGGGCCTGACCATCAGCCGACGCCTGATCGAGCTGATGGGCGGCGAGCTGGAAGTGGAAAGTGTGCCCGGCCGCGGCAGCGAGTTCTACTTCGTGGTGACGCTGGAAAAGGCCGCGCCCCCCACTGCGCATCAGGAGCTCCCGGCGCTGCCGCCGGAAGCGATGCCGCGGGTGTTGATCGCCGACGACCACGATGCGGCGCTCAACAACCTGGTGCGTATCACCACCGAGCTCGGCTGGCGCGTGGACGCAGTGGCAAACGGCCAGGCCGCGCTGGCGGCCATCGAACAGGCCAGCGAGCCGTACGACATCTTCCTGCTCGACTGGCGCATGCCCGACATCGACGGCGTGGCGATCGCCCGCCAGATCCGCGCGCGTGCAGCGCCCGGTCCGCACCCGGTGATCGTGATGGTCACCGCCTACGAACGGCGCCTGCTGGAGCAACACCCAGAACAACAGGACCTGGACGCGGTGATGACCAAGCCGGTGACCACGGCCGCGTTGCATCGGCTGGTGGAGCAACTGGTGGAACAGCGTCCGGGCGCGCGCCCGGTGGCGCCGACCTTCGTCGCACGGCGGCTGGAAGGCGCACATCTTCTGCTGGTGGACGACAGCGACATCAACTGCGAGGTGGCGCAACGCATCCTCGAAGGCGAAGGTGCCATGGTCACCGTCGCCCATGACGGCGAGCAGGCGGTCAACACGCTCAAGCGCGCGCCCGATCTGTTCCACCTGGTGCTGATGGATGTGCAGATGCCGGTGGTGGACGGCTACGAAGCCACCCGCCGGCTGCGGCAGATTCCTGCCCTGGCCAGTCTGCCGGTGATTGCATTGACCGCCGGTGCCTTCCGCCCACAACAGGAAAAAGCGCTGGAGGCCGGCATGAACGGCTTCATCGCCAAGCCGTTCAACGTCGAGGAACTGGTCACCGCGATCCGCCATTTCATGCGTCCCGGGGCCAAGCGCATTCCGTCGCTGCCGCACGAAACCGCCGTGGCGGCCGGTCCGGCGTGGATGCACGACACGCCGGAGCTGCTGGACGCGGCGCGTGCGCACAGCCTCTGGCGCGACCGCGAGCCGTACGTGCGTTATCTGCTCAAGCTGCTGCGCGACAACCCGGACCCGGCCGAGGTGGCGGCCGAGCACCTGCGCCGCAACGAGCTGCCCGCCATCGGCGCGCTGGCACACAAGCTGCGTGGCGCTGCCGGCTCGCTGGCGCTGCCGGCCCTGGCCGGCGCGGCGGGCGATCTGGAAGCCCGCATCGAAGACGGCCACGACGTCACCGCCTCGCTGCTCGCGCTCAAGGACGTGATGCAGCGCACCGCCGATGCGATTCGCGCCTTCGTGCAGGACGACGCGCAGGAGGCCGACAGCGACGATGCCGGCGTTGCGCTGGATGCCGACAGCCTGCAGATCCTGCAGGCCGCCTTCGCCAGCGACGACGCCGACAAGATCGACCACGCACTGCTGATCTGCGCGCCGCGCCTGCCGCGCAGCCTGCAGGAGGAACTGCAGCGCGCGGTGGAGGACTTCGACTTCCGCCGCGCCGAAGCCACCCTGCGCGACTGGCACGCCACCCACCCAGGCTGACCGCGATCTCCTGCCCGACTGCAAGGACCCTCCATGCCGTCCCGTCCCCTGCTCTGTGTCGACGACGAATCCAGCAACCTGGCCACCTTGCGCCAGCTGCTGCGCGACGATTTCCCGTTGGTCTTCGCCAAGACCGGCGGCGAGGCGCTGGATGCGGTGACGCGCCATCAACCGGCATTGATCCTGCTGGATGTGGAACTGCCGGACATGGACGGCTACGCGGTGGCTCGCACGCTCAAGCGGCAGCCGGCCAGCCAGACCATCCCGATCCTGTTCGTGACTGCGCGCAGCAGCGAGCAGGACGAACGCGCCGGGCTGGACGCGGGCGCGGCCGACTACGTCAGCAAGCCCTACTCGCCGGCGCTGCTCAAGGCGCGCATCGGCACGCAACTCAAACTGGCCGAATGCACACGCCTGGCGCAGCAATACCGCGACGCGATCCACCTGCTGGGCACGGCAGGCCAGGGCCAGGACGTGGATACCGGCGCACATATCTGGCGCATGGCGGTATACGCACGCGTGCTGGCCGAAGCCGCCGGCTGGTCGCCGCAGCAGGCCCAGGTACTGCAGGATGCCGCACCGCTGCACGACGCCGGCAAGATCGCCGTACCCGGCAGCATCCTGCACAAGCCCGACGCGCTGGACGAGCACGAGCGCTCGGTGGTACGGCAACACCCGCAGGCCGGGCACGACCTGCTGCGCCACGGGCGCGGGCCGGTGTTCCAGCTGGCCGCCGACATCGCCCTGCATCACCACGAGTGCTGGGACGGCAGCGGCTACCCGCAAGGGCTGGCCGGCGAAGCCATCCCGGAGGCGGCGCGCATCGTGGCGGTGGCCGATGTGTTCGACGCGCTGTGCGGCCGGCGCGCGTACAAGGCGCCGTGGACGGTGGAAGACGCCATGCGCAAGATCGAGAGCATGGCGGGCAAGCAACTGGAACCGCGCCTGGTACAGCACTTCCGCGAGGCATTGCCGCAGATCCTGCAGATCAAGGACGCCTGGGACAGCCGGGCGGCATAGCGCTGATTCGGGTCGCCAAGACAACCGCCCATTCGCGATGTCGGGTTGGCTGTCTTCCGGCGTACCCTCACCCCAACCCCTCTCCCGCGGGGAGAGGGGCTTTGTCCAGGTGCCATCCCTGTTCGCGTGCTGCAGCCCGATCCTTCTCCCCCCGGAGAAGGTGGCGCGCAGCGCCGGATGAGGGTGCGGGCCACTCGGGACGACCAGCCGACGACGCATCACTTCGCGCGTCCTCTATCGCCATCGCACGCTGCTACGTCCCACCAGCCGCTTCAGCCGCAAGCCTCTGCGTCAACACCAGCGTCCACCATCCAAACCACCGCGTCTGCAGCGACAAGCACGCACTGTTACCCACGTGCGCTTGAACCCCACCCCACACCAGCGGACAATACCCATGTTGCGCCGCACAACACCGTGCGACGCGGGCCGATCCGGACGCCCCACTGGCGCCGTCGATGCAGCCCCGCAACCGAGAGTCCGATGTCTTCCAGCGTGTCCGACGCCGGCACCGCCCCGCCGCGTTATCCCGACTACCGCATTATTTCGCTGATCCTGGCCTGCGCCATCTTCATGGAGCAGATGGACGCCACCGTGCTGGCGACCGCGCTGCCTACGCTGGCGCGCGACTTTGGCGTGGCCGCGCCGGCCATGAGCATCGCCATGACCAGCTACCTGCTGGCGCTGGCGGTGCTGATCCCGGCCAGCGGCGCCATCGCCGACCGCTTCGGCCTGCGCCGCGTGTTCGGCGCCTCGATCTGGGTGTTCGTCGCCGGCTCGATCCTGTGTTCGCTGGCCGACAGCCTGCCCACCATGGTGGCCGCACGCGTGCTGCAGGGCGCTGGTGGCGCGATGATGGCCCCGCTGGGCCGGCTGATCCTGCTGCGCACGGTAGAGCGCCGCCATCTAGTCTCTGCGATGGCCTGGACGCTTGTGCCCGCCTTCATCGGCCCGATGCTGGGGCCGCCGCTGGGCGGGTTCTTCGTTTCGTATCTGGACTGGCGCTGGATCTTCTACATCAATGTGCCGATCGGCATTGCCGGCTTCCTGCTGGTGCGCCGGTTCATCCCGGAGATTCCCACCGACAGCGCGCCGACACGTTTCGACCTGCGCGGGTTCGTGCTGTGCGGCGTGGCGCTGGGTTGCCTGTTGTTCGGCCTGGAAATGGTCAGTCAGGACGACGGCATCGGCATGGCCAGCTGGTTGCTGGCCACCGGCGCGGCCGCTGCGCTGGGCTATCTCTGGCATGCGCGCAACCACCCCGCCCCGTTGCTGGACCTGAGCTTGCTGCGCATCGATTCGTTCCGGCTGTCGGTGATCGGCGGCGCACTGATGCGCATCACCCAGGGCGCGCATCCGTTCCTGCTGCCCTTGCTGTTCCAGATCGGCTTAGGCATGAGCGCCGCGCACAGCGGCCGCCTGATCCTGGCCACTGCACTGGGCGCGCTGCTGATGCGCAGCATCACCCCGCAGCTGCTGCGCCGCTTCGGCTACCGCAACAGCCTGATCGGCAATGGCGTGCTGGCCAGCCTGGGCTACATGGTGTGCGCGCTGTTCCGCCCCGACTGGCCACCGGCGCTGATGTTCGGCCTGCTGCTGTGCTGCGGCGCCTTCATGTCGTTCCAGTTCGCCGCCTACAACACCATCGCCTACGAAAACGTACCCAGCGCGCGCATGAGCCGCGCCAGCAGCCTGTACACCACCTTGCAGCAGCTGATGCTCTCGGTGGGCGTGTGTGCCGGCGCAATGATCCTCAAACTGGCCATGCTGGCCGGCGACCATACCCAACCGGCGCAGCGCGATTTCTCGCTGGCGTTCTGCGTGGTCAGCCTGATCTCGCTCAGCGCCACCTGGTGGCATGTGCGTTTCGACAAGGACGCCGGACAGGAAATGAGCGGGCACCGGGCTTAGGGACGCTCTGAACAACGCCTTCGCAAGCTTATTGACAACAGAGCATCCCTCGGCATTAGGAGTGGCCGGCTGCGATCAGACGATCAGAAATCGCGTAATGTCTTTCGATAACACAGCTTGAAAACCGGCAGCTTCGTGTATGAAATTGTATGTGTACATTGATTCATGCGCGTGGAACTACGTTATCAAGCATGGGATAGACCTTAAAAAGGAGCTGCCCCCGCAACGTTACGAGATACGCGTTACGACCGAGGTGGACATTGAGCTGGCGGCAATTCCCGCCATCGGTGCTGACGGGTCCGACAAAAGCGACCTGAAACGGTCGATCCAGAAATTAAGAGAGCAGAACACCATAAAGATCACCCGCTCTTTCGGATTCGCAGCCCCCTATGCAGGCTTCGGACAAGCCACTTTCCAGTCAGCACAGGAAAGAGAGTGGCACGCAAAGCATTACCGGGCAGACCCACCACGCAAGCGCAAGGCCTCAGGCCTGCCAGCAGGAGCGACTGATGCAGACCTGGCTGGACGCGCGGGTGACGCAGTCGTTCTCACTGCTGAAAGCGCGCAAAAGCCCGGTCCGCTCAAATCGGCAGCGAGTGAAGGTAAGCACGTCATTTTTTTAGGCCGAGATTTTGAATCCAGCGGCATGAGTCTAGGGATGTACGTTGCTCACAGGTTGAGATCGTCAGGATAGGCATTTTTTCTTATGCCCATGAACAGCTAGAACGAGACCTCGCTTAGCATCCTGGGAGCCTCTGAACGGCGCACCCAGGATGCGCGACGCGATAAAGGACGTTAGCAATGCATCTCACGACGTAGCTGCAATACGTTCCTGCAACGCATGTAACGATTCTTTTCCCGACTCAGCCAGCGCACGCGTCGCGTAGAGCAAGCGATCGGTGAGCTGCCCCCCCAGGCCAGATTGGCCAGCCTCACGGGCTGCCTCGCTGGCATGCAGCACTTCCAGCACACCATGCAGTCCGACCAGGCAATGATCGATATGTGCGCATTTGAGAGCCAGGCCAAATTGCATCGGCAGATCAGACCAATGGAGGCCGTTGGTGGCCTCCGCACCGCGTGATTCGGACAGCCGACGGAAGAACACGTCTTCATGCTCCGAAGTGAGATTGGATGCTTTGTGGCTTGTGGTACGTGAATCTGATGAAGTGCTGCCCGAACGAGCAGAATCGGTGCGCGGCATGACGGGTCTCCTTGGATGATGGAGTCCGTCACCCCGCTTCCAAACAAGGTGGCGGACGGTGCGCGGTTGGAAGACCGGTCCAAGGGCCGGCGGGCCTTTCGGCCCCCACGCACCGCCCGCCATAAAGCTGACGAGCACGCCCCCGCCATCAATCAGCAAGCGCAAAAAAAGCGCCTGCATCGACAGCGTGGGCGCTTGTGCGCCTTGGATTTCGGGCTTCCACACCAGGCTGCGAGATTTATCGCAGCTACGAGAGTCTTCATTGCGGCAACTAGGAGTGTCAAGTGCCGCAGTTGCATACAAAAAAGCCGCCCTGGGGCGGCATTTTTGTAGACGCAATGGCAACACGGCGTGCTGCGGTCACCGCGGTGGCGAAACAGCGTCTCGCCACCGCGGAACCGACGTTACATCCCGTGCGCGGCCAACTGCCCAAGCCGCTGCACTGCCACCGACACGGTCGGGTAGTCCAGGGTCTTCTGCTCGGCCACATCGGCCAGCATGGCCAGGGTGAAGCGCAGGCTGGAATCGTCGCGCGCCAGCCAGTTGGCCACCTTGTCCTCGGCACTGCTGCCGGGCATGGTCAGCACCTGGCCTACCAATGCACGCTGATGCGCGGCCAGTTCGTCGCGCAGCACGCCACGCGCCACCGCATGCCAGCGGCCGTTGACCTCCAGCGCGTCGATCTGCTCGAACAACCACGGCAGCCGCAGCGCGTCGCCCAGGCGGAAATGCACCTTGGACACGTCCACCGGCTTGAGCTTGCGGGTGCGGGCGGTTTCGATGATGTCGAACGCAGGTTCCAGGTAGCGCAGCTCGCACAGCTGCTGCGCCAGTTGCGGCGGCAGTCCCTTGTCCTGCCACTCCTGCACGCTGGCTTCGTACAGCGGTCGCTGCGTATCGGACAACACGCCCGAGGCGACACGGATGTCGTTGAACGGGCCGTGGTAACGCTCCACCGCCGCCGTGATGCCCGGCATCTGGCCCGGACGCAGCAGCAGCCAACGCACGAACGAGCGTTGCAGGCGCCAGATCACTTCCAGTGCATCGATCTGCACCGACTCGGGCACCTTGCCGTCCAGCGCATCGATCTGCGTCCACAGCGCGCGCGCATCCAGCGTTTCGCGGCTGATGGTGTAGGCCTTGGCCACCTCGGCGATGCTGCGGCCGGTGTCTTCCTGCATGCGCATCAGGAAGGTGGCGCCCATGCGGTTGATGGTGGTGTTGGTCACCGCAGTGGCGATGATTTCGCGCTTGAGGCGGTGACGCTCCATCGCATCGGCGTACTTCTTCTGCAGCGGCTGCGGGAAGTACCGCTGCAATTCCTTGGACAGGTACGGGTCTTCGGGGATGTCCGATTCCAGCAGCTGCTGGAACGCCACCAGTTTGGAGTACGACAGCAGCACCGACAGTTCCGGACGCGACAAGCCCTGCCCGCGTGCCTTGCGTGCCGACAGCTCGGCATCGGAGGGCAGGAACTCGATCTGGCGATCGAGCAGGCCCTGCAGTTCCAGCGTGCGGATGAAGTGCTGTTTGGAGCCCAGCCGCTTGACGCTCATGCGCTCCATCAAGCTGATCGCCTGGTTCTGGCGGTAGTTGTCCCACAGCACCAGGTCGGCCACTTCGTCGGTCATCGACGCCAGCAACGTATTGCGCGCGTCATAGGTGAGCTTCTTGGCCTGCACCATGTCGTTGAGCAGGATCTTGATGTTCACCTCGTGGTCGGAGGTGTCCACGCCGGCCGAGTTGTCGATGAAGTCGGTGTTGAGCAGCACGCCGGTCTGCGCCGCTTCGATGCGGCCCAGCTGGGTCAGGCCCAGGTTGCCGCCCTCGCCCACCACCTTGCAGCGCAGCTCACCGCCATTGACGCGCAGGCCATTGTTGGCGCGGTCGCCCACATCCGCGTGCGATTCGCTGGATGCCTTGACGTAGGTGCCGATGCCGCCGTTCCAAAACAGGTCCACCGGCGCCTTGAGGATGGCGTTCATCAGCTCGTTGGGCGAGAGCTGCTTGACGTTGGACTCCAGCCCCAATGCCTCGCGCACCGGCGCGCTGATGTCAATGGACTTCAGGGTGCGCGGATAGATGCCGCCACCGGCGCTGATCAGCTTGGCGTCGTAATCGGCCCAGCTGGAACGCGGCAGCTTGAACAGGCGCTCGCGCTCGGCGAAGGACGCAGCTGCATCCGGCGACGGGTCGAGGAAGATATGCCGGTGGTCGAACGCGGCCAGCAGGCGGATATGCCTTGAGAGCAGCATGCCGTTGCCGAACACGTCGCCGGACATGTCGCCGATGCCGACCACGCTGAAATCTTGGCTCTGGCAATCGCGCCCCATCGCACGGAAGTGGCGCTTGACCGACTCCCACGCACCGCGCGCGGTGATGCCCATGCCCTTGTGGTCGTAACCGACCGAGCCGCCGGAGGCGAACGCATCGCCCAACCAGAAGCCGTGGTCCAGCGCCAGCCCATTGGCGATGTCGGAGAAGGTCGCGGTGCCCTTGTCGGCGGCGACCACCAGATACGGGTCGTCCTGGTCGTGACGCACCACCTGCGGCGGCGGCACGATCTTGCCGCCGACGATGTTGTCGGTGATATCGAGCAGGCTCTGGATGAACAGCTTGTAGCAGGCGATACCTTCGGCCTGGATCGCGTCACGGTCGCCGCCCACCGGCGAGCGCTTGACGTAGAAACCGCCCTTGGCGCCCACCGGCACGATGACCGTGTTCTTGACCATCTGCGCCTTGACCAGGCCCAGCACCTCGGTGCGGAAATCCTCGCGGCGGTCGGACCAGCGCAGGCCGCCACGCGCCACCGCGCCAAAGCGCAGGTGCACGCCTTCCACACGCGGGCCATAGACGAAGATCTCGCGATACGGACGCGGCTTGGGCAGGTCCGGCACCCGCGCCGAATCCAGCTTGAAGCTGATGCAATGGGCGTGCTTGCCCTGCTTGTCGGTCTGGTAATAGTTGGTGCGCAGCGTTGCATCGATCACATCGATGAAGCTGCGCAGGATGCGGTCTTCGTCCAGGCTGGACACGCGGTCCATCAGCTTCAGCAGCGTGGCGCGGGTCGCTTCCTGCTGCGCGGCGCGGTCGCCGCCGCGGGCCTCGAGCACCGGCTCCAGCGCCTTGAGCGTAGCTTCGTCGCCAGCGGCCAGCGCAGACAACTCTTCGCGCAAGCGCTCCTGGCCGGCAAAGATCTGCGCCTTGGTCTCGCTGCCGGTGGACGGGTCGAAGCGCGCTTCGAACAGTTCCACCAACAGGCGCGCCAGCAACGGGTAACGGGTGAAGGTGGCTTCCACATACGCCTGCGAGAACGGCACCGCCGTCTGCAGCAGGTACTTGCAGTAGCCACGCAGCAACGCGACCTGACGCCAGTGCAGGCCGGCGGCCAGAATCAGGCGATTGAAGCCGTCGTTTTCCGCATCGCCGTTCCAGATGCGCTCGAAGGCTTCACCGAAGCTGGCGTCGGCGTTGGCCGCGTTGATCTTGCCGGCGGTGGATTCGACCTCGAAATCCTGGATGTAGACCGGCGTTTCGCCCACCTGCAGCCGATACGGCCGCTCGGAGATCACGCGCAGGCCCATGTTTTCCATCATCGGCATCGCGTCGGACAACGGAATGTCGTCGAGCTGGCGGTACAGCTTCAGGCGCAGGCCTTCGCCGGCATCCAGGCGCATGCCGTCGTCGCGACGGATTTCCTGCAGGCTCAGATGTAGGTCATCGGGGCCATCCAGCGTGGCCAGGTGCTCGACATCGGACACTGCCGACTCGATCGACGAGTCCTCGATGTAACCGGCCGGCAGCGCGCGGCCGAAGTTGGCCGCCATGCGCAGGCCGTTGGCCTCGCCGTGGCGCGCCACCAGCGCTTCGCGCAGGGCGTCGCGCCAGTTGCGCAGCAGATGCGCCAGGCGCGATTCGAGTTCGGTGGTGTTGAACTCCAGCGCCTCGCCACTCTTGGGGCGCACGATCAGATGCAGCTGCGCCAATGGCGATTCGCCCAGCACCACGCTCGAATCGATGTACTCGCCATGCAGCGCGTCCTTCAACAGGCCTTCGATGCGCAGGCGCACGTCGGTGTTGAAGCGCTCGCGCGGGATGTACACCAAGGCGGAGATGAAGCGGCTGTATTTGTCGCGGCGCAGGAACATGCGGCTGCGCACACGCTCCTGCAGCCCCAGGATGCCGATCGCCGTGCGGTACAGCTCTTCCTCGTTGGACTGGAACAGCTCCTCGCGCGGCAGCGTTTCCAGGATGTGGCGCAACGCCTTGCCGCTGTGGCTGCTCGGGGTCAGCCCCGACTTGCTCATCACGTATTCGTGGCGCTGGCGCACCAGCGGGATTTCCCACGGGCGGCGGTTGTAGGCGCTGGAGGTGAACAGGCCCAGGAAGCGCTGCTCGCCGACGATGCGGCCCTTGGCATCGAATTCCAGGATGCCGATGTAATCCATGTAGCCAACGCGGTGCACGCGCGAGCGCGCATTGGTCTTGGTCAGGATCAAGGCGTCCTTGAGCTTGGACGAGGCATTCAGGCCGTGCGCGGCCAGGGTGGTCACCGGGCGCGCCGGCGAGGTGTCGTGGCCGCGCATCAGGCCCAGGCCGGTCTCTTCCACCGGGGCCAGCACATCCTGGCCGCCCTGCTTCTCCACGCGGTATTCCCGGTAGCCGAAGAAGGTGAAGTGGTCGGCGGCGGCCCAGCGCAGGAACTCCTGCGCCTCGTGGCGGCTGATGTCGTCGATGGGCAGGCGGCGGGTGGCCAGGTCGTCGGCCAGCATCACCATCTTTTCGCGCATCGCGGCCCAGTCCTGCACGATGGCGCGCACCTCGGCCAGCACCTTGCGCACCGCCGCTTCCACCTTGGGCATCTCATCGGCCGGCTGGCGGTCGATCTCCAGCACCATCAGCGATTCGCTCTTGCCCTCGCCCACCGCGGTCAGCTTGCCGGCCTTGTCGCGCGCGATGCGCAGCACCGGGTGACCCAGCACGTGCACACCGATGCCCAGGTCCGACAGGGTCATGCTGACCGAGTCCACCAGGAACGGCATGTCGTCGTTGACGATCTGCAGCAGCGTATGCGGCGACTCGTAGCCGTGGCTCTTCAGGGTGGGGTTGAACACGCGCACGTTGACCGTGCCGGCCTTGCGTACGCGGGCAAACTCCAGCATGTCCGACGCCAGCGCCGCCCATTGCTCGGGCGGATGATTGGGAAACTCGTCTTCTTCCATGCGCCGGTAGAAGTCGGCGGCGAACGCCTGGACCTCGCCCTGGCGGGCCGCCGGGTAGCGCTTGCGCAGTGCGGCAAACACCGGCTCGAGGGTGACCGCCTGCGGTTCGGTGGCAAGCACGGGGACGGCACGTTCGGCGACCGGTTTGACCGACGTCGTGGACGATTTCGGAGCGGCTTTCTTGGCTGTCATGAGAGCGCTGGGATGCTCGGTAGGAAAGCTGAATTGTACCGATGGACCGTGACAACGCCTTGCTGCATAGCGCAAATGCTCAGCGCCCGGCAGGCATCTTGGGGGTGCAGAAGCCGTATGGGTCTGAAGTTTCCAGCCGCTACCCGGCCGGGCGCCGCCGCCGATCGCCAGATCCGGCAAAGTCCGGCGCGACGCTTGGCACACAAGGCGTTGTGCAGACCGGACGGGCTACGTCAAGGCTGTTTAAAAACTAAACTGGACGGTATAGTCTACCGCCATGACCCCTCGTTCCCCCCGTGCTGCCCGGCGTTCGGACTGCGATCGCCGCATCCATGCTGCCGTGCATACCTTGCTTGCCGAACGCGGAATGCGGCTGAGCATGGACGCGGTGGCCGAGCGCGCCGGCTGTTCCAAGCAAACGCTCTACAGTCACTACGGCTGCAAGGAGAACCTGCTGCGCGATGTGCTGCAGGACCACGTGCACCTGGCCACGGTGCCGCTGGACGCGGTCTCCGGCGATCTGCGCGAGGACCTGCTGGCCTTTGCGCTGGCCCATCTTGACCGCCTGAACAGCCCGGATGTGCTACAGACCTGTCGTCTGCTGGAAGCCGAGTCGCATCGGTTCCCGGATCAGTCCCAGCAAATTTTCCACGAAGGCGTGGTCGGCATGCAGCGACGTCTGGCGCATCGCTTCGAACAGGCGATGGCGGCCGGTCAGCTGCGCCATGACGATCCGCACTTCATGGCCGAGCTGCTGCTGAGCATGATCGTCGGGCTGGATTTCGATCGCCAACGGTTTCAGGTTCCCCATCGCGCCGGCCTGCCCGCCAGGCAGCAGTGGGCGCAGTTCGCCGTCGACACCTTTTTGCGGGCGTTTGCCGCGGCACCTGCCGCGCCTGCGCCGGCCCCGCTTTCTTTTCTCACTTCAAGACCCTAACGGAGTTCCTCCTGATGATTGCCCCGCTCCGCACCTTCGGCCTGGCCTTGGCCATCACCGCGGCGCTCGCTGCCTGCAGCAAGCCCGAACAGCAGCAGGCGCCGCCGCCGCCGGAAGTGTCGGTGCTGGAAATGAAGCCGCAGACGCTGCCGCTGGAACGCGACCTGGTGGGTCGCCTGTCGGCGTTCCGCTCGGCCGACGTGCGCGCCCGCGTGGACGGCGTGCTGCTCAAGCGCCTGTACACCGAAGGCACCGACGTCAAGGAAGGCCAGCCGCTGTTCGAGATCGACCCGATGCCGCTGCGGGCCACCCTGCTGCAGGCCCAAGGCCAGCTGGCCGCGGCCGAAGCGACCTACGCCAATGCCCAGATCGCCGCCAAGCGCGCGCGCAGCCTGGCGCCGCAGCAGTACGTCTCGCGCGCGGACATCGATAACGCCGAAGCCACCGAGCGCTCTTCCCGAGCCAGCGTGCAGCAGATGCGCGGCATGGTCGAAGCGGCCCGGATCCAGCTGGGCTTTGCCAGCGTGACCTCGCCGATCACCGGCCGCGCCGGCATCCAGCGGGTGACCGAAGGCGCCCTGGTCGGTGCAGGCGAAGCCACCTTGCTGACCACGGTCGACCAGATCGACCCGCTGTACGTGAACTTCGCGATGAGCAGCGAAGAACTGGCCTCGCTGCGCCAGGCCCAGAGCAGCGGCAACGTGCAGCTCAGCGGCGACGGCAAGTCCACCATCAACGTGGAACTGGGCAACGGCACCCAATACCAGCACCCCGGCACGCTGGACGTGTCGGCGGTGACGGTGGACCCGAGCACCGGTGCGGTGTCGCTGCGCGCCACCCTGCCCAACCCGGAACTGTCGTTGCTGCCGGGTGCCTTCGTCACCTTCAAGGCCAGCCTCGGCCAGCGCAACAACGCCTATCTGGTGCCGCAGCAGGCCCTGCAGCGCGATGCGACCGGCGCGTATGCGCTGGTGCTGGGCAAGGACGGCAAGGTGGTGCGCAAGAACCTTACCGTGGACGGCCAGCAGCAGGGTCAGTGGATCGTGACCGGCGGCGTGGCACCGGGCGACCAGGTCATCGTCGATGGCGTGCAGAAGGCCAAGGAAGGGCAGCCGGCCAAGGGCGTGCCGTGGAACCCGAACAAGCCGGCCGCAGGCGGCCAGCCCGGTCAGCCGGGCGCTCCCGGCGCGGCACCGGCCGCAGGCCAGGCCGGCAATACGCAGGCCGCACCGGCCGCCGACGCGGCCGATGCCGCGGCACCGGCGGCGCAGGAGCAGCCCAAGCAGGACGCGGCCGCGCAGCCGGCCGACTCCCAGTCCAAGCAGCAGTGACGGAACCCGGACATGCCTAAGTTTTTTATCGAACACCCGATCTTTGCCTGGGTGGTGGCGATCCTGATCTCGCTTGCCGGCGTGATCTCGATCCTCAATCTGGGTATCGAGTCGTACCCCACGATTGCTCCGCCGCAGGTCACCGTCACCGCCAACTTCCCCGGCGCCAGCGCCGACACCGCCGAAAAGGCGGTGACCCAGGTCATCGAGCAGCAGCTCACCGGTATCGACCACCTGCTGTATTTCAACTCGTCGTCGGCGTCCAACGGCCGCGTCACCATCACGCTGACCTTCGAAACCGGCACCGACGCGGATATCGCGCAGGTGCAGGTGCAGAACAAGGTGTCGCTGGCCACGCCGCGTCTGCCATCGGAAGTCACCCAGCAGGGTGTGGTGGTGGCCAAGGCCAACGCCGGCTTCCTGATGGTGGCGGCACTGCGCTCGGACAACCCGTCGATCGACCGTGACGCGCTCAACGACATCGTCGGTTCGCGCGTGCTCGAGCAGATCTCGCGTGTGCCCGGCGTGGGCAGCACCAACCAGTTCGGCGCCGAGTACGCGATGAACATCTGGTTGAACCCGGAGAAGCTGCAGGGCTACAACCTGTCGGCCACCCAGGTGCTGACCGCGGTCCGCAACCAGAACGTGCAGTTCGCCGCCGGTTCGGTCGGCGCCGACCCGACCCCGCAAGGCATCAGCTTCACGGCCACGGTATCGGCGGAGGGGCGTTTCAGCTCGCCGGAAGAGTTCGAGAACATCATCCTGCGCACCGACAACAATGGCGCCACCGTGCGCCTGAAGGATGTCGCACGCGTCTCGGTCGGCCCCAGCAACTACGGCTTCGACACCCAGTACAACGGCAAGCCCACCGGTGCGTTCGGCATCCAGCTGTTGCCGGGCGCCAATGCGCTGAACGTGTCCGAGGCGGTCGGTGCCAAGCTCGACGAACTGCAGCCCACCTTCCCGCAGGGCGTGAGCTGGTTTGCGCCGTACGAATCGACCACCTTCGTGCGCATCTCCATCGAGGAAGTGGTCCACACGCTGGCCGAAGCCATCGTGCTGGTGTTCCTGGTGATGCTGCTGTTCCTGCAGAACTTCCGCGCCACGGTCATCCCGACCCTGGTGATTCCGGTCGCGCTGCTGGGCACCTTCTTCGGCATGTACGCCATCGGCTTCACCATCAACCAGCTGACGCTGTTTGCGATGGTGCTGGCGATCGGCATCGTGGTCGATGACGCGATCGTGGTGATCGAGAACGTCGAACGCATCATGAGCGAGGAGCATCTGGAGCCCAAGGCAGCCACGCAGAAGGCGATGACCCAGATCACCGGCGCGGTGGTGGCCATCACCGTGGTGCTGGCGGCGGTGTTCATCCCCTCCTCGCTGCAGCCCGGTGCGTCCGGTGCGATTTACAAGCAGTTCGCGCTGACCATCGCCATGTCGATGGGCTTCTCCGCGTTCCTGGCACTGACCTTTACCCCGGCGTTGTGCGCCAGCTTCCTCAAGGCCACCCATTCGGACAAGAAGAACTGGGTCTACCGCACCTTCGACAAGTACTACGACAAGCTGGCGCACCGCTATGTGGGCGTGGTTGGCCACACCTTGAAGCGCTCGCCGCCGTGGATGATCGTGTTCGTGGTGCTGGTGGTGCTGTGCGGCTTCCTGTTCACGCGCATGCCGAGCAGCTTCCTGCCCGAAGAAGACCAGGGCTTTGCGGTGGCGATCGTGCAGCTGCCGCCGGGCGCGACCAAGATCCGTACCAACGAAGCCTTCGCGCAGATGCGTGCGGTGCTGGAAAAGCAGCCGGCGGTGGAAGGCATGCTGCAGATCGCCGGTTTCAGCTTCCTGGGTTCGGGCGAAAACGTGGGCATGGGCTTCATCCGGCTCAAGCCGTGGGAAGAGCGTGACGTCACTGCCGAGCAGTTGATCCAGCAGCTCAACGGCGCCTTCTACGGCATCAAGGGCGCGCAGATCTTCGTGGTCAACCTGCCCACCGTGCAGGGCCTGGGCCAGTTCGGCGGCTTCGACATGTGGCTGCAGGACCGCGCCGGTGCCGGCCAGGAGGCCTTGACCCAGGCGCGCAACATCGTGCTGGGCAAGGCCGCCGAAAAGGCCGACACCATGGTGGGCGTGCGCCCGAACGGGCTGGAAAATGCGCCGCAGCTGCAGTTGCACGTGGACCGCGTGCAGGCGCAGTCGATGGGGCTGGACGTCAGCGACATCTACAACTCGATCCAGCTGATGCTGGCACCGGTGTATGTCAACGACTACTTCTCCGAAGGCCGCATCAAGCGCGTCAACATCCGCTCCGACGACCAGTTCCGCACCGGCCCCGAGTCGTTGCGCAACTTCTTCAGCCCGAGCACGACCGCGGTAGGCGCCGACGGCCAACCCGGGATGATTCCGCTGAGCAATGTGGTCAAGGCCGAATGGACCTACGCGTCGCCGGCATTGAACCGCTACAACGGGTATTCGGCGGTCAACATCGTCGGCAACCCGGCGCCCGGCGGCAGTTCCGGTCAGGCGATGACGGCGATGGAAGAGATCGTCAACAACGACCTGCCACCGGGCTTCGGTTTCGACTGGAGCGGCATGTCGTACCAGGAAATCATTGCCGGTAACGCGGCGACGCTGCTGCTGGCGTTGTCGGTGGTGGTGGTGTTCCTGTGCCTGGCCGCACTCTACGAGAGCTGGTCGATTCCGGTGGCAGTGCTGATGGTGGTGCCGATCGGCGTGCTGGGCGCAATCGTGTTCTCGATGCTGCGCGGCCTGCCGAACGACCTGTACTTCAAGATCGGCATGATCACCGTCATTGGTCTGGCCGCGAAGAACGCGATCCTGATCGTGGAATTTGCGGTGGAGCAGCGCGCGGCGGGCAAGACCCTGCGCGAGGCTACCCTGGAAGCGGCGCATCTGCGTTTCCGCCCGATCCTGATGACCTCGTTCGCGTTCATCCTGGGTGTGTTGCCGCTGGCCATCTCCACCGGTGCCGGCGCCAACTCGCGTCACTCCATCGGTACCGGCGTGATCGGCGGCATGGTGTTCGCCACCGTGCTCGGCGTGATCTTCATCCCGCTGTTCTTCGTGGTGGTGCGCCGCATGCTGGGCGACAAGCTGGACGAGCAGTCCAAGGAATATCTGGTCGCACAGAACGACTCAGGCACGCATCGCCCGGATCGTTGATCCCGGACAGGGCGTAGAACGAAAAGCCCCGGCAATGCCGGGGCTTTTTTTTTTGCGCAACAGTGGTGTCCCGTAGGAGCGCACCGGGGCGCGACGGGCATGAGCGGTAACGCCTGTCGCGCCCGGGTGCGCTCCTACGATGGGGGATTGGTGACAAGCCGTGCTCGGGCAATGCCCGCACAGCGCGATCCGCAACACCCGCCAGACACTTGTAGGAGCGCCCCCGGGCGCGATGGGCTCTACCGATCCCCCCGTCGCGCCCAGGGGCGCTCCTACGGGGTGTCGGGGATTGGTGACATGGCGTGATTGGAAAAGACCCGCACAGCGCGATCCGCGACGACCGCCACATTGTTGTAGGAGCGCACCCGGGCG